>OZ252048.1:3590000-3928576 GCA_965247915.1 Paracoccaceae bacterium
TTCGACAAAGTCCCTATTTTTTCGTGGCTCCCCACAGCGCAAGACCCGCGCGACCGGAAAACCCCGGCAACCAGATGAATTCATCGCTGGTGCGACCCGGACGCGATCCCGTTTTGCCACCGCGTTTACGCCCTCACTCGTCTGTTACTCATCGTGCGAAAAAAACGTGCTAAACTTCCGTTGAATGCAAGCCACAAAAGAGGCGCCAAGATGAACTCTGGGAACTCACTTCGCAAACAATTCGGTGCCGCCATCATCACTGCGGCTCTGGCACTCGCCGCCCCGTCGCAGGTAATTGCTGTCGATTCCGGTGGCGGTGGATCGTCCGGCGCTTCTGTGTCAACATTTGACGTGGCCAAGGAAATGCGGCGCGCGCGCACCAAAATCGCTGCGGAAAAATTTAAGGCCGCCCTTCGAATTTTACGTACCGTGGTTCGCAATGACCGTCGAAACGCGGACGCCTACAACCTTTTGGGCTTTGCCAGCCGGAAGCTGGACAGGCTCGACGACGCGCAAGAGTACTATGTCTCGGCGCTGCGGATCGACCCCGGTCATCTCGGCGCGCTGGAATACCAGGGCGAGCTGTTCCTGATTCTCGATCAGACTGACGATGCCGCCTCAAACCTGGCCCGCCTGCTGGCGCTTTGTGGGGTCAACTGCGATGAAAACCGCGATCTTAGACGCGATATGGCGGTTCACAAAGGCAGCAGCTAGGCGCTGGTACGATGCCTCAGGCGGCGCTCACCGCCACTTTCCTGTGGCGCGGCTTCAGGCGCAGCGCCAGAAGGGTCAGGATAATCCCAAGATAGACCAACGCCTCGGTCTCCCAGACCTTTTGCACCATGACATTGTGCGTGGCCCCCAGAATGACGGCACCATAGACGATCTGGTGCAAACGCCGCCAGGCCTTGCCGCCCATCTTGCGCACCGACCAGTCATTTGATGTAAGCGCCAGGGGCACCAGCAAAACGAAAGTCGCCATGCCGATCACGATATAGGGCCGCTTGGTCAGGTCGCGCGCAATCTCGCCCCACAGGAACTGCATATCCAGCACCAGCCATGTCGCCAGATGCATCGACACATAGAAAAATGTCAAAAGTCCCAGCACCCGTCGAAATTTGACCAGATTGACCCGCGCGTATTTCATCAGCGGGGTGACGGCCAGCGAGGCAACCAGGAACTTGATGGTCAGCGTTCCCAGTTCAAGCTCAAGCCCCTTGACCGGATCGATCCCCAGACCGCCTGTGAAAAGCTGCCAGACAAGCCAGACAAAGGGCAGAACGCCCAAGACGTAAACGACCCATTTGGGCACACGCCGCGCAGTCTTGTTGATACGGTCCGAGACGACATTCATGAACAGCACCCATCGCCTTGCTGCATCATCGGGCACGGTACGCTGCCGTAACTGCAGAAAACGCAGCAATCACCAGCCTTGGGGCGCATAACGGTCCCACAATTGGTGCATTCAAAGAAGAACTGACAGGCATCGATCGGCATCGTTTCGATACTTTCGTGACCACAAGTCGGGCATGTCAGTTTCGAAGTCAGTTCGATTTTTGAAGTCGCCAATATCCTATCCCCGCAATCAAGAGAAACCCAGGCACCAGTGCAATCAGGATTGCATCAAAATAGGCCCAACCCAATATACCTGCCAGCCCCAGGAACCCAGGAGTGAAGGGCAAGATCGGGGTGACACAGCAAATGGCCACCGCAATGGCACCCCCTAAACCGGTTCGATATAGCCAGCGCGCATTCACTAGTAGTTCGCATTCAAGTCCATCCCGGCGTAAAGCCCGGCGACCTCTTCCCCATAGCCGTTGAACATCTGCGTCGGCTGGCGCTTGGCAATGAACCCGCCGATCAGGCGTTCGCTGGCCTGGCTCCAGCGCGGGTGATCCACGGTCGGGTTGACGTTGGAATAAAACCCGTATTCGCGGGCGCTCTGAATATTCCAGGTGGTTGGCGGCTGGCTGTCGGTCAGAGTGATCCGCACAATGGACTTGATGGATTTGAAGCCGTATTTCCACGGCACAACCAGCCGGATCGGCGCGCCGTTCTGGTTCGGCATTTCGTCCCCGTAAAGCCCGGTCGCCATGATCGCAAGCGGATGCATGGCCTCGTCCAGCCGCAGCCCCTCGACGTAAGGCCAGTCCAGCGACCTGCGCCGCTGACCGGGCATTTCCTCGGGCCGGAACAGCGTCTCGAAGGCGACATAGCGCGCGCCCGATTGAACGCCGGCCTGGTCGAGCACCTTGTTCAGCTCGAACCCGATCCACGGGATGACCATCGCCCAGGCCTCGACACAGCGGAACCGGTAGATGCGTTCTTCCAGGTCGATGCCGCGCATCAGATCGGCCAGATCATAGGTGCCGGGGCGATCGACCAAACCGTCGATCTTTACCGACCACGGATCGGTGGTCAGGGTATGCGCGTTGTCGGCCGGGTCATCCTTGCCCAGGCCGAATTCATAGAAGTTGTTGTAATTGGTGATCTGCTTGAATGTGTTGGGCTCGAGATCGGTCGAATAGGCCGATGGCGAATAGGTCAGCTTGGCCGCCGCCGGCCCGGCAATACTGCCCAGCGCCCCTGCTGCCGCCGCACCGGCCATCAGCTGCCGCCGGTTCAGAAACGCGGGTTTTGGCGTCACATCGGACCATTTCAGGTTATTCACTCGGCTGTGCATCTGCGCGGACTCCATTGCCATTGATCCCATCTAAGACCAAGGACGCAAAGAACCAAATAAGAGATTTTCACAAAGCCGTTCGAAGTGTTACAACGCAGGCGCGACGACAACCGCAGGCCACCGGCGCCGCACCGTTGCCATTATCACATTTCCAGAAGTACTCTGGGGGAGCGCGAGGGGGCAGCGGGGGAGCGCGAGGGGGCAGCGCCCCCTCGCCCTGGGGCGACGCGCGGAACGCGCGGCGCAACCTCAGTGCAACACCGCATCCCTTGGCGGCTGCCGCCCAGACGACGACACCCGGTCACCGACGATCGGCCCCTCGGGCCCGGCGCTGACCGAAACCGTCTCGCCCTCGCCGATGTCGCCCGACAGGATCATCTCGGCCAGCGGGTCTTGCAGCGCCCTTTGCACGACGCGCTTCAAGGGCCGCGCACCGAAAACCGGATCATAGCCTTCGTCGGCCAGCCAGGCGCACGCTTCGTCCGAAAGCGCTAGCGAGATTTTGCGCGCCTTCAGCCGCCGTTCGAGCAGGCCAAGTTGGATCGCCACGATGCCATCCATATCGCCGCGGCTGAGCCGGTCGAAGATGATCGTCTCATCGAGCCGGTTCAGAAATTCGGGCCGGAAATGGGCGCGCACCGCGTCCATCACGTCGCGCCGGGCATCCGATGCATCCGACGCCTCGGGCAACTGGCTCAGAGCCTGGCTCCCGAGGTTCGAGGTCAGCACGATCAGCGTCTGCTTGAAGTCCACGGTGCGCCCATGCCCGTCGGTCAGCACCCCGTCGTCGAGCACCTGCAAAAGCACGTTGAACACATCCGGGTGCGCCTTTTCGACCTCGTCGAACAGCACCACCTGATAGGGCCGCCGCCGCACCGCTTCGGTCAGCACGCCGCCCTCGTCGTAGCCCACATAGCCCGGCGGCGCGCCGATCAGCCGCGCGACCGAGTGCTTTTCCATGAATTCGCTCATATCGACGCGCACCATCGCGTTGTCGTCGTCAAAGAGAAACTCGGCCACCGCCTTGGTCAGTTCGGTCTTGCCGACCCCCGTCGGGCCCAGAAACAGAAACGACCCAAGCGGCCGGGCCTCGTCGTTCAGCCCGGCCCGCGCCCGGCGCACCGCATTGGCCACGGCCCGCACCGCGGTTTTCTGGCCAATCACCCGGCGCCCGACCTCGGCCTCCATCCGCATCAGCTTTTCGCGCTCGCCCTCCAGCATTTTCGAGGTCGGGATGCCGGTCCAGCGTTCCACGACCTGGGCAATCTGCTCGGGGCGCACCGCCTCTTCGACCAGCACATCCGCCTCGGCGCTTTCGGCTTCTTCAAGTTTCTTTTCCAAGTCCGGTATGACCCCGTAAGACAGCTCGCCCGCTTTGGCCAGATCGCCCTCGCGTTTGGCCAGCTCCAGTTCGGCCCGGGCCTTTTCAAGGTGCTCTTTCAGGCCCCGCGCCGCTTCCAGCTTGTCGCGTTCGGCCTGCCAGCGCGCCGTCAGTTCCGCCGACTGCTGCTGCAACTCGGCCAGCTCGCGCTCTAGCGTCGCAAGCCGGTCTTTCGACGCCTTGTCGTCTTCTTTTTTCAGCGCCTCGGCCTCGATCTGCTTTTGCAGAATGTCGCGGTCCAGCGCATCCAGCGCCTCGGGTTTGCTGTCCACCTCCATGCGCAACCGGCTCGCCGCTTCGTCCATCAGGTCGATGGCCTTGTCGGGCAAGAACCGGTCGGTGATATAGCGGTTCGACAGCGTCGCCGCCGCCACAAGCGCCGCGTCGGATATGCGAACCCCGTGGTGCAATTCGTATTTTTCCTTGATCCCGCGCAGGATGCTGACCGTGTCGGCCTCGGTTGGCTCGGCGATCATCACCGGCTGGAACCGACGCGCCAGGGCGGCGTCTTTTTCGACGTGCTTGCGGTATTCATCGAGCGTCGTGGCCCCCACGCAATGCAGCTCGCCGCGCGCCAGCGCCGGTTTCAGAAGGTTCGCCGCATCCATCGCGCCTTCGGCCTTGCCGCCGCCGACCAGCGTGTGCATCTCGTCGATAAATAGAACAATTTCACCCGCCGCCGCCGTCACCTCAGACAGGACCGCCTTCAGCCGCTCTTCAAACTCACCGCGATATTTCGCGCCGGCAATCAGCGCCCCCATATCCAGCGCCATGAGCTTTTTTCCAGACAGACTTTCGGGCACATCGCCGTTGATGATCCTCAGCGCCAGCCCCTCGGCGATCGCGGTCTTGCCGACGCCGGGTTCGCCGATCAGCACCGGGTTGTTCTTGGTACGGCGCGACAGCACTTGCATGGTGCGGCGGATTTCCTCGTCGCGCCCGATGATCGGGTCGATCCTGCCTTGCGCCGCGGCTTGCGTCAGGTCGTGCGCGTATTTCTTCAGCGCCTCATAGGTATCTTCGGCGCTGGCACTATCGGCGGTGCGCCCCTTGCGCAGATCGTTGATCGCACCGTTCAGGGCCTGGGCGTTTACCCCACCCGCCTCGAGCGCATCGCGGGCATTCGACCTGACCATGGCAAGCGCCGTCAAAATCCGCTCGACCGGCACAAAGGCGTCACCGGCTTTGTCCGCCAGCTTTTCGGCCTCGGCCACGACTTTGGCGGTCTGCGTGTCGAGATAGGTCTGCCCGGCGTCGCCACCGACATTCGGGATTTTGCCAAGCGCCAGGTCATTGGCCTCGGCCACGCGCTCGGGCGCGCCGCCCGCGCTGCGGATCAGATTGGCTGCAAGTCCCTGGTCATCGTCCAAAAGCGCTTTCAGCAAATGCTCGGGCGCGAGCCTCTGGTGGCCTTCGCGCAAAGCGATCGTCTGGGCGGTCTGTATGAAGCCGCGCGACCGCTCGGTGAACTTCTCCAAGTTCATCGGTCTCTCCTTTATCAAGCGCCGCGCATTCCGGGTGCCCGCCAGGCAGCCCACCCCAGGTGCGGCCTTCGCCTAAAATTTGGGATGGAAACCGCCCAATATCAACCCGCATCTCCGATTTTGCCGGATCGCTTGACCTTCGAGGCACTGCGCCGCAAAAGCCGGGGCGAAAGGGCACGTCCATGACCGAGACACAGCGCACCGATGACCGGCTGATTGTGGCGCTCGATGTGCCCGACGCGCTGGCCGGGCTGAAACTGGCCGAGGCGCTTGGCGACGCGGTGTGGTTTTACAAGATCGGGCTGGGGCTGCTGACTGGCGGTGGGCTGGCGCTGGCGGGCGAGCTTAAAAGCGATCACGGCAAGCGCATCTTCATGGACCTCAAGTTCTTTGACATCCCGGCCACGATTCAAGCGGCGGTGCGCAGGCTGGCGCGGTTCGATCTGGATTTTCTGACCGTCCACGGCGATCCGCATGTGGTGGCCGCGGCGCGCGAGGGGGCGGGCGATGCGGGACTGAAAATTCTGGCGGTTACGGTGCTGACTTCGCTCGACCGGTCCGACCTCGATGCGGCCCAGATCAAACCCGGTGACATTGCTGATCTGGTGGTCGAACGCGCGGGTCGCGCGTTCGAGGCGGGCGCGCACGGGATCATCGCCTCGCCCCACGAGGCGGCGTTGATCCGCGCCCTGCCCGAGGCCAAGGGAAAGTTGATCGTCACCCCCGGCGTGCGCCCCGCTGGCGCGGAACCGGGCGACCAGAAGCGCGTCATGACGCCGGCCGAGGCGATTGCCGCCGGGGCCGACCACGTGGTTGTCGGGCGGCCCATCCACCGCGCCCGCGACCCCCGCGCCGCCGCGCAAGCGGTGGTGGCCGAGCTGAACGCGCCCCGGTTGCGCCGGCCGAACCGCTGGGCGAAGGGTTCACACTGATCCGAGGTATTGCGCCGCGCTGTCGCGCGTCGCGAAGGGAAGGGGCCAGCCCCTCGCGCTCCCCAGAGTATTTCTGGAAGTATGATAACAGGAAGAGCGCGGCGCGCTTGGCGACTGCCGCAGGCGCTCAAATTAGGAGTGGCGGCGCTGGGGCTCAGTCGTTGATGTCGTCGTCAAATCGTTTAACCTGGGTGCGGGTGACGCCAAAAAAACGTCTCAGGCCCACCCAGGCAACAAGCGACACCACCGCGAAGGCCACCAGCAAAAGCGGCAGCGACCCTGACAGCGCGCCGGCGGCCGGACCGCCGACTAACAAGAAAACCGCGACGATCGAGGCACCGATACCGAACCCCAAAAAAATATAGGCGGGCGCGAAGACTTCCAGAATGACCAGGGCGATGGCAAAGGCACCCCAGACCCACCAGGCTGCCCACCACATCACGACCGTCCTTTCAGCATTTTGAAGGCGTCGCCGAAGGCCGCCAGCGCGTCGGCTGGCACGAGGATGGTTTGCTTACCCTCGCCGGCGCCAAGTGCGCTCAGCGCCTCGACCTGTTTGAGCGCCACCTGATATTGCGCGGCTTCCAGCCCGTTGGCGGCAATCGCCTCGGCCACTTTCGCGGTTGCATAGGCCTCGGCGTCGGCCGCGATCCGGCGCGCCTTGGCGGCCTGTTCGGTGGCGTAAAGCTCGGCGTCCGCGTTCAACTCAACCGCACGCTTTTCGCCCTCGGCGCGGGTCACAGCGGCGCGGCGCTCACGCTCCGCGTTTAGTTGCTGCAACATCGCTTCGCGGGTCGCCTGATCGAGATTTACGTCCAGGATCTCGGCGCGCGTGACCTCGATGCCCCATTCGTCAACGGCGTCTTCGACATCGGCCTGGATCGTTTCGATCAGATGCGCCCGGTTGGCCTGGACATCGTCGAGCTCCATCTTGCCGATCTGGGCGCGCACGATCCCCGCCACGGTGGTGGCGATCGCCGCGTCGACATCGCGGATGCGATAGACCGTCCGTGCCGGCTCGACGATCCGGTAAAAGACGCTGGTTTCGACCTGGACCAGCACGTTGTCGGCGGTGATCGCGTCCTGGCTGGCATTGGGAAGCTGGCGTTCCAGGATCGATATTTTGTGCCGGACCCGGTCCAGAAACGGCACGATGAAATTCAGCCCCGGCCCCAGAACAACGCGCAGGCGGCCGAACCGTTCGACCACGTGCTTTTCGGACTGCGAGACAATGCGCACGCCTAGAAATATCAAGACAATTATCAGAACCGCCAGAAGGATCAGCACCAGATTGCCGCCCTGAAGTTCAGCCAATATTCGATCCATGGGGTCACCCCGAATAATTAGGTTAGAGGCTTATCCCTCTGAACCCGGTTTGACGACATGTTGGGTTTGCGGTTGCCATCGGCAGGATGTTCGCCTAATGTTCTGTCATGCCCAGCCGCTGGAAATACGACCGCCCGATGTCCCGCGCCGCCTTCGAGGCGCGCTTTCCCGATGAAGCCTCCTGCGCCCGGCATCTCGCAGCCAAGCGCTGGCCCGACGGCTTCGTCTGCCCCGCCTGCGGCCATGCCAGGGGCTGGGGACTGAAGCGTCGCCGGGCGAGCTGGGAATGTGCGGCCTGCGGGAAGGAGACTTCGGTGACCGCAGGCACGATCATGCACCGCAGCCACTTGCCCCTGAAGACCTGGTTCATGGCCGTTCACATCGTGACCAGCCACTCGAACGGTATCTCCGCCCTGCAACTCCAGGCCCAGCTCGGGCTCGGCAGTTACAAGAGTGCCTGGCTCCTGCTGCACAAGCTGCGCCGTGCCATGGTCGATCCGGATCGCAGCCTGCTTGAGGACCTGGTCGAGATCGATGAGGCCACCCTACCGTTCCGCACCGTAAAAGACCCGACCGCAGGCGGGCAAGGTCGCAGCCCGCAAGGCAAGATGCGCATTGCCGGCGCGGTCGAGCTATCGCCCGAGGGCGAGCCACGTCGCATCCGGCTGGCGCCGATCGGGGATTTCTCCGCGCGCAGCCTTCATGCCTTCGTTGCCGGGACCTCGGCGCCGGGCGCGCGGGTAATCACCGATGGCTGGAGCGGTTATTGCGGCCTGCCCGACCACGACCACCAGCCCAAGGTCGTCGGTGCAACGCTCGCCAATCTCGTGCTGACGTGGATCCATCGTGTGTTCTCGAACCTGAAGCGCTGGGCGCTCGGAACCTTCCATGGCCTGCGCCGCGCCCATCTGCGCCGCTATCTCGACGAGTTCGTGTTCCGCTGGAACCGCCGCCGCCACACCGCAACGGCCTTCGACACCCTGCTCGGCATCGGCACGCGCCTCCGACCCGCCGACTACCGCGACATCGTCGGACAACGCGGCTGATCCCGGCAGGCCGGGCGCCAGCCACCGCCCGCCCTCCGATCCACCTCAATCAGGGCCGAGTGCCGGCCCTCCAGCCTGCCCGACAGCACTCGAAACCAACTTCCCCAAGTCCAAAAGCTCCCGCACATCGCCCGGCACGGTCCAGGAACCGTGCCTGAAACGTAGAAGGCCGATCAACATCTGGTGTGACCGGAAGCAAAGGGAGAAGCCCTTTAGGTTATTGTGTGTAGATAAGCGCGCAGACGATCAGATTGAAGCGGAAATGTGCGGTCATTGGGGCCTAGTTGATCAGCCCGGCCCCACGCATGGCGTCGTCGACCAGCCCGCGGGTGCCTTGGGTCAGCAGCGCCAGCGGCGGGCGCACCTCGTCCGAGCAAAGCCCCAGCCGCGCCAGCCCGTATTTGGCGCCGACCAGCCCCGGTTCGGTGAAAATCGCCTGATGCAGCGGCATCAGCCGGTCCTGCAGCTCCAGTGCGCGGCCATAATCACCGGCCAGCGTTGCCGCCTGCATGTCGGCGCACAGGCGCGGGGCGACGTTCGCGGTAACCGAAATGCACCCCACCCCGCCCTGGGCGTTGAACCCGTGCGCGGTGGCGTCTTCGCCCGAAAGCTGGATGAAATCCGCACCACAGGTGATGCGCTGCTGGCTGACCCGCGCCAGATCGCCGGTGGCGTCCTTGACACCGATAATCCGGGGCAGCCCGGCCAGCTTGCCCATGGTCGCGGGTGTCATATCAACGGCCGACCGGCCGGGGATGTTGTAAATGATGATCGGCAAATCGCAGCAATCATGTACCGCGGTGAAATGCAGGATCAGCCCGTCCTGGGTCGGCTTGTTGTAATAGGGCGTGACCACAAGTGCGGCATCGGCGCCGACCCGCTCGGCGTATTGCATGAACCGCACCGCCTCGGCAGTGTTATTCGACCCGGCCCCGGCGATCACTTTCACCCGCCCCGCCGCCGCCCGCACCACCGTTTCGATCACCGACTCGTGTTCCTCGTGGCTCAGCGTCGGGCTTTCCCCGGTGGTTCCAACCGGAACCAGACCGTCGCTGCCCTCATCGACGTGCCAGTCGACCAAAGCTTTCAGCGCGTCAAAGTCCACATCGCCATTCTTGAAGGGTGTGACCAGAGCTGGGAACGATCCTTGAAACATCGCGCGCGTCCTTTTGGCGGTATTTTTCCGTCGCTCCGGGGCCACGAGTCGGCGGTCCCGGATCGCGAAGACATTATAGCGGGGATGCGCCGATGCCAAGTTTGTCTCGTTGCGCAGAATCGTCTAGGTTCCAAGGTCACGGGCGGGGGTCACAGTTTTGGGCAGATGTTGGTGATCAGACGCGCCTTTTTTGTCAGGCTTTGCCTTCTCGGCGCTTTTGCAGCCTCGACGGTTGCGGCGGCTGGACACGCCAGCGGCCTGACGGCGGCGCTGGCGCTGGCGCGCGACGGGGCGTTTGAAGCGGCTGAAAGGCGGGCCGCCCGGTCCGGCGCGCTTACGGTCGACATCATCGCCTGGACGGCTTTGCGCGACGGCCACGGTAACTTTGCCGACTACCTTGATTTCATCAAGCGCAATCGTGACTGGCCCGGGCTTTTGCAGCTGCGCCGGATGGGCGAGCGAAAGATCTCGCCGCGCACACCCGCCGATGATGTGCTGGCGTTTTTTGGCCATCGCCACGCCCAGAGCCCGCATGGGGCGCTCCATTTGGCGCGCGCTTACGAGGCCCGCGACCGGCCCGAAGACGCGCGGCACGAATTGGTGCTGGCCTGGCGCACGCTGTCGTTTTCGCGCTCGGAACAGGCGATTTTTCTCAAAGAATTCCGCGATCTGCTGACGCCGCATAACGAGGCCCGCCTGGATCACCTGCTGTGGCTGGGGCTACATGCCGATGCGAAACGGCTGTTTCCGTTTCTTGGCGCGGGCGCCAAGGCCGAGGCGCGGGCGCGTACTGCATTGCGCAAGCTGGAAAACGGCGTCGATGCGCTGGTCGACAAAGTGCCGGACGCGCGGGGTTCCGGCCCCGGACTGGCGTTCGCGAGGTTCTTGTGGCGCATGGAAAAGGGCGATCGCGACGACGCTGCCCGGCTGATTTTGGCGCGCTCGGAAACTGCGGAACGCCTGGGCCGCCCGGCATTCTGGGCCAGCGCGCGGCGGGTTCTGGCGCGCGACGCTTTGCGCGACGGGCGCGTGGACCAAGCCTATGCGCTGGCGCGCAGCCATCATCTGGTTTCGGGCACCCATTTCGCCGATCTCGAATGGCTCGCAGGCTATATCGTCCTGACCCGGCTCGACCGCCCGCGCGACGCGCTGAACCATTTCCAGCGCTTTCGCGCCGGTGTCGACAGCCCGATCAGCCTGGGCCGGGCCGCCTATTGGGAGGCGCAGGCCTACGCGGCGATGGACCGCCCCGATGATGCCGCTGTGGCGCTGGCGTTCGGCGCCGAATTTCAGACCGGGTTTTACGGGCTTCTGGCCGCTGAAGAAGCCGGCATCGCCATGGATCCGCATCTGATCGAGGTCGAACCCAAAAGTGTTACAGGCGCGCCGTTTCTGCACAGCCGGGTCCTGATGGCCGGCCTCGCGCTCAGGCACGCGGGCGAAACCCGTCTGGCGGCCCGGTTTTTCACGCATCTGGCGCAAACGCTCTCGGATGACGACTTTGCGCGGCTCGGCGACCTGGCGCTGCGGCTCGATGAACCGCATATCGCGGTGACGCTCGCCAAATTCGCCGCCAGCCAGGGCCTTGTGTTGCCGCGCCCGTATTTCCCGGTCGCCGGTCCCCCTGCGGACACGGCCGGCGTGCCCGCCGAACTGACCCTGTCGATCATCCGCCGCGAAAGCGAATTTTACCCGCGCGCGGTCTCGCGGGCCGGGGCGCGCGGGCTGATGCAGCTGATGCCGCGCACCGCAAAAGAGGTGACCGGCTGGCTGGACCTGCCTTATTCGCCTGACCGTCTGCTCGACGACCCGGCCTATAACACTACGCTTGGCAACGCCTATCTGGCCTCGCTGGACCACGAGTTCGGGGGCAATATCCTGCTGATGGCGTCGGGCTATAACGCCGGGCCGACGCGGACCAACGAGTGGCTGGAGAAATACGGCGACCCGCGCGACAATGAGGTCGATCCGCTGCACTGGATCGAGACAATTCCGTTCCGCGAAACCCGCAACTACGTCATGCGCGTCGCCGAATCATTGGTGATCTACCGCTCCAAACTGGCGGCCGAGGCCGGGCCTATCCGCCTTACCGAGGACCTCAGTTTCGCGCGCCCAAGCCCCAGCCTGAGATAACGGACGGACCCGCTGTCAAATTGCGCGCCCGCGGCGCAAAGCATCCATTTTGCGCCAGCCTGCGGCGGCCGCGACGGCCTCCGGAGGGGATATTTTCACCCAGAAGAACATAAAGGCACAGCGCCCTTGCCATTGTCACATTTCCATAAATACTTATCTGTCCGCGGTCTGCTATTTTGTTGGCGGGCGGGAGGCCGGCAAATACTTGACCCCGGGATCGTTGGCCTCAGGCTGAATTATCTTCGGCGTCACTCAAGAGTTCGAGAGCGGTCTCAGCCGGGCTCGCCGCCGCTGCGGCGATAAGATCGGCGGCGGCGGTAAAGCCGGCCTCGGCCAGTTCCGCGGCCAGCCGGTCGGCGCCGTCGTCAACCGCTGGCTGGTCGCCAACCGGTGCGGCGGCGACTTGCGCCGTTTCCTCAGCTCCCTCTGGCGCCACCGGCTCGTCACCGGCCGCGACCGGTGTCGCGGCGCCGCCCTCCGCGGGGTCCTCGGTCTGGACGGCAAAGATCAACGCCGGATCGGCGCAGCCGGCGATGGCCGAAGCGGCCACGCCCTGTGCGTTGCTGGGCAACTCGATCCCGGCCTCGGCCGCGGCGGCCACCGCCGCTTTGGCCATATGCCCGACCGATTGTGCGCTTTTGCCGGGCCGCGCGGCCGCGTCGGTATCAGACGGGCGGTCCATAGGACGGTTCATATTGGCGGGGATCCCCGGATGGGTAATCGGATGCATTGCTCAAGCTCCTCGTGTCACTGCACGATGACTGATAGCGGCAATTGGTTAGCAAAGCCTTGGCCCGGCTTGGCGCGGCGCGCGCCTTGGCCTATATCGCCGGGACCATGGCCAAGGCACCCGACAACCCCAACTATAAGGTCATCGCCGAAAACCGGCGGGCGCGGTACGATTATGCCATCGAAGACGACATCGAATGCGGCATGATCCTGCAAGGCTCCGAGGTCAAATCCCTGCGCGCCGGCCAATCCAACATTGCCGAAAGCTATGCCGCGGTCGAGGCCGGCGAATTGTGGCTGGTGAATTCCTATATCGCGCCTTATGCGCCGGCCCGCACCTGGGGCCACCAAGAACGCCGCCGCCGCAAGCTGTTGGTGTCAAAGCGCGAACTGGCGCGGCTCTGGCAGGCGACGCAGCGCCAGGGCCTGACGCTGGTGCCGCTAGTGATCTATTTCAACCATCGCGGCCGGGTGAAGATCAAGATCGGCATCGCCAAGGGCAAAAAGGCCCGGGACAAACGCGCCACCGAGGCCAAGCGCGACTGGCAGCGCCAGAAGGCGCGCCTCTTGCGGCGCGGCGAATAAGCACTCAACCGGCCCGTGCCGCACCCCGCATTCGCGCCGCCAGCCGCCCGTCGGTGACCACAAGACCAAGCGCAATGACCGCAAATCCGGCCCAGGCTTGGGGTGCCAGCCTCTCCTCCAGGAAAAGCATACCCAGCCCGATCGCAACGGGCGGGATCAGCAGCGTGACCAGCATCAGGTTCGCCGCCCCGGCGCGCGCGAGAATGGCGAAATACAAGAGATAAGCCAGCGCAGTTGACAGGACCGCCACACCGATCAGCGACCCCCAGACCGGCGGCGAAAAGGCGAACGACGGCACCCCGTCGGCCCAGATCGCCACCGGGATCATCAATATCGTACTGCCGATCAGCATGCCCGTTGCGTTCATGATCGGCGATTGGCCAGCCAGGGTGCGCTTGCCCCAGACGCTGGCCAAAGCATAAGACAGCGACCCGCCCAGCACCGCAAGCTGCGCCAGACTGCGCACATCAAGGTTGTTGATCGCGGCGGGGCCCATGACCACGGCCACGCCGACGACGCCCAAAACCGCGCCGCAGACCTTGCGCGCGCGCAATGGCTCATCCACCAAAAGCACGCCCGCGACAAAAGCCCCGAAGACCGCCGTGGTTCCGTTCAGGATCGACGCCAGGCCGCCCTCGATGGCCTTTTGTCCCCAGAAAATCAGCGAAAACGGAATCGCATTGTTCAGCGCGCCCATGACCAGATAAGCGCCCCAAATCCCCGGGTTTCGGGGCACCGGAATCCCTCGCCAGATGACGGCCAGCACCAGCACCGGCACGCCAAGCGATACCTGCAGTAACGCGATCCAAAGCGGTGTCACCTCGCGCAATGCCACTTCGGCAAAAAAGAACGATCCGCCCCAAACCGCGGCCAGCGCCAGCAGCATTGCGCCCGACGCCGGGTCAATTGTGGTTGAGCTTCGCGCATCCATGGTGGTTTTTTCCATCCCACCCCGGCGATGCCGATCCGTTTCCTGCGGTTTCGCAGCGCCGGTGCGACGGCTGCCCTTGCACGGCCCCCGCCATGGGGTTAGGTCGAAACCGATCCAGACTTCACGGACCCTGCCATGGCTGCCGACGACCCCCGCACCCTTGTTTCCACCAATTGGCTTGCGGCACATCTTGCCAGCCCCGATCTGCGGGTTCTCGACGCCAGTTGGTATCTGCCCGACGCGGGCCGCGACCCCCGGGCCGAATATGCGGCTGCGCATATCCCTGGTGCCCGGTTTTTCGACCTCGACGACGTCTCTGACGCGCGCTCCGACCCGCCGCATATGGCGCCTTCGCCGGAAAAATTCATCTCGCGGCTGCGGGCCATGGGCGTGGGCGACGGGCATCAGGTGGTGGTCTACGACGGCGCGGGGCTATTTTCGGCCGCTAGGGTCTGGTGGCTCTTTCGCCTGATGGGCAAAGCGGATGTCGCCGTGCTCGATGGCGGCTTTCCCAAGTGGCAGGCCGAGGGCAGACCTGTCGAAGACCTGCCCCCAGTGTTCCGCGACCGGCATATGACCGTCCAACGGCAAGCGCATCTGGTCAAGGATGTAACGCAGGTCGCAGCGGCCTCGAAACTTGACGATTACACGATCATCGACGCGCGGTCGCCGGGCCGGTTTCAGGGCACCGAGGCCGAACCGCGCCCCGGCATGCGGTCAGGACATATTCCGGGGTCGAAGAACGTGCATTACGCCAGCCTTCTGAACCCCGACGGCACTATGAAAGACGTGGCCGCCCTTGGCCGGGTGTTCGAGGCCCAGGGGATTGACCTCGCAAAGCCCGCGATCACCAGTTGCGGATCGGGGGTCACTGCCGCGATTCTGGCCCTGGCGATGGAACGTATGGGCAAGTCGGATCATGCGATCTATGACGGCTCGTGGGCCGAATGGGGCATGTACGACGGGCTGAAAGTTGAAACCGGAGCTTGATGATGTTTGAGACCCTCACCCCGCAGCCGCCTGACGGAATTCTGGGACTGGTCGCCGCCTTCCGCGCCGATCCGCGCCCCGACAAGATCGACCTCGGCGTTGGCGTTTACAAAAACGCCGATGGCGTCACACCGATCATGGGGGCGGTGAAAAAGGCCGAGGCGATGCTGTGGGAGGCCGAGACCACCAAAGCCTATACCGCGCTGGCCGGCGACCCGGCCTATCTGGACGCGATGGTGGCGCTGGTGCTGGGCGGTGCGGTGGCGCGGCGTCAGGTTGCAGCACTGGCGACTCCGGGCGGCACCGGCGCGCTGCGCCAGGGCTTCGAGCTGGTGAAAATGGCGCGACCCGACGCCCGGTTCTGGATCTCCGATCCGACCTGGCCCAACCACCCGACAATGCTGGCGCATCTGGGCTTCGAGGTGCGGCACTACCGCTATTTCGACGCCGAGACGCGCGGCGTCAACTTCGACGGCATGATGACCGGCCTGGCCGGTATCGGGCCGGGCGACGTGGTGCTGGTGCATGGCTGCTGCCACAACCCCACCGGCGCCAACCTGAACCCCGGCCAGTGGCAGGACCTGATCGCGCATCTTCAGGCGACCGGCGCGATGCCCTTTGTCGACATCGCTTACCAGGGCTTCGGCGACGGGCTCGACGAAGACGGTGCCGCCACCCGCGCCCTGGCCAGCGCGGTGCCCGAGACGATCATCGCGGCGAGCTGTTCGAAGAACTTCGGCATCTACCGCGAGCGTGCGGGTATTCTGATGGCGGTGACGGGTGAGCACCGGCAAAGCGTCACCCAGGGCATCCTCGGCTATCTCAACCGCCAGAATTATTCCTTCCCGCCCGACCACGGCGCGCGGCTGGTCAGCATGATCCTGACTGACGACGCTTTGCGGGCCAGTTGGACGTCCGAGCTCGAAGCCGTGCGCCTTTCCATGCTCGACCTGCGCCGCACGCTGGCCGACGCTTTGCGCGACGCCTCGGGGTCCGACCGCTTCGGGTTTCTGGCCGAACACCGCGGCATGTTCTCGCGCACCGGGGCAACACCGGATCAGGTCGCCCGGCTTAGGGACGATCACGGCATCTATATGGTCGGCGACAGTCGCATCAACATCGCCGGGCTGAATATGAAGACGATCCCGGTGCTGGCCCAGGCGATCATCGACGTCGGCGTTTAAGGCGCCGACGCGAAAGCGCACCAGTTTTCGGCGGGCCTCAACCCATCAATTGGTGGCGGGCGCATTCCTGCAAAAAAAAGCCCGGACACAATGGCCCGGGCGTTAAGGGACTGGCGGGCAACGTTACCCGCCAGGGGAGATACGCATGTCAGATGCCGTAGGCGCTTTCGCCGTGCGTCGTCGTGTCCAGACCCTGACGTTCCAGATCTTCCTCGATCCGCAGGCCCATCAGCATGTCCACGATCTTGAACAGAATGAACGAGATCACGCCGCACCAGACGATGGTAATCACGACGGCCTGGAACTGAATGAAAGTCTGGCCAACCAGCGAATAGTCGTCGCCGCCAATGCCGCCCAGTCCCGGCGCGGTGAAGATGCCCGTGCCGATGGCCCCGATGATCCCGCCGATGCCGTGGATGCCGAAAACATCCAAGCTGTCGTCATAGCCGAACTTTTTCTTGACCACCGCCACGAAGAAGTAGCAGCCCGCCGAGGCCAGCGCCCCCAGTACGATCGCGCCGATCGGACCGACCGAACCGCAGGCCGGAGTGATCGCAACAAGCCCCGCGATCATTCCCGAGGCCGCGCCCAGCATCGACGACTTCGCCCGCGTGACCTTTTCGATCACGTTCCAAGCCAGGATCGCCGCCGCGGCGGCAACAAATGTGTTGATCAGCGCAAGACCGGCGCCGCCGTTGGCCTCGAGGTTCGAACCGGCGTTAAAGCCGAACCATCCAACCCACAGAATCGCCGCGCCTACGAGCGCCAGCGTCATTGAATGCGGCGCCATGTTTTCCTTGCCAAAACCGATCCGCGGGCCGATCACGATGCAGCCGACCAGCGCCGCGATCCCGGCGTTGATGTGGACCACGGTACCCCCCGCGAAGTCGAGCGCGCCGAGGTTAAAGATAAAGCCGGCACCGTCCCAGACCATATGCGCAACCGGGAAATACACCAAGGTCACCCACAGTGCCGTGAACAACATAATCGCGCCGAATTTCACCCGTTCGACGAAGGCGCCGACGATCAGTGCCGCCGTGATCGCGGCAAAGGTCATTTGGAAGGCGATAAAGACGTATTCGGGAATAACTACGCCATCGGTGAATGTCGCCGCCATCGAATCGGCGGTAACTCCGGCAAGGAACAACTTGCCCAAACCGCCCCAGAACGGGCTGGTGCCGCCGCCGAAGGCGAAGGAATAGCCCCAGACCACCCAGATCACCATGACCATCGCGGCAATCGTGGTGCATTGCATGAGCACCGACAGCATGTTCTTCGACCGCACCAGACCGCCGTAAAACAGGGCCAGACCGGGGATTATCATGAAAAGGACCAACAGCGTGGCCGTCATCATCCAGGCCACGTCACCCTTGTCCATCGTATCGACCACTTCTGCGGCGGCTTCCTGCGCAAAGCTCAGCGCCGGTGCCATGGCTGCGGCGATTGAAAGCGGCAGCAAGTTTCTCAGTTTCATTTCCGTGTTCCTTTCAGCAGGGTCAAAGCGCCTCGTCACCGGACTCGCCGGTGCGCACGCGCTGGGCGCCTTCAAGCGCCAGGATGAATATCTTGCCGTCGCCGATCTTGTCGGTTCGGGCGGTGTTTGCGATGGTCTCGACCACCTGATCGGCGGCCTCGTCGGCCACAGCGATTTCCAGACGAACCTTGGGTACAAAGTTCACCGTATATTCGGCGCCGCGATAGATTTCAGTATGGCCTGACTGGTGACCGAACCCCTTGATTTCGGTTACCATCATCCCGCGCACGCCGATGTCGGTCAGCGCTTCGCGGACGTCTTCCAGCTTGAACGGTCTTATTGCTGCGATGATCAACTTCACGTTTCTGTCCTCTTTCAGGTGCCGCAATCGTGCGGCGGATGCAGACATCACGAGGAATGCTGCGACTGCAAACAAGGGTTTGGGCTCTAAAAGCAGCCAGAAACTTGAAAAAGGGCGCATTTTGGCGCATTTTGCAGCGTTTGCCCAATAATTGAGCAACTCGCGTATCACCGGAGCGCTGCTGTGCAGCACTCCACATCCGAAAAAAGATTCGCTAATCTCGATCAAAACGACCATTTGGGCGAAACATGACGTCTTCGAACAAGAACAAACCGCCGCTGGTTGCCGAGCAGAGATATCCGAAACCGGGCAAAAAGCCCGCCAAAAAGGCTGCGCCCAAGACCGCGGCCCGGAAAACACCTGCAAAGCCCGGGAAAAAAACCGCAGGCCGCAGGCCCAAAACCCGGGCAGGTCGCGCGTTCGCCTTTCTTGGGCGAGCTTTGCAGGGCACGCTTCGCCTGATCTGGCGGTTCTCGGTCCGCATCACGCTGGTGGTGACCGCGATAATCGCGGCCGCCGTCATCTGGTTCGCCGCGAACCTGCCCCCGGTTTCGGCCCAGCTTGACGCGCGGGCGCGCGGGTCGGTCACCTTCCTCGACCGCGACCGGCAGGTCTTCACCTGGCGCGGCGACCAGTTTGGCGGGGTGATCACCGCTGATACCGTCTCGCCGCATCTGAAAAACGCGGTCGTCGCGACCGAAGACAAGCGGTTCTATCGCCACATCGGCATCAGCCCGCGCGGCGTCGCCAGTGCGGTGCGAATCAACATTAGCGAAGGGCGTGGGCCGCTCAGTGGTCACGGCGGCTCGACGATCACCCAACAAACCGCCAAGCTATTGTGTCTGGGCACGCCCTTCGATCCGCAAGGTTCGATGACCGAGGCCGAATTCGAGGCCGACTGCCGCCAGACCACCATCGCGCGCAAGCTGAAGGAGGCGATCTATGCGCTGGCGATGGAGCTCAGGTATTCCAAAGACGATATCCTGACGATCTATCTCAACCGGGTGTTTCTGGGGGCCGGCGCGCGCGGGTTCGAAGCGGCCTCGCAACGCTATTTCTCGAAATCCGCCGCTGATCTTGGGCCTGCCGAAGCGGCGATGCTGGCCGGGCTTCTTAAGGCCCCCACGCGCTATGCCCCGACCAACAACCTCAAGCGCAGCCAGGACCGGGCCGCGACCATTGCGCGGCTGATGCGCGACCAGAGCTATCTGAACGCGACCGAGGCGGCCCATGCCATGGCCGAACCTGCCACGCTGTCGGCAACCGCCGCCGAACGAAAAGGCGATTATTTCGCCGATTGGGTGATGTCGACGGGTCCGGCTTTTCTGACCCGCGACACCACCGAAGACGTGGTCATCCGCACCACCTTTGATCCCGCTATCCAGACCGCCGCCGAGGCCGCCATGCGGCATATCTTCAACACCCGCGTGCGCGAAGGCTCTGAGGCGCAGGCAGCGATCATCGTCATGTCCGCCGACGGCGCGGTGCGGGCCATTGTTGGCGGACGCGACACCGGCATTGCCGGGGCCTTCAACCGCGCCACCCAGGCGCGGCGCCAGACCGGCAGCGTCTTCAAGCCCTTCGTCTATGCCGCCGCCCTTGACCTGGGCCACACCAGCCAGTCGACCGTGGACGACAAGCCGCTGACCATCGACATTCCCGGTTCGGGCCTGTGGTCGCCGAAAAACTACGGCGACAAATACATGGGCCGGGTCACGCTGACCACGGCGCTGGCCCATTCGCTGAACTCCGCCGCCGTGCGCGTTTCCGAATACGCAGGCCGCGAGAACGTGCGCCAGATCGCCAGCGATTTCGGTATCACCAGCGATCTGGCCGATGGTCCGGCGCTGGCGCTTGGCGCCTCCGAGGCCAGCCTGCTCGAGACCACCGGCGCCTATGCCGGCATCCTCAACGGCGGCCAGGCGGTCAGACCCTACGGCGTGATCGAGGTCCGGCTGCAGGGCGAGGACGACCCGATCATGGGGATGGAAGGCGGCATGGGCGCGCGCGTGATCAGCGAAGATGCCGCCCGCGAACTGACCTGGATGATGACCCGCGTGATCGAGGACGGCACCGGGCGGCGCGCGCGCCTCGGCGGCTGGCAGGCGGCGGGCAAGACCGGCACCACCCAAGCCGCCCGCGATGCCTGGTTCGTCGGGTTCACGGCCGAATATGTGACCGGCGTCTGGATGGGCTACGACGACAACACGCCGCTGACCGGCGTTACCGGCGGCGGATTGCCCGCCGACATCTGGCGCGAAGCGATGGCGCGCATCCACGAGGGCATCCCGCAACGCGACCTGCCGGTCATCCGGCGCGCCCAAACCCGCAGCATCGAAGACCTGTTCAAGCCGCGCCGCGCGCGCGGCGGCCAGGAACGCACGCCCGAGTCAATTATTCGCGACCTCCTGCGCGCGATCCTCGGCGGCAACTGACCGCACCCGCGCACTGCCCCCGGACCTGGTTGGCGCCTGGTAACGTCAACCAGCCCGGGTTGGATCGAATGGACAACCTATGGAAAGGTCACAACTGGAGCCGCGGCCCGATCCATTTCATCGTTTGAGAAATGCTTTCGGGGGGTGCGGGGGGTCCGAGGCCCCCCGCGTTGCGGCGCGGGACGCGGCGCAACCGCTCACTCGATCGCCCTCGCCTCGTCGACCAGCATTACCGGCACCCCATTGCGCACCGGAAACGCAAGGTTTGCCGATCTCGAAATCAGCTCGTGCGCCGCCGCATCATATTCCAGCGTTGCGTGGGTCAGCGGGCAGACCAGCGCCTCCAGCATCCGGCGGTCAAAGCCTTGCGTTTCGTCGGTCATTGCATCACCTCGTCGTCCGACCCGGCATGCATTGCAAATCCGATCAGCGTGACCAGGGTATCGCGCCGCGCCGTCAGGGTCGGGGCCTCCAGAAGCGCCTGTTTTTCTTCGGCCGGGAACGGGCAGAGCATACTCAGCGAGTTTATCAGCATCTCGTCTTCGGCCGCCTTCAGGCTGTCCCAGTCAGTGGACAGACCTTTGGTTTCGAAAAATCGCCCGAGAATGCCCAGGAACTCGGCGCGGTCAAACCCGGCATCGGTTTCAGACGGTCCCAGGTCGCGATGAAAATCGTTCCACCGCACATCGGCCTTGGTGTACGGCAAAAACCCGGTCACTTCGCGCGTGATCTGATACCGGGATACGCCGTGCAGCGAAATCATGTAGCGTCCGTCACCGGTTTCGGTGAACGACCTAACCCGGCCCGCGCATCCGATCGCATGCAGGCGCAGCTCGCGGCCGTTCGCCGCTTCCAATGGCTGGACCATGCCGATCATCCGGTGTGAGGTTTTCAGCACGTCGTCGAGCATCGCGAGATAGCGCGGCTCGAAAATTTGCAGTGGCAGCCGGGCGCGCGGCAGCAACAGCGCCCCCGGCAAAGGGAAGAGCGGCACCGTACCAGGCAGGTCAGCGGCCGAATACATGGGCCCACCTTAAGCCGGAATCCACTTCATGCGAAGATCATCGACGATAATTTGCGCCGACCGTTCAGCGCGATCGGGTCGGTCGGCTTAATGGCATCGAAGATTGTGAACAACTGCGTCTTGGCGGCACCGTCATGCCACTCGCGGTCGCGGCGGAAAATCTCCAAGAGCGCCTCAATCGCCGCTTCAACATCGCCACCCGCGTGCAGCGCCGTGGCCAGATCGAACCGCAGTTGCAGATCCTCCGGCGCGGCCTCGACCTGGGTGTGCAACTCGGCCACAGGGCCGGCGTCAGCCGCCTGCCCGGCAAGTGCTATCTGGGCGCGCGCGGCTTCGATCTCGGGGGTCGAGGCAATGGCACCCGGAACCGCGCCCAGAAGGCCCTGCGCCTGATCGACCTCGCCAAGCGCCAGATGCGCCCGGACCAGCCCGCCATAAGCGGCGGCGTTTTCGCCATCTTCGCCAAGGATCGCGGCAAAGGTCTGGGCGGCATCCACGGCCGCACCTTCGTCCAGCATCGCCTCGGCGGCCGCCACCGCTTCGCCCAGTCCGCCGTCACCGGCCAGGGCCGCAACACGGGTCACAAAAGCCTTGATCTCGGAGCCCTGAACCGCGCCCTGGAACCCGTCAACCGGTTGACCTTTGAAGAACGCATAAACGGTCGGGATCGACTGAATCCTGAGCTGCCCGGCAATACCCTGGTGCTGGTCGATATCGACCTTGACCATGCGCACCTTGCCTTTGGCCGCCATCACCTCGGCCTCGAGCGCCGGACCCAGCGTCTTGCACGGCCCGCACCAGGGTGCCCAGAAATCGACGATGACCGGAATATCCTGGCTGGCCTCGATCACATCGGCCGTAAACGTCGCCTCGGTGGCGTCCTTAATCAGATCACCGGGGGGCGGGTCCGCTGCCGTGGGGGTTCCGAACTCTAACATTTCCTGTCTCGCCGTTCTGCGGTTTCGCGTTGCGCTCTATATGCGCGCTCGGGTGGCCGACGCCAACCCTCAGAGGTCAAATGTCGCGAAGACCGGCGCGTGGTCTGATGGCTTCTCCCAGCCGCGCACTTCGCGCAGGATGCGCGAGCTGTGGGCGGCCCCGGCGATGTCAGACGTGGCCCAGATGTGGTCGAGCCGCCGGCCCTTGTCGGCGGCGTCCCAGTCGGGCGACCGGTAGGACCACCAGGAATAAAGCCGTCCGTCGGGAATGTCGGCGCGGGTCACATCGACCCAGCCGCCCGCCGCCTGCACCTCGGCCAGATGTTCGACTTCAATGGGAGTGTGGCTGACGACTTTCAGCAGCTTCTTGTGGTCCCAGACGTCATCTTCGCGCGGCGCGATGTTCAGGTCACCCACCAGAATGCGCTTTTGCGGTTTCCCGGCGGCAAAAATATCGCGCATGTCGGTGAGATAGTCGAGTTTCTGGCCAAACTTCTCGTTTACCGCGCGGTCGGGCACATCGCCGCCCGAAGGCACATAGAAATTGTCGATTACAACCCCGTTTTCCAGCCGCGCCGCGACGTGGCGGGCTTGATCCAGCCCAGCCAAGGCATGGCTGCCGGCCTCGGTGATGGGGCGTTTCGACAGGATCGCCACGCCGTTATAGCCCTTCTGCCCGCGCGCCACCATGTGGGCATAACCAAGGGCCGCAAAGCCCTCGGTCGGGATCAGGTCGACCGGCGATTTGCATTCCTGCAGGCAGAGAATATCGGGCGCCTCGGCCTGCAATAGCTGCAAAACCAGCGGTTCGCGCAGGCGCACCGAATTGATGTTCCAGGTGGCAAGAGTGAAGGGCATTGGCGGGCTCCGGTGGTTCGCCGCGCGAGCCTAGAACAAGATGACCCCTTATTGAACCGCTCAGTTGTGTCCGAGGGCCATCGACAAAAAAGACCCCGACGCGAAGCCGGGGTCAGTCCAACAGGGAGGTCCGTGTCCGTACCCCGACACGGAGGGGATTGAAGTCAACGAAGGAACAATACCTTCAGTTACGAACTATAGTTGCAAAATCTGACGAAATTATGACGCTACGCGACAAGGCGGTAACCTCCTGATTCCGTGACCAAAAGCTGGGCGTTCGACGGGTCGGGCTCGATTTTCTGGCGCAAGCGATAGATGTGGGTTTCCAGAGTATGCGTGGTGACGCCAGCGTTATATCCCCAGACCTCGTGCAGCAGCACATCGCGGGCCACGACGCCCTCGGACGCGCGGTAGAGGAACTTCAGAATGTTGGTTTCCTTCTCGGTCAGGCGGATTTTTTTCTCGGCCTCGTCGATCAGCATCTTCATCGATGGCTTGAACGTATAGGGACCAAGCTGGAACACCGCATCCTCGGATTGTTCGTGCTGGCGCAGCTGCGCGCGGATGCGGGCCAGCAGCACCGGAAACTTGAACGGCTTCGAGACATAGTCATTGGCGCCCGCGTCCAGCCCCAGGATGGTATCGGCGTCGCGGTCGTGGCCGGTCAGCATGACCACCGGGCATTTGACACCCTGCTTGCGCATCAGGCGGCACAATTCGCGCCCGTCGGTGTCGGGCAGGCCCACGTCGAGGATCACCAGATCGTAAATCGCGGCGCGGACCTTTTCCATGGCCTCCGAGCCGCTGCCGGCTTCGAAAACGTCGAAGTCTTCGGTCATGACCAGCTGTTCGCTGAGCGCCTCGCGCAGGTCATCATCATCGTCGATCAGCAGGATTTTCTTCACGGTACTCATGGCGATCTCCGTTTGTCCTTGGCCGAGACATGCGCGCGATGCGCCCGCCGGGCAAGGGACGGCAACATTATCTCACGCCCTCGTGTCGGATTTCGGGGAAATGTTTCAGTCCCGGGCGGGTTCCGGTTTGACCAGAGGGGGGTTTTGCAACATTCAGGGGGGCATGAGCCTGCGCCTGAGCGCCCTTGAGTTGTTGTCCCGGGCGCGCGCCGATCTGCGGATTGGCGTGCCAGTGGTGCTGCGCGATGGCGACAGCGGCGCGCTGGTGCTGGCGGCGGAAACCGCGCGGGGTGACCGGCTGGAGGCCCTGCGCGCCGCCGGGCGGGTGGTTCTGGCGCTGACCGAGCGGCGCGCGAAAACCCTGAAAGCGCGCGCCTATGACGGCGATCTGGCGCGCATTGTGGTGCCCGGCGCGGCCGACATGGGCTGGGTTCGGGCCATGGCCGACCCGGCGGGCGACCTGGCAAATCCGATGAAAGGGCCGTTTGTTGAGGCCCGCGACGGCGACGCGGCGCTGCACCGCGCGGCGATCCTGCTGGCCAAATCCGCGCGGCTGCTGCCTGCGGCGCTGGTAGCGCCATTGGCGGGTGCCAGCCCGGATGGATTGACCGAACTGGCGCTGCGCGACCTCGACTGCCTGAAAACCCTGGCACCTGCCTTCGCCCGGGTGGTCGCCGCCCGCCTGCCGATCGCCGTCGCGCCGAAGACCTGCCTGCATATCTTTCGCCCCGACGATGGCGGCGACGAACATTACGCGGTCGAGGTTGGCGCGCCCTCGCGCAGCGGCCCGGTGCTGACGCGGCTGCATTCGGCGTGTTTCACCGGCGATATTCTGGGCTCGCTGAAATGCGATTGCGGCCCGCAGTTGAATTGCGCATTGGCCCAAATGGGGGCCGAAGGTGCTGGGGTTCTTTTGTATCTCAACCAGGAAGGGCGCGGCATCGGGCTGGCCAACAAGATGCGCGCCTATGCGTTGCAGGATCAGGGCTTTGACACGGTCGAGGCCAATCACCGGCTGGGGTTCGAGGACGACGAGCGCGATTTTCGGGTCGGCGGCGCGATCCTGAAAGAGCTCGGGTTTAGCGCCGTGCGCCTGATGACCAACAACCCCAGAAAGGTCGAGATGCTGACCGCGCAGGGGATTGACGTGGCTGAGCGGGTGCCGCTGAAGGTGGGGCGAACCCCGCAAAACACCGCTTATCTGGACACCAAGGCGCGGAAATCCGGGCATCTGTTGTGATCCGCGACCGGCTGACCGTGACCCGGTGGCATACATGGTTTCGTGGCCGCTGCGTTCCCCATGCACTGGGGCGCGGCGGGGTCAGCGACCACAAGGTCGAGGGCGACGGGGCGACGCCGGCAAGTACGCTGACCATCACCGGCGCGCTCTACCGCGCCGACCGGATGGCCCGTCCGGTGCCTTGGGCGCGGTCGATCGGGCCGCGCGACCTCTGGTGCGATGATCCGGCGCATCCGCTTTACAATCTGATGGCCCGCGCCCCTATAGCCGCCCGTTATGAGGCGCTCAGGCGCGGTGATCGCCTTTATGATCTGATCCTGACCACCGACTGGAACTGGCCCGAGCCGGTTCGGGGACAGGGGTCGGCAATATTCATCCACAGCTGGCGGGCGCCCCGGCATCCGACAGCGGGCTGCGTTGCCTATTGTTGGTCTGATCTGCTGCAAATCGCCGGAACCCTGGAGCCCGGGACCGAGATCGAAATCCGGTCGTAATCGGGCCTCCCCCCTAACCCCCCTCCCGGGCCTCCCCCCTAACCCCCCTCCCACGGGAGGGGGGAAGCGCGCCCGGTTCCGGTCGGGCGGCCCCCCTCTCCGTTTCGGAGAGGGGATGGGGGGAGAGGTTTTGTTGCTCGCGTCGAAACGTGAATCCCGCGCTATTCGCGCGCCCCGAAGATCGCCGAACCGACGCGCAGATGGGTGGCCCCCTGGGCGATGGCAGCCTCGAAATCGCCGCTCATGCCCATGGAAAGCCCGGCCAGCCCGTTGCGGCCCGCGATCCTGGCCAAAAGCGCGAAATGCAGGCTGGGTTCCTCGCCCAACGGCGGCATGCACATCAGGCCCCTGACCGGAAGATCAAGCGCCCGGCACGAGGTGATAAAGTCGTCCGCCTCGCGCGGCCGCACCCCGGCCTTTTGCGGCTCTTCCCCGGTATTGATCTGCAGGAAAACATCCGGGCAGCGCCCCAGCTCCTGCGCCAGCCGCGCCAGCGTGTTCGCCAGCTTTGGTCGGTCGACCGAATGGATTGCCGCACACAACGCCATCGCTTGGCGCGCCTTGTTGGTCTGCAGCGGCCCGATCAGATGCACGTGGGCGTCGGGATAGGCTTCGAGATATTTCGGCCATTTGGCCGCGGCTTCCTGCACCCGGTTTTCACCGAACAGGCGATGGCCCCCGGCCAGAACCGCCTCAACCCTGTCATCGGGCTGTTTTTTCGACACCGCAATCAGACGCACCGACCCCGGCGCGCGCCCGGCGCGGGTCGCGGCCTGGGTTATCCTGTCTTTGATGTCGCTCAGCGCCATGGCGCCCGGGATGCCACCAATGCGTGTAAAAGAAAAGAGCGGGCCGAAGCCCGCTCTTCCCAATCAGATATAATCCGGATGGATCAGAACGACAGAGCCGCGCCGAGGTAGTAGGCGTCATCCGAGTTGAAGCCAGCAATCATCGACGCGCCGCCGCCCATGTCCACCGACCCGTAGAATTCCAAGTAGCTGGAGCTGTCGGTCGAAGCCGAAACGCTCAGGCCATCCTGGCTGAAGGTCGCACCAACTTCCCAGCTGTTATCGTCAGCAGCTTCGGCGCTCAGCGTAAACGCATCAGCCGAGAAAGAAGCCGACAGCGTGTTGACCGAGGTGCCACAGCCCTGATCAGCTTCGAGGCCAACCGAGAATGGGCCGGCTGCGTAGCCAACGTTCAGAATCGTACAATCGGCGTTGTCGTCGCCGGCCAGGCTGGCCGAGATGCCGTCCTGATCGTAACTGACTGAATACGAGAAGGTCGTTCCGCCGTCGGAGTCGCCATCGACATCCGAAGTCGCGCTGAACGAAACCGCGCCAGCCGCATAGTCGATCTGGAGGTCGTGCGCGATGTCGCCATCGTACAGGTTGTCGATGCCATCGTCGTCAGCTGTGACCGTCAAACCACCGCTCGAAATCCAGACGCTGCCGAAGCCCAGCGCTGCTTCCGGAGTGTCAAACTCCCAGTCGCCCGGGTCGAAATCCGACGACGATGTTTCGGCGTCCATCGAAGCGCCGAACGTGAGGCCGTTGTCGGTCGTTCCCGAGAACGTGATGTCCAGGCTGACGCCGCTGTACACGTGCATGTCACCGTCGTTGTCGCCCACGGCCCTGGACACGATCGTGTCCGGGGTGTTGGGATCATTATCTGCATCTACGCAAGCACATCCTCAAAGATTGACGCCGACGCAATACCCATTTCGGCCGAACCCGACAGAGACACGTCTGCCATGGCGAAGCCGGTTGCAGCAACCAGCGCAGTGGTTGCAAGAAGTACCTTTTTCATTTCGATTTTCCCTCGTTGACATAAAAGGTGCACCTCAACGGGGAATCCCCACTGAGATTGGCCAATGTCTCACGTCTGACCCGCCTAAATGCAAGGCTCAGGGCGGGGTGGAGTCAATTGGCAACACAATTGATGCGTTCTTGCCACAGTTTTGACATGGTCCTGTGATCCACGCCACCATCGCCTTTGTTTGCCTGGTGAAAGTGGTTGCCGCCACATTGGCGACACGATAGACAAAACCGGGTAAACGGGGCGTTGGGGCGCGAGATGTCACACTTTCGACCGGGCATTTGGACGGTTTTTCTGGCTTTGGCGCTGATTCTGGCTGGCTGCGGTGAAAATTCGATCTTCAAACCCGATCCCGGGGCCCAACCGGCAGTCGCCGAAGAGAAAAAAGGCACATCGATTTTCGACCTGCTTCGGCCTCAGGACGACCCGAACGTTACCATCGCGGTCAACAAGTACATCTGGCGCGCCGCCCTCGAGGTGCTGAATTTCCTGCCTATCCGCTCCGCCGATCCGTTTTCGGGGGTCATCGTCACCGGCTTTGGCACGCCACCGGGCGGTCGCACGGCTTACCGCGCCACGATCCTGATCCAGGATCCGGCGCTCGATGCGCGGTCGCTGAACATCGCGCTGATGACGCGGCGCGGCCCGGTCAGCGAAGACACCCGCGCCGCGGTCGAAGATGCGATTCTGACCCGCGCGCGGCAGTTGAAAATCGCCGTCCAGAGCCTCTGATCGGCTCTGGACCCTCTGGGCACCCAAGGCTAAGACCGGGCGACCGGTACCTTGACCAACGGACCCAAGCCCCATGTCGCGTTACGACCCTGCGTTAATTGAACCGAAGTGGCAGGCCGCGTGGGACGACGCCGGTATTTTCGCGGCCCGTCGCGATGACGCGCGGCCCAAATACTATGTCCTCGAAATGTTCCCCTATCCGTCGGGCCGCATCCACATCGGCCACGTTCGCAACTATACCATGGGCGATGTGATCGCGCGTTTTAAGGCCGCGACCGGGCATTCGGTGCTGCACCCGATGGGGTGGGATGCCTTTGGAATGCCGGCCGAAAATGCGGCCATGGCGTCGGGCGGGCACCCGCGCGACTGGACCTATTCCAATATCGCCGAGATGAAAGCGCAGATGGAGCCGCTCGGCTGGTCGCTGGACTGGAGCCGCGAGTTTGCGACTTGCGATCCGGAGTATTACGGCCAGCAGCAGGCGATGTTCATCGATTTCATGGGCCAAGGTCTGGTTTACCGCAAAAACGCCGTTGTGAACTGGGACCCGGTCGACATGACCGTGCTGGCCAACGAACAGGTGATCGACGGCAAGGGCTGGCGGTCGGGGGCCGAGGTCGAGCGGCGCGAACTGACCCAGTGGTTTTTCAAGATCAGCGACTTTTCAGAGGAACTTCTGGCGGCGCTGTCGGGCCTCGACAACTGGCCCGCCAAGGTGCGGCTGATGCAGGAAAACTGGATCGGCAAGTCGCGCGGGCTGGAATTTGCCTTTGAACGCGTGGGTGGCGGCGATCCGATCACCGTCTACACCACCCGCCCCGATACTCTGATGGGGGCGTCTTTCGTTGGCATCTCGCCCGATCACACGCTGGCCAGGGAACTGGCCGAGGGCAATGCGGATGTTGCCGCCTTTCGTGCCGAGGCGGCCAAGGGCGGCACCACCGAGGAGGCGCTGGAAAAGGCCGAAAAGCTGGGGATCGACACCGGGCTCAGGGTGCGCCATCCGTTGGACCCCGATTGGGAGCTGCCGGTCTGGATCGCCAATTTCATTCTGATGGATTACGGCACCGGCGCGGTCTTCGCCTGCCCGGCGCACGACCAGCGCGATCTGGATTTCTGCCGCAAGTACGGGTTGGACGTCATCGACGTGTTTGTCGAAGGATCTGATCCGCAGGGCGGTCAACGATCATTGAACAAGTCACCTGAACTTGGAAGCGACTTAGCTTATGTCCCGCCAAATTCCGAGACTGTGAACTATGCCCGGCCAACTATCGGAAGCCCGAGATTCATGACGGCCGAGTTCGCCATAAATGAAACCATCGATTTCGCGGAAAAGCATGGCTGGGGCAAAGGGGTCACCAACTATCGCCTGCGCGACTGGGGGCTGTCGCGCCAGCGCTATTGGGGCTGCCCGATCCCGGTGGTGCATTGCGACGATTGCGGGGTGGTGCCCGAGAAAAAGGAAAACCTGCCCGTCACCCTGCCCGACGATGTCAGCTTCGACGTGCCGGGAAACCCGCTGGACCGGCATCCAACGTGGGCCGCGACGCCCTGCCCGGTCTGCGGCAAACCAGCCCGGCGCGAGACCGACACGATGGACACGTTCGTGGACAGCTCGTGGTATTTCGCCCGCTTCACCGCGCCCCGCGCGACCACGCCCACGGATCTGGCCGAGGCCGGATACTGGATGAACGTCGACCAGTACATCGGCGGCATCGAGCATGCGATCCTGCATCTTCTCTATTCGCGCTTCTTCGCCCGCGCCATGCACATCTGCGGGCACCTGCCCGCCAGCGCCATCGAGCCATTTGACGCGCTGTTCACCCAGGGCATGGTGACGCACGCGATATTCAAGTCAACGCACGAGGCCGACGGGCGCACGGTCTTTCATTATCCCGAAGACGTTGAACTGCGCGACGGCGGTGCCTTTCTGAAGGAAGACGGGCGCGAGGTCGAAATAGTCTCGTCGGCCAAAATGTCCAAATCCAAGAAGAACGTCGTCGATCCGGCCGATATCGTGGCGCAATACGGGGCCGACACGGCGCGCTGGTTCGTGCTCAGCGACTCGCCTCCCGAGCGCGACGTCGAATGGACCGCCAGCGGGGCTGAGGCCGCGCATAAGCATCTGGGGCGTGTGCACCGTCTTGCGTCAGAGGCGGTGCCCGGCGGGGCCGAGGCAGCCGCGCAAAGCGCTGACGAGGACTTGCTGCAGGTTTCGCACCGGACGATCCACGATGTCACCATGGGGCTGGAGACATTTGGCTTCAACGCCGGGATTGCAAAACTCTACGCTCTGACGAATTATATAGCAAAATCAAAGACTTCACCAAGTGCTCAAGCTTGCGCGCTTCGTACGCTTGCACAACTTATGGCCCCCTTCACCCCGCATCTGGCCGAGGAAATCTGGAAAATGCTGGGCGGCGACGGTCTGGTCGCCCAGGCCCCCTGGCCGGTGGCCGACCCGGCTTATCTGGTCGATGACACCGTGACCCTGCCGATCCAGATCAACGGCAAGCGGCGATCCGAGATTACGGTCGCCAAGGACCTGCCCAAAGAGGATGTTGAAAAACTGGCGCTGGCGGATGATGCTGTGGTGCGGGCGCTGGCCGGGGGTGCCCCGAAAAAGCTGATTATCGTGCCCGGCCGGATCGTGAATGTGGTCATCTGATCCCCCAGGCCGCCGCCGTTTTCTGGCGGCTCTGCCGATGCTCGCGCTGGTCGGGGCCTGCGGGTTTTCGCCGGCCCTCGGGCCCGGCGGCGCGCTGGCCGTACTGCGCGGCCGGGTGCGGGTGGCCGATCCGAACACGCGCAACGAATTCGCGCTGCGCGATCACCTGGCGCGCGGGCTGGGCGGCGCTGCGGGCCCGGTTTTTGACCTTGGCTATCGCCTCTCGACCAGCGGACGCAACGCCGGGATCACCCCCGATCAGGTGATCACGCGGCGTCAGATCGACGGCCAGGTCAATTATGTCCTGACCGATCAAGCCAGCGGCGCGGTGCTGGCCAAAGGAACAGTATCGGGATTCACCAGTTACGGCACCACCGGGACCACCGCATCGACGGCCTTCGCGCGCGAAGATGCCCTGTTGCGGTTGATGGTCATTCTTGCAGATCAGATCATCACCCGCCTTGCAGCGGTGCAGGGTCTTGGCCGATGAAACTGACGGGGCGCGCAGCACGCGAATATTTCGCCCGCCCCGATCCCCTGAAGGCGGGTCTGTTGATTTATGGCGGCGACGCAATGCGGGTCGCTTTGAGGCGGCAAGAGGTGATCGCAGCGCTGACCGGGCCAAACGCCGAAGAAGAAATGCGCCTGACCCGGCTGTTGGGTGCCGACTTGCGCCATGACCCGGCCCAGTTAACCGACGCCATGCGGGCGACCGGGTTTTTCCCCGGTCCGCGCGTGGTTTTTGTGGAAGCGGCCAGCGATGCCGCAGCCCCCGCTATTACAGCAGCCCTGGAGGACTGGCGCGCCGGTGATGCAGCACTTGTGGTCACAGCCGGGTCGCTGACCGCGCGGTCGGACCTGCGCAGGGCGTTCGAGGAGCACGCGGCGGCCTATGCCGCCGGTATCTATGACGATCCGCCGGACGCGGCCGGGATCGAGGCGATGCTGGACGCGGCGGGCTTGACCGATTTGACGCGCGAGGTGATGACCGATCTGACCGCTTTGGCGCATACGCTGGACCCCGGCGATTTCGCGCAGACGATCGAGAAACTGGCGCTTTACAAGCTGGGCGACGACACGCCCGTCGGCGCGCAGGACATTGAGGCAATCGCGCCGCTGTCGACCGAGGCGGCGCTTGATGATGTATTGCACATGTTGGCCGAGGCGCGGGCCAGTGATGTCGGACCGGTGTTGCGGCGGCTCGCGGCGCAGGGGGTTCAGCCGGTGGGGCTGTGTATCGCCGCCACGCGTCATTTCCGCGCCCTGCACGCGGCCGCCTCGGACCCCGGCGGCGCCCCGGCAGGGATCGCCCGGCTGCGCCCGCCGGTTTTCGGGCCGCGCCGTGATCGCATGACACGGCAGGCCCAAAGCTGGGGGACAAGTTCGCTGGAGACCGCGCTGGCGCTTTTGGTTGACACCGACCTGACGTTGCGCTCGACCTCGCGCGCGCCGGCGATGGCGGTGATCGAACGCACGATGATCAGGTTGGCAATGATGGGAGCACGGTGATGTACACAATCGTTGGCGGTGTCCAGTCGCGCAGCATTCGGGTGATCTGGATGCTGGAAGAACTGGGCGTCGATTACGACCACGAACCGGCCCGCCCCCGGTCGGACAAAGTACGGGCGCTGAACCCGGCTGGCAAGGTGCCGATCCTGATCGATGACGGCACGCCGATCACCGACAGCACCGCGATCTTGACCTATTTGGCCGACAAACACAGCGCCTTCACGCACCCCGCCGGAACCCTGGACCGCGCGCGTCAGGACAGTCTGACCCAGTTCTTGCTGGATGAATTCGACGCCAACTTATGGACTGCGGCACGGCACGGTTTCATCCTGCCCGAAGAACTTCGGGTGTCGGGGATCAAAGACACTCTGCGGTGGGAGTTTCGGCGCAGCCAGAAAACGCTGGTCGGCCGCATGGGGCCGGGTCCGTTTTTGATGGGCGATGCGATGACCGTGCCCGACTTTATTCTGACCCACTGCGGCACCTGGGCCACCAACGCCAAGTTCGAGATTTCCGAGCCGCGTCTGCAAGATTATCTGAAAACCATGATGGATCGGCCTGCGTATAAACGCGCCCGCGACAAAGGATAGCAGTTGGGCGCATGAGCTTGCAGGCAAATTGAGCGCCTGCAGTGCTCAGCCGAGGACCCGATCCAGCGCAGCATCGAGCGCGGCGGTTTGATCAAACACCAACCGAACCGGCAGCGTCAGAACCTCGGTTCGCAAGCTCTGCGGCAGACGAACGGCGTCCTTTTCGGTGGTCACCAGCCGCGCACCGGTTGCCCGGGCCCGGCCCAGAAGCCGGCGCATCAGCGCCGGCTTAAGCGGCTGATGGTCGTCGAGCGCATGGGTTTCGGCCAGATCGACACCAAGCGCGCGCAGGGTGGCAAAAAACCGGTCCGGCCGCGCGATGCCGGCAAAAGCGAGACCCCGCACGGCCTCCCAATCCATGCCGGTCTCAAGCGGCGCCAGCTGTCCGGTGATCAGTGGTGGCGTTGGTGTGGGCGAAATCGCAGTGAACGCCGCCTGCGCCTCGGTCGCGCCGATGCTCAGCATCAGATCGGCCCGCGCCAGGCCAACCTCGACCGGTTCGCGCAGGGGCCCCGCGGGCAGGATATGGCCATTGCCAAAGCCGCGTTCGGCATCGACCACGACAATCGACAGATCATGGGTCAGATCGCCGCTCTGAAACCCGTCGTCCATGACGATCACATCAACCCCGGACGTGGCCGCCGCGCGGGCCCCGGAGGCGCGGTCGCGCGACACCCAGACCGGGGCAAAAGCTGACAGCAGCAGCGGCTCGTCGCCGACATCCGCGGCGCTGTCGGTGCCGGCATCGACGCGGTGCAGGCCGGGCAGCCGCCCGCCATACCCGCGACTGAGCACCGCCGGGGCCAGCCCCCGCGCCTGCAGCCGTTCCACGAGCGCGATGACGGTCGGGGTCTTGCCGGTGCCGCCGACGCTGAGGTTGCCCACGCAAATGACCGGCGGACCGGGGCGGATGCGCGCGCCGCCCGCCAGCCGCCGTGCCGTCGCGGCCGCATAAATCGCACCAAGCGGCGCGAGACATCGCGCCAAAACCCCCGGAGGCGAATACCAGAACCCCGGCGCCCGCATCACCCGGCCTCGTCGAGCTGGTTTTGCAGCATCTCAAGTGCGCGGTCGGTGACCCGCGCGCCGCTTGAACAGACCTCCCACGCCGCATGCGCCATGGCCGCCACCCGGTCAGGGGCCAGCAGGGCGGTGACGGCGGCAGTTATTTCGTCAGGCTTGCGCACCAGCATCGCCGCATCGGCCGCCGCCAGCCGTTCATAGATGTCGCGGAAATTGGCCACATGCGGCCCGTGCAGGATGGCCGAGCCAAGCGCCGCAGGTTCGAACGGGTTATGGCCGCCAACCGGCACCAACGACCCGCAGACCAGGCTGATCGGAGCGATCCGGTACCACAGACCCATCTCGCCCAAAGTATCGGCCACATAGATCTCGGTGTCGGGTTGCAGCGGCTCGTCGGCGGACCGCAGCGCAACGCGCCAGCCCGCCAGACGCAGAATGTCGGCGATGTCGCGGCCGCGCTCGGGGTGGCGCGGCACCAGGATCATCAGCATCCTCGGCGCGCGGCGCAGAATTTCGCGGTGCGCATCGGCGGCCAGTTCTTCTTCGCCCGCATGGGTCGATGCCGCCAGCCAAGTGCCGCGCCGCCCGATCGCCTGGGCCAGGTCGGCGCGTTCCGGTTCGTCGAAAGGTAGCGCCGACGAGCCCTCTTTCAGGGTCCCGGTCACTTCGATCCGGTCCGGGTTAAGCCCCAGCCGCCGCATGTTGTACGAAGTCACGCCGTCCTGGGCGTGAATCACCGCGAACCGGTTCAACAGCGCCGAGGCAGTCCAGGGCATCAGCCACCAGCGGCGATAGCTGCGGTCGGACAGCCGCGCGTTGACCAATACCATGGGCACCCCGCGGGCGTGGGTTTCGACGATCAGAGCCGGCCGAAGCTCGCTTTCGGTCCAGACCGCCAGATCAGGGCGCCAGTGGTCGAGAAACCGGCGCACGAAGGGCACGACATCGAGCGGGATGAACTGGTGCACGGACCGGTCCGGCAAGCGACTTGCCACCGCCTGGGCCGAGGTGACGGTTCCCGATGTGATCAGAAAGTTTAGGTCCGGGTCGTCGCCGGCCAACCGCCGGATCAGTTCCAGGATCGACAGCACTTCGCCCACGGACGCGGCATGAAACCAGATCAGCCGCCCTTCGGGGCGCGGGCGCCCCGGCTCGCCCCGGCGTTCGCCTATGCGGGTGGCGTGTTCCTTGCCCGCAGCCAGCCGCCGGTTCAGAACCCGTCCCGCCAGACCCGCCGCGCGGCGCGACAGCGCCAGGTAAAGGATGAGGCCCGGGGCAAAGGCCATGCGCCGCGTCAGCCCCGAAGCTCTTCGGTGGCCGAGGCCGGGGCCTCTTCGTCGCGCAGGCGGTGCAGATGGGCAATGAAATACCGGGTGTGGGCATCATCGACCGACCCCTGAGCGGCGGCCTTCCAGGCGCTGTAGGCGGCCTCGTAATTTGGAAAGATGCCGACCACGTCGATCTCGTCGACGTTCCTGAAGGCATTGCGTGACGGGTCTTTGAGCTCGCCACCAAAGACAAGGTGCAGGCGTTGCGGCATGGGGCCTCGGGGGGTTGAAGGGGCTTTGGCGCAAACTAGCGGATGCGTGATTGGGGGGGAAGGAGAAACTGGGGCCCTGACCCTGGGTTCGGTCGTCGGCAGCTTGGCGCAGGTTGCATTGGCATCTGCGCTTCAGCGCTTGTCGATTAACTGGTCCAGCAGCGCCGAATGAACTGCCACCGCCCCGGCCAGCACGCCCTCCACCATCGGATCAGGGTTGTTGAACCGCAGCCGCGCGCCGGTGCGGTCGGTCACGCGGGCGCCCGCGGCCTGGGCGATCAGCGCGCCGGCGGCGATGTCCCATTCCCAGGCGCGCCTGAGCGTCAGCATAGCGTCGAACCGGCCTTCGGCTACTAGCGCCATGCGGTAGGCCAGCGAGGGGCGGAAATGCCGCGCGACCGGCGGCGGTGTGGCATCGCGCCAGTTCTGCGGGTCAAGATTGGGGCGCGCCGCCAGCAGGGTGGCCCCGTCAACGCTCATCCGATCAGAACAGGCGATCGGGGTGCCGTTGCGGGTGGCCGCATCCGGGGTCGCCGCAAAAAGCAGGTTTTTGGCAGGCAGGTACACAACCGCCGCCTCGGGCGTTCCTGCCCGCACCACGGCCAGCGACAGCGCCCAGGTCGCTTCGCCCGCCACAAAGGCGCGGGTGCCGTCTATCGGATCTACGATGAATAGCGTTTCAGCCGTCAGTCGCGCGGTGTTATCGGGGGTTTCCTCGCTGAGCCAGCCATAGGCAGGCCGCGCGGCAGTCAGCGTGTCGCGCAAATGGGCGTCGACCGCCAGATCGGCCTCGGTCACCGGGCCTGCGGTACCGGGTTTGTCCCATGTCTTGGGCTGATTGCGCCAGTATTTCAGAGCAATCCGGCCCGCCACCTTGGCAGCGTCGGTCAAAAGCGCCAGATCAGCCGCCGGCAAGGGTCAGCCCTTCGACAAGCAGGCTGGGCACCACGCGGGTCAGATGTCCGCGCGCGTCATTGGCCGGGATGATCCGCAGCAATATATCGCGCAGATTGCCCGCCAGGGTGCATTCGTTGACCGGATAAGCGACCTGGCCGTTCTCGAACCAGAACCCCGAGGCGCCGCGCGAATAATCGCCGGAGTTCGGGTTGATCGACGCGCCGATCAGCGAGGTGACCAACAGCCCGGTGCCCATCTGCGCCAGAAGATCGTCGCGGCTGGCCGCCCCTTCGGTCAGGGCAATGTTCGTCAACGACGGCTGCGGCGGGCCCGAGGGGCCGCGCGCGGCGTTGGCGGTCGAAGTCAGACCCAGCTTACGGGCGCTGGCCAGGTCCAGCGTCCAGCCGGTCAGCACCCCGTCCTGCACGATCTCGCGCCGTGCGGTTGCCAAGCCCTCGGCGTCAAAAAGCCGCGAGGCGGAGGCGCGCGGACGGTGCGGGTGTTCGGTGATCGACAATCCCGATGGCAGCACCTGTTGTCCAAGCCCGTCGCGCAGCCACGACGACCCGCGCGCAATCGCGGCCCCGTTCGCGGCGGACATGAGATGGCCGATCAGGCTCGAGGCCACGCGTTCGTCATAGACAATTGGAAATGCGCCGGTCGGCGGCTTGCGCGCGCCGGCCATTGCTGCTGCGCGCTGACCGGCCAGACGCCCGACGTCTTCGGGCGTCGGCATGTCGGCGAAATGGGTGCGCGTTTCATGGGCATGATCGCGTTCCATCGACGTGCCCTCGCCCGAGATCGCCGAGGTGCTGACCACATGACTGGTGCGCTCGTAGCCGCCGCTGAACCCGTTGCTGGCGGCCATCGAGATCGACCGGCGGCCATAGACCGCGCCAGCTGATTCGACTTGGCTCACACCGGGCACGCCCAGTGCGGCCGCCTCGGCCCGGCGTGCGGCTTCTTCAAGTGCTTCGGGTGTTGGTTCGGGCGCCGGATCGCTGAGATCAAGGCCCGAGGCGTCGCGATTGGTGGCCAGCTGATCGGGTTCGGCAAGCCCGACGCTGGGGTCCTCGGGCGCCGCGCGGGCCATGGCGACGGCCCGCTCGGCCATCGCCTGCAAGGTCGCCGCGCGCGTGTCTGATGTCGATACACAGGCCTGCCGCAGACCGATCAGAACCCGCAGGCCAATATCGGTGCTCTCGGACCGTTCGGCCTGTTCCAAAGCCCCACCCCGGACATCGATCGACACCGAGGATCCGCGAATGGCCAGAACATCCGCTGCCTCGGCGCCGGCCTTGGCGGCAATCGACAAAAGCATGTCGGAAAGCTGGGCAAGGGTGTCTGGCATCATGTCCTGAATAAGCTGAGCGCCGGGCGCATATGGCACCCAGCATGTAAGGCGCAGGCGCGACCGGGGCAAGGTGCCGGACCGGGCTTAGCGCACCCTCAGGCCATTGGCAGTAACCTCGCCGCTGGCGGTTATCCCGATCCGGCTTTCCAGCGTGTCCGGCTCGGCCCCCGGCGTGGCAAACAAACCGAACATCATCTGCACCATTCCGGCCTGCGCGCCGGGCAAGAGACCGGCCCTGGTCAACCCCGTCAACAGCGCGCCGAGGCCGCGCACCGAAATATCGACGAAGCCTTCAGGGCGCGGCGGCCCCGCCAAGGTCCTGGCCGCAGAATTATCGAAATCGAATTGGCCCCGCGCCGTGATTTCAGCGCCAAGCAGCGAAACCCGGAAGTCCTCGATTTCCAGAAACTCGAACAGAATCGGCGGCGTCGCCATCAGGTCTGTCCCAACATCCGGTTCGGTTGGAAATTTTGAAAGCTCCACCAGCCCCGACAGGGCCACCCGCAGGTTGGCCGGTTCGCGCGGCAGCACCGCGCCCGGATCGAACCGGGACCACACCGCTTCGCCCAAACGCAGGTTTTCATGCTCGATTCTCAACGCAAAGGGCTGAGCCGCTTCGGCGTTCTCGGTCGGGGCATCCAGAGCAAAACGGCTGGCGTCCACGGCAAGATCGACCGGTCCAATTGGCAGGGCGGAGCCCGACAGGCGGTAAGCGCCACCGGTAAGGCCGCTGGAACTGGACATCCGGCCATCGCCAACCTCGGCTTGGGAAAATCCCGAGGTGGCCGCCATGTCGATCAGGATGGTCTGGCCGTTGGTCTCGGCATCAAGGCGCGCCTGAACCGCGCCAAAGGACGCATGGCTCTCTCCCTCGGCCGGTTTTGCCGTCGGGTCCTGCGACAGATCGCTGATGACGCTGCGTGACTGAAAGACGTAATCATCGACGCGCACATTCGCCCGGAACCTGGTCGCCTGGTCATCGTCTTTCAGGGCCATCTCGAAAATCAGCGCCCCGAGGGTGCCGTCGTTGATCGCCGTCAGATCGCCGCTGGCGTTCTGACCAAACTGGCTGTGGGCCACGATCGCCTCGAGCGCCAGGCTTTGCTCAAAATCGACCGTTTCGCCGGCGACCGACAGATTTTGCAGCACAACTTCGACCCGCTCGGCCGTCCAGTCGACCTGCAGCGCGCCAGGCACACCGGAATAGACGATGTCCTGACCGCTAAACGTCATCATCGCCACGAGTTCGATCGGGTCGCCGCCGTCGGGGCGCAGCGACAGCGCCACCGGAGCCTCCGCGATGATCACATCGACCCCGCCATCGCCGCGATCCTGGAGCCGCATCTGGTCGATGACCAGCGCGGCCGAGACCCGGTTCCGGTCAACCCGGTAAGCGACCTCGTGCAGGATTAATCCGCCGGAAACGGGTTCCGTCAGGCCAATCGAAACCGTCACCGCCTGAGCCTGAAGGCGCGCCAGAATGTCATCCCAAACCTGGGCCGAAGTGACATCGGCGGCGGCCTGCGTTGCGCCGGACAGTGTCAGGGCCGGAACCCAGGTCCACGGAGCCCACGAAATTCGCATCTCAGATTATCCTGCTCGCACGACGATACGGACCTATGTCGGGCCTTGTCGGGCCTTGCCCCGCCGGAGTCAACCTGTGACACTTGGATCGGGCATGGTTGCGGGAAATTGCAGTGGCTGAGATGGCCGGGAAATGCGTGGTGATCACCGGCGCCAGTCGCGGCATCGGGGCCGAAGCGGCGCGGGTTTTCGCCGGTACCGGGGCCAATGTGGTGCTGATCGCCCGCAGCGAAGATGCCATCGCCGATCTGGCGGGCGAAATCGGCGACCGGGCGCTGGCGGTGCCCTGCAACGTAACGCGTTATCACGAGGTGGCCAGGGCGGTTGACGCGGCGGTGCAGGCCTTTGGGCGGCTCGATGTTCTGATCAACAACGCCGGCGTGATTGACCCGATCGCGCATCTGGCCACCTCCGACCCGGATGCCTGGGGGTTGGGCGTGGATGTCAACCTCAAGGGCGTCTATCACGGGCTGCGCGCGGCGTTGCCGGTGATGCTGGCGGCGGGCGGCGGCACGATCATCAACATCTCGTCGGGCGCGGCTTACGGGGCGGTCGAGGGCTGGAGCCAGTATTGCGCGGCCAAGGCCGGGGCCGCGATGCTGACGGCGGTGGTTCACAAGGAATATGGCGATCACGGCATCCGGGTGATGGGCCTGTCGCCGGGCACCGTAGCCACGAGCATGCAGCGCCAGATCAAAGCCAGCGGCATCAACCCGGTCAGCCGGCTTAATTGGTCCGATCACATCCCACCCAGCTGGCCGGCGCGCGCCGCCCTGTGGATGTGCGGGGAGGCGGGCGATGCCTATCTGGGGCAGGATATTGCCCTGCGCGACGAACACATTCGCCGGGCCGTCGGGCTGGCCTCATGATCGAAGTTGACAGGGGCCAGGTCTGGACCATCACGCTGAACCGGCCAGACAAGGCGAATGCGTTGACCGCGGCGATGCTGTGCGAGCTTGCCGATCTGGCGCAGGAAGCTCGTGCGGCCCGGCCTGCGGCGCTGATCCTGACCGGGCGCGGCAAGGTTTTCAGCGCCGGGGCCGATCTTGACGCGGCGAGCGAAGGTCTGGCGACGAACCGCAACTGGGAACGCCTGTCTGGCGCGCTGGCGCGCCTGCCTTTTCCAACAATCGCGGCGCTCAACGGTACGCTTGCCGGCGGGGCCTTTGGCATGGCGCTGGCCTGCGACATGCGTATCGCGGTGCCCGGCGCGCGGTTTTTCTATCCGGTCATGGCGCTTGGGTTTCTGCCGCAACCCTCGGACCCGATCCGCTTGCGCGACCTCATCGGCCCGGCGCGCGCCGCGATGATCCTGATGGCCGGCGCGAAGATCGACGCAACCGAGGCGCTGAGATGGGGTCTGATCGACCGGATCGTTGAAGGCGATCTGATGGCTGCGGCCCGGGCCCTGACCGAAGCAGGCTTGGCAGCAAATCCCCGCCATCGCGCCCAGATTAAGCGCCTGCTCAGACGATGAACGCGGTCGATTGCGCCGCGCAGACGCGTGTCGCTATTGGCGCGGGGTGAGGCGCGAAATTTGGCGACGCCCGGTCCGGGTTATTCAGCCCCGGCGTCGCGCAGCGCGGATTTGAGTTCGGAGTAGGACATGTTCTGATGGAGCTTGCCGTTGATCACAAACGATGGCGTTGACCGGACCCCGTCGGCGGTGGCGTTGGCCTGATAGGTGGCGACCATCGCCTCGGCAGCGTCGCGGTCCTGCAGGCAGGCGTTGATCTGATCCTCGCCAAGCCCTGCGGTCTTGCCCAGCCGGCGCAGCGCTGCCGCGATGCCGGTCGGATCGCCGGACGCCAGCCAATTTGACTGGTTTTGGTAGATCAAATCGGCAATGCCGAAATAGCGGTCGGCCCCGCCGCATCGGGCCAGCATCCCGGCCCAGAGACCGAACTGATCGAAATAGACCTCGCGGTAGACAAAGTTGATCTTGCCGGTGTCGATGTACTCGGCTTTCAGCGATTTGAACGGACCCTGGTGAAAGGCCCGGCAATGCGGGCAGGTGAACGAGGCGTATTCGATCACCGTCACAGGTGCGTCCGGGTTGCCAAGCGCCATGTCCTCGATCAGAGCGCCGTCAGAACCGGCATCCTGGGCGATTGCCGTGGTGCCAAGGTCAAGACCGGGCGCCGGGGCCCGTCCGACGACCCACCAAAGGCCCGCCGCGGCCAGGGCAATCACCACAACACCACTTGCGACAAATCGGTTCATTATTTGCACACCTTTGTTGGTTCATTCAATTCTTTGGGCGGGTAAAAATCTGCGTGCCCATGTCTTCCAGCGCCGCGCGCAGGCCTGTGTCGGCGACACCTTTCGCAGCCGCCCGCGCTTTGTCGGCGCGCATGGGGTCGGGCGCGGCGGCCGGCGTCGCGCGAACCGGACTATGGTCGAAACTCGCCTGCCCCTCTGCAAATCCCTGGGGGGCGGTCTGGGTGATCCTGATCTGGCTGATCGCTGCATAGCCGTAACATGCGTTCACCCGGTCCTTCAGCTTGGGCAGGTCGGCCGCCACAACCGGAGCCTGCGCGCCGGTGGTCAGAACCGTTAGCGTCGCGCCGATGCCGCCGCGGCCATAACTGACACGCACCGGACGGGTGACGCTGGCCATGTCTTCGCCGGCGATCTCGGCCCAATGGGTCAGAAGCCGTGTCACGGCAAAGCCGCGGCCCTCGCCCGCCTTGCGAATGCGCGTCGCCAGCAGGCTGCCGGTGCGTTCAAACCCGCGCATTCGGCGGCCCGCACCGCGATCCTGCGTTGACTTTGCGGCCATCTTTGCCCTTCCTTCGGTTATGCCCATTCTAGCGCTGGCGGTCCGCGATGCCAGCCGTAACGCACCAGGGGACGCATAAATCTTGCGTGAGGCCGAACAGATCTCTGGCAGCCTTCTGGCCTGGTACCACACGCATGCCCGCGCCCTGCCTTGGCGCGTGGGACCAGCCGACCGGGCCAGAGGGGTGTGGCCTGACCCTTATGCCGTCTGGCTGAGCGAGGTGATGCTGCAACAGACCACTGTTGCCGCCGTGATCCCCTATTTCAACGCCTTCCGGCGCGCCTGGCCTGATGTCGGCGCGCTGGCCGGTGCCGCCGACGCCGATGTCATGGCCGCCTGGGCCGGCCTTGGATATTACGCCCGCGCGCGCAACCTGCTGAAATGCGCCCGAATTGTCGCCGGTGACCTGGGCGGGATTTTCCCCAAAACACGGGTCGAGCTGATCGCCCTGCCCGGGATCGGACCCTATACCGCCGCGGCCATCGCAGCGATCGCCTTGGACCAGCCCGAGACCGTAGTTGACGGCAATGTCGAGCGGGTGATGGCGCGGCTCTTTGCTGTCGGGACGCCCCTGCCCGCCGCCAAGGCAGAGCTAACCCGGCTGGCCGCAGGTCTGACACCCTCGACCCGACCAGGCGATTATGCGCAGGCGCTGATGGACCTCGGTGCGTCGGTTTGCACGCCGCGTTCGCCTGCCTGCGGCACCTGTCCGCTGGCACCGCGCTGCCGGGCCCGCGCCCGCGGCATCGCCGCCGAGCTGCCGCGCAGCGCGCGCAAAGCCCCCAAACCGGTGCGGCACGGGGTGGCCTATATTGCCCGCCGGTCCGACGGTGCCTGGCTGGTTGAACGCCGTCCGCAAGCGGGGCTATTGGGCGGAATGCTGGGCTGGCCAGGGTCGGAATGGCGCGAACAAGCGGCCCCCGTTGCGACGCCCCCGGTTGTGGGTGACTGGATCGACGTGCCGGGCGAGGTGCGCCACACCTTCACCCATTTCCACCTGCGCCTGCGGCTGATGTCGGCCAGCGTGGGGCCGGGCGCGCGCCCGTGTCGGGGGTATTTCACCGAAGCGGGCCAGTTTTCCGCCAGCGATCTGCCCACGGTCATGCGCAAGGCCTTTGACCTGACGCGCGGTCATATGCGCGCTGATTGATCGGCCCTGTGCGCAGTTCTATAGTCGCCCCGACTTTCCCTGTCGCGAGGCCCCGATGATCCCCCGCAAAGAGCTGACGCGCTGGCGCAGGATCCTGCCCTTCGGTCTGTCGTTCGTGACCCTGCCGCTGATCTGGATCGGGGTTGCCCAAGGCGGGTGGACGACGTGGCTTTTGCCGATCTATGGCTGGTGGGTGTTTCCGGTTCTCGACTGGCTGATGGGCCGGTCGGCGGAAGGGGCGGACACCGAAGCGGGCGAGGCCGACCTTTTCTGGTACCGCGCGATCACTCTGATCTGGTTGCCGATGCAGGTCCTGGTGATCTTCGGCGGTATCTGGGCGGTTACGCGGTCGGGCACTCTGGAGCCTGGCGAAAAACTCACGCTGTTCCTGGGGGTCGGCGTGATCAGCGGCTCGGTCGGCATCGTCTATGCGCACGAACTGATGCATCAGGCGTCGCGGATGGAGCGCTGGCTGGCCGATCTGCTGCTGGCCTCTGTGCTCTACAGCCACTTCCGGTCGGAACATCTGTTGGTCCACCATACCCATGTGGGCACCCCGCGCGATGCGGTGACGGCGCGGTATAACGAAGGGTTCTACCGGTTTTTCGTCCGGGTTCTGCCGGAATGCTTTATCTCGGCCTTTCGCGCCGAGGCGCGGCGAGTGGAAAAACGCGGGCGCAGCCGCTGGCACCGGTCCAATCCCTTTTGGCGCTTTTGGGCGCTGCAGGCGGGGTTCCTGGCCCTGGCGGTGGCGGTTGGCGGGGACGAAGGGTTGGGATTGTTCCTGTTTCAAGCGCTAATCGCGATCTTTCAGCTCGAGCTGATCAATTATATCGAACACTACGGTCTGACCCGCAAACACCTGGGGGGCGGCAAATACGAGCGCATCTTGCCGCGCCATTCGTGGAACGCGGACGAGCGGGCGACGAACTGGTACCTGATAAATCTTCAGCGTCATTCGGATCATCATTACAAACCGGCGCGGCGGTTTCCGCTGTTGCAAAGCTATGGCGAGGACGAGGCCCCGCACCTGCCTGCCGGGTACCCGGTGATGACCCTGTGGCGTTGGTGCCGCCGCTGTTTCGGCGGGTGATGAACCCGAGGGTGCGGGCCTGGCGGCGGCAGTTTTATCCGGAGATTTCGGACTGGAAGAAAGTTCCGGCAGAATGAGAGCGAATGCTCTCAAGGTTGAGATACAGGATAAAGTGTTGAACTAACACCATAAAACCTGTATTGACCGGTAAAAGCGTATGGGGGTATCGGACATGGAACCTAAAAACCTGCTGGTTCTGGGCGCAACCGGAGCGACCGGTCAATGGGTGGTTCGCATGGCGGTCGAGCGCGGCCACCATGTGACCGCTCTGGTCCGCTCGAAAGAGCATATCGAGGACCGCGACAGGCTTGAGATGTGTTCAGGGCGAAGTTCTGGACCCGGGCACGCTTGGCCGCGTGATGGAGGGCAATGAGGCGGTTCTGTCCTGCCTCGGAATCAACGCAAAAATGCGTCCAGCCCCTTTTCACCCGCATTCCCCAAGTGACCGATCCATCTGATGCGGTTTCCGTCTGATTCCTGTATAAGAATCAGTGGATTAGATCAGACGGAGGGTGGGTCGAATGCGGAACCTGGAGGGTGAGTCGGATCGGGGGCTTCTGCGGGCGTTTTTCGACCGAAGACTGAAGTTCGGGTTCCACGGTTCGCGGATCACGTCAGACGCTGGTCTGCTCGCCTATCGTGAACTGGACGAAGCCCTCGGCCTGACCACGCTGGCCGGTGACGTTATTGCTGACAGCCGGACCGGCAAGAACGGTTGGCACGGCATCATCGGTCTCCTTCGCCAATCCGTCTATGGTCGTCTCGCCGGGTACGAGGACGTGAACGACGCCGACCGGCTGGGGCGCGATCCTGCGATGCGGTGGATCGTCGGCGGCAGGGCTGTCGAGCGCGGCGGCGCATCGACCAGCCAGATGGGCCGGTTCGAGACGGAGTTACTCGCCACCAATGACAACCTCGCCGCGCTCGCTGACCTTTTGGGCATCTGGATCGACCAGGTTAACGAGCGCAGGCCGCCGAAGATTATCGTGCTCGACATGGACAGCTCCGTCAGCCCGACCTACGGTGACCAGGAGGGCACGGCCTACAACGGTCACTTCGGCTGCACGTGCTATCACCCGCTGTTCGTGTTCAACCAGTTCGGCGATCTGGAGCGTTGCGCCCTGCGTCCGGGCAACGTGCACAGCGCCCATGAATGGCGCGATGTGTTGGACCCGGTGGTCGCTCGATACCGGAACAAGACACTCCGGCGTTATTTCCGTGGTGACGCCGCCTTCGCCTCGCCCGAGGTTTATGAGTTTCTGGAAGCGGAAGGCTTCAAGTACGCCATCCGGCTTCCGGCCAACAAGGTGCTGCACGACAGCATCGCGCACCTGCTCAAGCGCCCCGTCGGTCGGCCGCCGAAGGAAGTTCGTCGGTATTACGCGAACTTCAGCTATCGGGCCGGTAGCTGGACGGAGCCCCGCCGGGTCGTCGCCAAGGTGGAGTGGCACTCAGGGGAACTGTATCCCCGCGTCGGCTTCATCGTCACCAACCTGAGCCGTCCTGCCGAGCGGGTTGTTGCGTTCTACAATCAGCGCGGCACTGCCGGGCAATGGATCAAGGAAGGCAAGAACGCCATCAAGTGGACGCGGCTGTCATGCCGTTCGTTACGCAACAATGCCGTCCGGCTCCAGCTGCATGCACTCGCCTATAACCTCGGCAACTTCATGCGTACCCTGGCGTTGCCCGATGCCGTGGAGCAATGGTCGCTGACGACGCTGAGGGAGAAGCTGGTCAAGATCGGTGCGAAAGTTGTCAGCCATGGCCGGTACGTCACATTTCAATTGGCCGAGGTTGCAGTCACAAGAAGCTTGTTCCAGAAAATCTTGAGCCTGATTGATGATCTACGACGAAGACCCGCTCCGGCGTAGGCCGAGGGAATCGACGGCAAGGAGATTGCGACACCAGAGGTGTGTCTGGATGGCAAGAGAAACGACCAAATGGCCTTCCACGCGCTGGCCGATTACCAAAATCATGTCATCGGATGGCTGCAATGGGAACAGAGTTCCTTTGGAGATGGGGCCGTGGTACGATTTCCGCGAATTTGGATGTCATCTGGGGAATGTCGGTTAAAGCAAGGTTGAGTGCCTGCGCCCCGGTTGGCCCGGTGGCTTTGATGTCTGCTCTGCGTTGCCACATTTTTCCGCCCGCTGGACGGTTATGTTGACGATACTGCGCCAGCACGGACAGGTAAACCGCGAAGCGCAATATTTTGGGGTATCTGCGTTTCACCCTTGCTGTCGTCACCCGATTTCACAGGTCAGAGCGCGCCGGGCATCGTGACGGCCATGAAAACGCATGGCGTGGGCCGCCTGATTGCGATTAGTGCCGCCGGGGCTGGCGACAGCCGCGAAAAAGTCGATGCCATGTCGCGGTTTCTCTTTCGCATAAGCAAGCTCGCGATAACGCTTCGCGATTCGGCGAACATGGAGGCGTCGTATAGCCAAAGCGGGCTGGACAGCCTGGCGGTTCGACCGGCGCGGCTGACCGACGGGCCACCATCGGGCCGCGCCAGAATTGTCGAGCGGTGCAATGGGTTTTCAAAGATTTCCCGCAGTGACGTCGCCGCGTGGATGCTGGACGCGCTGGAGCGACCCGAGCCTTTTGACCCCCGGTCCGAAATGATCGCGCAGGGGTGAGGTGGAGTGCGGAGGGGCCAGGGTCGGTGGCGGCGAGGAATGCGTACTGCTTGCATTGCGCGTGACCAGCCTCTTTCGATTGGAGCAAGGTGCCCGGTAGCTGGTTCACAGGCACGCAGATCCGATTACGACGCCACAGTCGGCAGCGTCTGTGGTCAGCAGATTGACAAGTGTGGTGCGCTGAAGCGCACCCTACGGCGGGCTGCGGCTGTGCGGTCGAGCGGCCATCGCACGCCTGGATTTTGTCAAAGCACGTTAAAGTGGTAGTATCCTAATCGTCACAAAACCGCCTGCTGTATTAGATCGCGCGCATGACGGAATAGATCCAGTTCTCTTGCGTAGACATGGAAAGGCTCGGTTTTTTTTGGGGGTCCTTGTCATGTGCGTCAAACAAGGAGATGACGGATGTTCTTCAAATTCACCCAACCATATGGCGCGGCACTGCTGCTTGCGGCACCGGCACTGAGTGGCGCGAGCGCCATGCAGGCGCAAAACATGGCCCACGAGCATATGGGCCATGTATCGGATGCCTGGGGCGACGCGCCCGACGGCAAAGGGTTGTTGCCGATTGCGACCGAGGAAGCCGAGCACGCGTATTTTCACGCCCGCGAAGCGGTCAAGTATGCACACGATCTTAACGAAGTGATACTCAATGCGCAGCACGTCCTTCACATGGTCGATCCCAGCGAAATTGAACGCGGCATGGGCCTTGGCTATGGCGTCAAGCGGGCGGCCGCCGCTGTCGCCGAGCATATAGGTTTTGCGGCTGAAGCCGACGACGCCACCGAAAACGTGAAACTGCACGCGGTCCACGTTGCCACCTGTGCAAACAACACTGTCGACCGGATAGCTGAAATTGTTGGTCTCGCCAATTCGATTCGGGCGGCAAAGACCGCCGCCGAGGCAGCTCCGGCGGCGCTGGAGCTGCGGAGCCGCGTGAATCAGCTGATGGAAGGCCGTGACGCGAACGGCGACGGAACCGTAACCTGGCATGAAGGCGAAGGCGGCCTGCGTATGGCCCGCCTGCATATGCGTTTCATGCGCGAAGGCGAGGATTTGTAAAGCGCTGGCTGTGATCTTTCCATAGGTGTCCATTCGATCCAAACCGAGTTGATTGGAGGTGACCCCGCAAAACATTTTTAGGAAGGATCGAATGAACGTGCTTGAGAATGCCAGACTGACGACGCGCGGTCGAAAGCGGCCTGTTGGGTTGATTGCGGGCGGGTGTTCCTTCTTGCAGGCACCCCGTCTTGCCGCGTGCCGCCGCATGGAGCGCCGCACTCAGTCCGGTTGCCAGGGGAACGGACCCATCCACATGTCGAGCATCACCCGCCAGGTATTCATTTCCAGCCATTGATCGTAGCCGGCCCAATCCTTGTATTTGTCCAGCTTGACGGTCGATGCGATCGCGAACGGGTTGGTTCCCTTTTGGAATTCGGCAAAGATCGCCCCCTGCAGGTCGGTGATGAATTCACGGCTCTCGACCACGTCCTGTTTGCTGCCAATCGCGCTGCCGCTGTTGGAATGGGAAAACACCGCCTGGTCGAAATCGAGCGCCTCGATCTCGTTGAGGGTCCGCAGCCACTCCTGAATGTTGAAATCGGGAACGATGGTAAACAGAACCCGCTTAGGCGTGACCAGGTCGGCGATGTAGACCACCTTTTGTTCCGGAAGCCGGAAAACCGTCATCCCCAGGCCGTGGTTCATGCCCATGTAATGAAGTTCCAGCGTGGTGCCGCCGAGGGCAATGTCGGTTCGATTGCCGCTCCAGGTTTCGTCCGGCAACGCCGTGTCCTGACCGGGATTGGCGCGCGTCCACTCGGCGGCCTTTTCGTGGCCCATGATCGTGGCGCCCGCCGCGCGGAAGACGCTGCCGCCGCTGGCGTGGTCCCAATGATTGTGGCTGTTGAGCAGAAAGCGGACCGGCTGGTCGGTCACGCCCTTGATCGCCTCAAGCAGACCGGCGGCGTGCCCTGAATTGACCGATTCGATGGCGATCACACCGTCATCGGTGACCACGAACATCGAATTGTAGCCGTCTTGCGGGTCGAAGGCGTAAACGCCATCGGCGACCTCGACCACAGCTTCGGATGCTGAATGGCTGGCGGCCTGCGCCGTTGCGGTCAAGATTGCCATCCCGAGACCGCCGGTCAGGGCCAGCAACATGTTGCGAGCAAGCGAGTTCATTTTCAGATTCCCTTTTCGTGTGAGTCGATCTTGATTTTTGTAGTGATCGATACGATAATCCGCCGAGCGAACCGCTGTCAAGGATTGTGTAGTGAGCGATACAGAAAAAACAGGCGCCCTCCGCCGCGGACGCCCGTTGTCGTTTCATCGCGACGATGCGCTCGATCAGGCCGTCCTGGTGTTCTGGGACAAAGGCTATGACGGGGCTTCCATCAACGATCTTACAAAGGCGATGGGTATCAATCCGCCAAGCCTTTATTCGGCGTTTGGCAGCAAGCGCGGGTTGTTCATGGCAGCGATCGACCGCTACGCCGGGACCTATGGCCGCCGACCGTTTGACGCGTTTTGCTTTGAGCCGGATATCAGAAACGCCGTGGCAAGCTTGTTTGACAAGAGTATCCGCTGCGCCACTGAAGACGGAAAACCCCGCGGTTGCCTGATCGCCAGCGTCGCCTCGGTTGAGGCCCACAATGATGCTAAGCTGCGCGACAAGCTTGCCGCGATGTTCGCGGGCACCGACGCGGCAATCGCCGACCGGTTCCGCAGTGCTTGGGAAGACGGTCAACGCGCTTGTGTCGGCGACCCGGCGGCGTTGGCCGCGATGGTCGCCTCGGTGACCCACAGCATCGCCACCCGCGCCCGCAGTGGCGCCAGCCGCAAAGAGCTTTCCGAATTGGCCGGCAACTTCATCAAGATATTCTTCCCGCAACCGGCGTAGGACGCGGGATGGCGCGGGTTCGAGCAGTCGCCGGCCAACACCCAAAAAAAGCCCCGCCAGAAGGCGGGCAAGTTACAGTGCCGCGGCAAGCCGCAGGCACCGGCGGTATTCGGCTCAACTGGGGCGGGTGGCCATTTCGGCGCGGATTTGTTGGCGCAGCAGGTCGATCGGCACGGGCTTGCCGTCGTGGCGGAAGCTCCAGTAGGTCCAGCCGTTGCAGCTGGGCGCGCCTTCCAAAGCTGCTCCGACCTGGTGGATTGATCCTTTGGCCTCGCCCGAGATCAGCGTGCCGTCGGCGCGGACTTTCGCTGTTTGACCACGCGGGCTTTCCAGCACTTCGCCGGGGCGCAGCATCCCGCGTTCGACAAGCTGGCCGAAGGGCACGCGCGGCTCGGCGCGCTTTGAGGCGCTGACGGTCAGGGCCTCGCGGTCGTAGCGGCGGACGCGCGCCAGGCGGCGGGCGGCGACCTTGCGGTACGCCGCTTCGCGTTCGATGCCGATCCAGTCGCGGCCCAGCATCTTGGCGACGGCCCCGGTGGTGCCGGTGCCGAAGAACGGGTCGAGCACCACGTCGCCGAGGTTGGTGGTGCCGAGGATCACCCGGTGCAGCAGGCTTTCGGGCTTTTGGGTCGGATGCGCCTTGTCGCCCGCGTCGTCTTTCAGGCGCTCGTGGCCGGTGCAGAGCGGCAGCAGCCAGTCCGAGCGCATCTGGATGCCTTCGTTCAGCGCTTTGAGCGCCTCGTAGTTGAAGGTGTATTTCGCGCCTTCGGATTTCGAGGCCCAGATCAGCGTCTCGTGCGCATTGGTCAGGCGTTTGCCGCGAAAGTTGGGCATCGGGTTCGATTTGCGCCAGATCACGTCGTTCAGCACCCAGAACCCGGCGTCCTGGAGCGCCGCGCCGACCCGGAAAATGTTGTGATACGACCCGATCACCCAGATCGCGCCATTCGGTTTCAGGAGACGCCGGGCGGCGGTCAGCCATTGGCGCGTGAAGGCGTCGTAGGCGGCGAAGCCTGAGAACTGGTCCCAGTCGTCATCGACCGCATCAACGCGGGAATTGTCGGGGCGGTGCAGGTCGCCCTTGAGCTGAAGATTATAGGGCGGGTCGGCGAAGATCAGATCGATGCTGGCTTGCGGCAGCGCGTTCATTGCCGCGACACAATCGCCGGCAAGTATCTGGTTGAGCGGCAGCGGGCCGCCCTTGGGGGTCGTCTTGGTCATGTCGGCCTCGGTCAGCGGGGTTTGCCCCGCGAATTGGTTGGCCGGGATCATGTTACATACGCGAATCGCCGTCAAATTCTTTTTTGAATCAGGGGGTTAAGAAATTCGTTGCCTACAAGATGTTGTGGACGGGTTTGAACGAACGCCGATGATGTGGGGTTGCACCGTGCTTTTTCAGCGCCACGCGGTGCGCCAGGGTCGCGTAACCGGCGTTGGTTTCCCAGCCGTAGCCGGGAAAGTGTTGCGCCAAATCCACCATTATTGCGTCGCGCGCCACCTTGGCGACGATCGAGGCGGCCGCAATCGACAGCGCCCGCGCGTCGCCCCTGACGACGCAGGTGGCGGGCATGGCCAACCCGACCGGCACCCGGTTGCCGTCGATCAGCGCGTGGTCGGGACATCGGTCCAGCCCGGTCAGGGCGCGCGACATCGCCAGATGCGCGGCTTGGAGGATGTTGAGCCGGTCGATCTCGGCCACGCTTGCATGGGCCAGCGACACCTCGGCCACCGCCCGGATCCGCGCCGCCAGGTCGCGGCGGCGCGACCCACTCAGCCTTTTGCTGTCGTTGATGCCGCGCGGGATGCGGCCTGGGTCAAGCACCACGGCGGCGGCGGTGACCGGTCCGGCCAGCGGGCCGCGGCCGACCTCGTCAACGCCTGCGACGCGCGCAAAGCCGCGTGCGATCAGGTCGCGTTCCAGTTGGAAATCAGGGGTCCGCATGGGCGCAGCAATACCGGCGCGGCGCAACAAAGAAAACCGGGCGGCGCCTCATCCAAGCGCCGCCCGGCCCTGGCGCCGGGTTTGGGGCCCGGCGCCCTGCTCGTGCCTCGGGGTCCTCGCAGAGTCAGTTGCCCCAGACGATGTGGGTGCCGCTGCGGTAATCGCGGTAATTGCGGTCGCCCGCGTAGCTGCGGTCGCGCGGCTGGACGATGTAGAACCCGGCCCGGCGCAGGCAACGCGGGCTGAGCGCCCATGTGCGGCCCTGGCGGGTCAGCACGGTGCGGCGGCAATCTTTGGGAAGTTTCGCCAGACGCTCGGTGTTGCGGTCGATGCAGCGGGCGCTGAACAGCCGGCGTTCGCCGCGCGGGGTGCGGAATATGCGCAGGCATCGGGCGGGCAGCGCAAAGCTTTTCCGGTAACGCCTTTGATCGTGATAGCGCCGGCTACCATAGTATTGGTCCTGGGTCTGCGTGGTGCTGGCCTGGGCGCTGGAATCATTGTCGATGGCCGAGGCGATGGCGGCAAGCGCGGCAATGCCGATCAGAAATTTGGCGAGGTCGCTGGTTTCGGCCCGCGCCTGGGCGGCGCTGACGCCGGTGATGACAAGGGCGGCGATTAGAACGGGGCCTATCAGGGTGCGGAGCGGTTTCATGGGCGGTTTCCTCTGGCTGCTATCTGCACGATCGCCATCTGTTGGTGTTCGGATGCAGACATTGACCCCGGACCGGGGAAGTCTCGCAATAACGGCGGGCGGTTATGGGATAACCAGGGGCAAGTGGGCGTTTGGATATTGTATAACCCCGCGCATCGTCCCAGTGTCGGGGCCATGAGCAGTACCCGGATCATATCGCTGTCAGCCGTTGCGCTGATCTTCGGACTTCAGGCCGCGAATGCCGCCTGTTACGCCGATTACAAGGCCAAACGTGACAATCCCCTGCGCCTGCATTATGGGGTGATCGAGCTTTCTGACGACGCCTGTGGCGGGAAAAAGGCAGCGGCAAAACAGATTGCCGCCCGGATCGGCCAGGATGGTTGGAAGCTTTTGAACGTCATGGGCCTTTTCGGCAACGAGGGGCTGGAGGAACGCAAAGAAAGTGCCGGCCCCTTCTATCTCAGGTACTGATCGCCCAATGTCTGGCAACCGCGTGGTTGCCATCGGAATTGCCGCGATTGTCCTGATCCTGATCCTGAGCGCGGCGGTTCTGTTTTACACCCTGCCTGATGCGAATGCGTTCAACGCGCGGGTCGAACGGATATTCATCGAAAACGAAGGCCTGACATCGGGCGTCGAGATCAAGCTGTTGGAGATACTCGCGCAGTCCGGGACCGCGTTTGCCGACACGCTGACCTCGTACCGCACCGTCATCTTCGTGTTGCTGGTCTTTGCCACGGCGCTGCTGATCGCGGCGTTGGTGTTTCTGGTGACGATCATCGCGATGAACCGGCGCATGGGCGAGATCGAGAGGACCGGCATTCAGGTTTCTTCGCTGATTATCAGCCGCGAAGAGAACGTGGTTTACCTGAACAACATGGAGTTCAAGCTGACCGAAGCCGCCATTGAGACCCTCAGCGTGCTGGCCGAGGCGCGGATGGACGGAGACGTGATGTCCGGCGTCGAGATCGAAGCGGTTATCACCGGCAAGAACGCCGCCGATTGCGACGAGGCGGCGGGGGCGACCCGGATCAAGCGGCTGCGCGATGCACTGGGCAACCAAATGGTCAGCGAGTTGCTGGTGAAAAACATCAGCCGCAAGGGATATATGCTGGCCATCGACAAATCCGTGATCCAGATGCTGTGAGGCGACGCCTGGTCAAGCCGTTGATATTCAATGACAAAAGAGCTATCACCTGCTGGAACGCGCGGAACGTGCCGGTCGGGTGCGGATTGGCGCTACCGGGTGGCTCACGATCCTTTTTAGTGCAAGTGAAGGGCCAAGGCGCGACTGTCTGCCGAAATTAGCGGAGGCAGGTCTTTGAAAATTTCACGTCGGCATCTGGCCACAATGACCCTGGCCGGGTTGACATTTCCTACAGTGCTGGTGGCGCAGGACAACACACTTGCCAAGGCGCTGAGGGCGCAGATGTTCGGGGCCCACGACGCGCACCGGGCAGGGCTGAAGCTGATCGCGGAACGGAGCAACCCGGATATGGTGGCGGGGCTGATTCTGGCGCTGCGATTTGCCGATGCGAGGCGGCCCGCGATTGCGCGCACGCTGGAAGAGATTACCGGCCAGCGCCTTGGCGCGGACTGGTTCGACTGGATGCTGTGGCAGGAACGCAACCCCGAGGTCATCCCGCACCCCGCGTACACAAGTTTCAAGCGCGATGTCTTTTTGCAGATCGATCCTAACTTTGACCTCTTCCTGCGCCCCGAACATCTGGCCCGCGACAAAATGCGTATCCGGCTGGAGGAAATAACCTGGGGCGGCGTGCGCAAGGATGGCATTCCGTCGCTGGACAACCCGGAAATGATCGCCACAGCCGATGCTGGTTACCTGCGCGACGATGATCTTGTTTTCGGGGTTTCGATCAATGGCGACAGGCGCGCTTATTCGCTGCGGATCATGGGCTGGCACGAGATGTTCAACGCGGTGATCGGTGGCGTCCCGGTAGCGCTGGCCTATTGCACGCTCTGCGGAGCGGGTATTTTGTTTGAAACGCAATTGCCGGGCCGCGCGGCACCGCTGGTCTTTGGGTCTTCGGGGTTTCTTTACCGGTCGAACAAGTTGATGTTTGATCGCCAGACGCATTCGCTGTGGAACCAGTTCACCGGCCGACCGGTTGTGGGACCACTGGTGGGCAGCGGCATCGAGTTGCGCCAGCGGCCGGTTGTCATCACCACCTGGGGCGACTGGACGGCCAACCACCCGCAAACCCAGGTGCTGTCGCCGAACACCGGCCACGCCCGGGATTACGGGTCGGGCGTTGTCTATTCCGGGTATTTCTCGTCGCCCGATCTGATGTTTCCGGCCACGGTCGACCAAAGGCAGCACCGGCAAAAGGAATATGTCTTTGCGATCCGCCAGTTCGGTGCGGCGCGGGCCTGGCCGCTGGCGGCCTTCGAGGGGCGTCCGATCATCAACGACGCCATCGCCGAGACCGCGCTGGTGCTGATCGCCAGCCCCGGGCGGCGCAGCGTGCGGGCCTACGAGCGCGGAACGCTGACCTTTACCGCAAACGCGACAGGGCTGATTGGCAACGACGGGTCTGAATGGATTGTCACCGAGGATGCGCTGGTCGGCGGCGATGGAATGCGGCTGCCACGGGTCGCGGGCCACATCGCCTATTGGTTCGCCTGGGACAATTATCTGAGCGATGTCGGATCGGTCTATGGCGGCTGAGGCCCGGGCGCCACCGGCAGGGCTTGCCGGGGCTGGATTTTGCGCGCGCCGAAGAAATTTCCCAAAATTTCCTGCGCCCGCAAAATATTTGTGAAGATTTTTCTGCGCCGGTCTAAGACGGGTCCACGGCCCCGTAGCTCAGCCGGATAGAGCGACCGCCTCCTAAGCGGTAGGTCACAGGTTCGAATCCTGTCGGGGTCGCCAGACCGTCAGCCCTTGCGCGCGGCTTTTTCGTCAATTCCCGAGGTGCCTTCGCGGCGCTCAAGCTCGGCCATGACATCGTCGAGGCTGACCCCGCGCGCGGTCAGCATGACCAGAAGGTGATAGAGCACGTCGGCCGCCTCGGCGGTCAACCGGTCCTTGTCGCCGCGCACCGCTTCGATCACCGCCTCTACCGCCTCTTCGCCGAACTTTTCGGCGGCTTTTTCGGGACCGTGCGACAAAAGTTTTGCGGTCCACGAGGTTTCGGGGTCTGCGCCTGCGCGGGCGGCGATGGTGGCGGCGAGGCGCTCCAGCGTGGTCACGACAATCGCACCGGGATACCGGCGGCGGCCATATGCGCTTTCGCCTCGCCGATTGTAAATTCGCCGAAGTGGAAGATCGAGGCGGCCAGCACGGCGCTGGCCCCGCCCTTGGTCACGCCCTCGACCAGGTGGTCGAGAGTGCCGACGCCGCCCGAGGCGATCACCGGGACCTGGACGGCGTCGGATATGGCGCGGGTTAGCGCCAGGTTGAACCCGGCGCGGGTGCCGTCGCGGTCCATCGAGGTCAGCAGAATTTCACCGGCGCCCTTGGCCGCAACCGTGCGGGCGAAGTCAACCGCGTCGATGCCGGTGGCGCGGCGGCCGCCGTGGGTGAATATCTCCCATTTTCCGGGGCTCACGGTTTTGGTGTCGATGGCCACGACGATGCATTGCGCGCCAAACCGTTCGGCGGCACGGGCGACCACATCCGGGTCGGCGACGGCGGCGGAGTTGAAGCTGACCTTGTCGGCCCCGGCCAACAGCAGCGCCCGCACGTCGTCAACGCTGCGCACGCCGCCGCCGATCGTCGGCATGAAACAGGCCTCGGCAGTGCAGGTGGCCAGGTCGTACATGGTGGCGCGATTCTCGTGTGTGGCGTTGATGTCGAGAAAACACAACTCGTCGGCGCCGGCGTCGTTATAGGCCACCGCCGCCGCAACCGGATCGCCCGCGTCGATCGGATCGACAAAATTGACGCCCTTGACGACGCGGCCGTCTTTGACGTCGAGACAGGGGATGATGCGGGTTTTCAGCATGTCTTCAGGCCTTCAGAAGCCTGACTGCAGACCTCAGGTCAAGTGCGCCGTCGTAGATCGCGCGACCCGAGATGACCCCGTCGAGGTTGGTGCCGCAATCACGCAGCGCAATCAGATCATCCAGCGACGACACGCCGCCCGAGGCGATGACCGGGATCGATATGGCATGGGCCAGAGCGGCGGTAGCCTCGACGTTCGGGCCATGCATCGCCCCGTCGCGGTTGATGTCGGTGTAGATGATCGCGGCGACGCCTGCGTCCTGATACGATCGGGCCAGATCGGTGGCGTTAACGTCGGTTTCCTCGGCCCAGCCGCGCGTGGCCACGCGGCCACCGCGTGCGTCGATCCCCACCGCGATCCGGCCCGGAAAGGCGCGCGCGGCTTGGCGCACCAGATCGGGGTTTTCGACCGCTATCGTGCCTAGAATGACCCGGGCGATGCCGCGTGCGAGCCATCGTTCGATCGTGGCCATATCGCGGATGCCGCCGCCCAGTTGCGCCGGGATCGCGACGGTGCCCAATATCGCCTCGACTGCAGCACCATTGACCGGCGCGCCCGCAAAAGCCCCGTTCAGATCAACCAGATGCAGCCAGCTGCAACCAGCGTCCTGAAACGCCCGCGCCTGCGCCGCCGGGTCGTCGTTGAAAACCGTGGCCGCCGACATTTCGCCCCGCAGCAGGCGCACGCAGGCCCCGTCTTTCAGGTCAATCGCCGGGTAAAGGATCATGTTGTTCCCTGAGGTCGGGCGGGTTCGCGGCTCTTTGGCACGAAGCCGCGCGCGATGCAAAGGACGCAAGGTAAAACTTGGCTCGCAGCAAAACATCTGCTTTGCAGAGGCCATACAACCCGCGAGGTCGATATGCTGAAACGACTGACGACATTCACGATCCTGGCCGCGTCGTGCGCTGCGGCTGATCCGATCGAGGGGATCTGGAAAACCCAGCCCGGCGACGAGGGCAATTTCGGCCATGTGCAAATCGCCATGTGCGACGATCTGATTTGTGGCGTACTGATCCGGGCCGACAACGGGGCGGGCGAGGAAATTGACAGCGACAACATCGGCAGGAACCTGGTCTGGGCGATGAAGGTGAAGGGCGACGGGCGCTATCGGGACGGCAAAATCTGGGCACCGGACCGCGACAAGACCTATAATTCGAAAATGTCGCTTGACGGCGATGTGCTGAGCGTGTCGGGCTGCGTGCTGATAATCTGCCGCGACCAGACCTGGACCCGCGTCAAATAATCAGCTGCTGCGCGCGACCACGTAATCGGCCAAATCGGCCAGCATGTCGCGGATCGGATGATCGGGCAAAGCCGCCAGCGCCGATTTGGCGCGCGACGTCCATTCCAGCGCTTCGGCGCGGGTATCGGCAAGCGCGTTGTGCCGGTTCATCAACCCGAGCGCGGTCTCTAGGTCACCCGCTTCTGGACGGCTCTTTTCGATCACGCGCACCCAGAATTTGCGGTCGGCGGCACCCCCGGCGGCAATCGCCTTAATCACCGGCAGGGTCAGTTTGCCTTCGCGGAAATCGTCGCCGATGTTCTTGCCGATGGCGGCGGTGCCGCCGTAATCCAGAAGATCATCGACAATCTGAAACGCCACCCCAAGCGCATCGCCAAAGGTGCGCAGTGCGTCAACCTGGGCCTCGCCGGCGCCCGCGATCACCCCGCCGACCTCGCAGGCCGCCGCGAAAAGTGCTGCGGTCTTACCGCGGATGACGCGCAGATAGATGTCCTCGGAGGTCGCAAGGTTTCTGGCTGTGGTCAGTTGCAGCACCTCGCCTTCGGCGATCGTGGCCGAGGCGTCCGAGAGAATATCCAGCACCCGCAGGCTGCCGGTCTCAACCATCAGCTTGAAGGACCGGGCAAAGAGGTAATCACCGACCAGAACCGACGATTTGTTGTCCCACAGAAGATTGGCGGTCGGACGCCCGCGCCGCTGGCCGCTTTCGTCAACCACATCGTCGTGCAGCAGCGTGGCGGTGTGGATGAACTCGACTGTTGCCGCCAGCCGGATATGGTGGTCGCCCTTGTAGCCCAGCAAGGTCGCGGCGGCGAGCGTCAGCATCGGCCGCAGGCGTTTGCCGCCCGCCCCGACCAGATGCGCGGTGACCTCGGGAATGCGCGGCGCGTTCTGCGAGGCCATGCGCTCGGCAATCAGGGCCGAGACCGCCGCCATTTCGCCCGCAAGCGCTTGGGCCAGCCGGTCGTGCGGCCCGCGTTCAGGGTCCGCGCCCGGCGCGCTCGAACCGCCGATCTCGACAATGCTCATGCTTTGCCTTCTAGTCGGGGGGAAATGAAAGAGCTTTTGCGCACCACCAATCCCGTTACGCTGGCCATGGCGACCGCGCGTCTCAGGGGCGAGGGTATAGAGTGCTTTGAAATGGACGTCCATATGAGCGTGCTGGAGGGGTCGATCGGCATTTTGCCGCGCCGCCTGATGGTGCGTAAGACCGACCATTCCCGGGCCGAGCGGGTGCTGGCGGACAACGATATTCCACTGGTCAGCTGATGACGGGCGGCGGCCGGACCGATAACGGATTTCTGGGCGGGCGATTGCACATTCGACAACCCGCCAAAGGCTTTCGGTCGGGTGTCGACGCGGTGTTGTTGGCGGCGGCGGTTCCGGCGGTGGCCGGTCAGTCGGTGCTGGAGCTGGGTTGCGGCGCGGGGGCGGCATTGTTTTGTCTCGGCGCGCGGGTGCCGGGGCTGGCGCTGAGCGGGCTCGAGCTGCAGGGCGATTATGCCGCCCTGGCCCGCGAAAACGCGGCACGCAATTACCTCGACCTGGACCTGTGGCAGGGCGACGTTGCGGATGTTCCCAGAGGCCTGCGCGATCAAACATTCGACCATGTCATCGCCAACCCGCCGTATTACCGGCGCGCGGCGCACTCAGTGCCCAACGATCCGGGCCGGGCCGCGGCCCTGGGCGAAACCGTGCCACTGGCGGCCTGGGTCGATACCGGCACCCGGCGGCTGAAACCCAGGGGCTGGCTGACTGTGATCGCGAAAGCCGGACGCCTGCGCGACCTGATCGAGGCCTGCGACGCCCGGCTTGGCAGCCTGCAGATCAAGCCGATTGCCCCGCGCGCGGGCCGCCAGGCCGAGTTGGTCATTCTGCGCGCGCGCAAGGGGGGGCGGGCTGATCTGAGGCTTTTTGCGCCCTTGGTGATGCACCTGGACACCCGCCACGTCGCTGACGCGGACAACTACGGGCCTCTGGCGCGCGAAATTTTGCGCGCCGGCCGATCGCTGGAGTTTTAACCAATTAGTAAGCCAAACTTACCTACGCTGGGACGCAATCCGTGACAAACGAAGCGTTCTGTGTTCGACTGCAACCGGTAGCCCAGACAGGAGGACGACGATGAGCAAGAGTTCGCATCTTGAAGAACTCCGCCGCAGACACGAAGCACTATCCAGACAAGTCGAGGAAGCACAGCGAAACCCTGGCGTTGACGGCCTTGAGATCGCTGAGATGAAAAAGATGAAACTCAGGCTCAAAGAAGAGATTGTCCGCCTGGCCGACGCCGAGGCCGCTTAGAGCCTCGGCCTGAATATTTGCATCGCTCAGCCAATCAGATTTTTTCAAAAACCAAGGGTCGCCGCGCCGGGCGTGGCGGCGTCACGGGCCAGCAGCGACGCGCCGTAATTTGGGAAAATCAGATTGGCCCCAAAGGGTTGGCCCTGCTGTCTGTATCAACCTGGCGGCGGGTCCTCAACTGGCGGTGGCGCGCATCACCAAGCGGCCGTTGGTGCCGCGCACCCAAGCGGCCCCGTCCGAGCGCCAGCACAGTTCGGCCGCTTCACCCATGATCAGCGGCGCGGTGGCGCGGAACTCGAAATGGCGCAGACCGCCCATATTCTCGGTTGCCAGCGCGATCAGCCCCTGCGCCAAGAGCGGGCCGTGAACCACAAGGCCTGCCATGCCCGTAGTCCGGCGGCTGAAGCCCGGATCGTAATGGATGCGGTGCGCGTTGAAGGTCAGCGCCGAATAGCGCATGAGCATGGTCTCGGGGTAGCGGACCGAAACCGCGACATCTTCGTCGGTGGGCGCGGTGAGCGGCCGGCCGGCGCTGCGCTTCTTGGCCGGGCGATAGACCAGATCCTGCCGGTCGGTGACGGTCAGGCGTCCGGCCTGGGTAATCTCGTGGCGCAGTGTCACGAAGGCCAGCGCGCCGCTGCGCCCGGATTTCAGCTCGATGTTCTCTATGGTCGAGGTTCGCGTGGCCGCGATGCTGGTCAGCAGCGGGTTCAGACACGTCAGTTCGCCGCCCGCCCACATCCGGCCCGGCAACCCCAGGTCGGGGACAAATCCGCCGAGCGCCGGGTGCCCGTCGGGTCCAAGTGCGGCCGCCGGCGCGATGGTCCAGAAATAGACCTGATGCCAGAACAGCGGCAGCGGGTCGCCGGGTTCGGGGGGCGGACCGGCGATGCCCAGCACCGCGTGCAGGGCGACCGCGCGGGCCGGCCCCATCACGTCGGTCAGGGTTTGTGTGCGGCCAATAGCTTCGTGCATATTGCGAAAACCAGAATCGAATACCTCGAAAGAGAACCCGATGTGGCCCAGCCTTGCAAGGTTCGATCACCTGGTCCTGACCGTGAGAGATGTTGAAGAAACGATTGCCTTTTACTCGCAGGTCCTCGGCATGACGCACCAGCGGTTTCGACCCGCAGACGGGTGGGACCGGGGCCAGGGGGCCGTTGCAGTTGCTCTGAATCCGCGACCCGGACGGCAATCTGATCGAAATTTCAAACCCGGGCGGCCAGGGCGGCGGCGCGCAGTTGCGCCATCGCCTGGGCCAGCCGCTTGTCGGTTGATGGGTCCAGCAATGTACCGTCTTCGGCGAAGGCCTGGCGCGCCCTGGGCACCAGCACTTCGGGCGCGGGCACCATCAGGGGGCGGAACGGCACCATCGCCAGACGCGCCGAATAGGCCGACCGGGCACCGCCGGCACGGCCCGCCGCGGCGGCCATCAAGACCACGGGTTTCGCCTCCCAAGGTTTGCCTTTGACGCGGCTGACCCAGTCGAGCGCATTTTTCAGAACCCCCGACAGGGCGCCGTTATATTCGGGCGTCGATATTACCACCGCATCGGCTGCTGCGATTTGGTCGGCAATTTCCCGGACCTCGGCGGGGATGCCTTCGGCGTCCTCAAGATCGCCGTCATAGAGCGGCAGGCGCAGGTTGGCTTGCGTTACGTCCGCCGCGCCAAAATGGTGGGCGACGGCCGGGGTCAGCGCCGTGTTGGTTGACCCGGATCGCAGCGACCCGGAAATGCAAAGCAGTTTCAGCATGAGCCTGGCGCGCGCCGTTGGTCGGTTCGGCCCCTGACTTAGGCCCACACCCCGCCCGCGTCCACCCTGCCCCGCGCACAATGCCGGGGCAGGGTTCGCACGTTTATTCGCGCGACCAGAGCCACCCGGCAATTGTGCCCAGGCTGACCCAGATCGCCGCAGCAATCGCCAGCGACCGGGCGACGAAATGCGCCGCCAGTTCGGGCGGCGCGATGCCGGTATAGCTGTCCAGTTCGGGCGCGCGCCAGATATGCGGTGCAAGGATCAGCACCGCGCCAAGCGCAATGGCCGGGGGCCCCGGGCGATAGGCGATGGCGGCGATGCCGAGCGCGGTTGCCAGGACCGTGCCCAGCCACCAGTACTGGCGCAGCGTTATTTCGGCGGCGACCGTGCCCGGCAGTTCGGGTGCCAGGCCCGCGCCCGGGGCAAGTTTCAGCGCCACGAAGCCCAGCAGGCCCCAGACCACACCGCGACCGGCATCGACCCTGCGCCCCATCCGTTCGGCCAGGGCAAAAAGCGCCGTCAGGATCAGGGCAAAGCCGACCCATGTGACCAGGCTCATCGCCACGGTCAGCCCGTGGCGGGCAAGGTCAAGACCTATCGGCGGCGATCCGGCGGGGCTTTCGGCGGAACCATCGACGAAATGCACCCGCGCGCCGGTCTCGTAAAGTTCGCCTTCAAGGATCAGCGGCACCACAAAGGCAAATTGCAGCGCCGCGGCAATGACCCCGGCGGCTGCGCCAGCGATCAAAGCGCTGGCGAATATTTTCCTGATCATCGGATCAGTGGCAGGGGAACGCGATGGCGTGGCGCTGGTCGTGCGCGGCGGCGTGCAAGATCGAGGCATGGCTGAACCCGGCCACGAACAGCAACATGAGCCCGGCCAGAAGGGCCGTGCCGATACTCAGAATGTCGGTGGTGTCGCGGGCAACGGTAAGCGTTTTGGTCGTCATTTGTCTGTCTCCTTCTCCTGTCACACCCGACAGGGGGGGTTACGCATGCGCACGGCAGGTCTCCTGGCTTGCGGGTCGCAGCGCTTTGCCGCCTTCCCGGCCCCCCCCCCCCCGGGGGGGGCCAGTGGCTGATGGCAGGCGCTCGCCGCTTACAGTCGCGGGGGCGGCTTCGGCCATGGGCCCCTGCATGGGTCGCCCGTTCCGAATTCCCATTTTCGCTTTCCGGACGCTTTGCGCCGCTTGGAAAGACCATGCCCGTCATGCGTATCGCTGAGGCCCGTCCGAGGTCAAGGCGATTTGCGGCGCAAGGGCTGCTGAACGCGACCAAAGGCGCCGTCGGCTATTGCCCCAGATCGGCAATATCTTGTGGATAACTCGCGCAAACCTGCCATACCTTGTGGTAGCCGTTGACTTGCGCCCGCGAAGGCCGAAGTATTGCCGGCAGTGGAATCATCAGGACCGGCATATTGCGTTTTTCCCGCCTTCGTTTCAACGGCTTCAAGAGCTTCGTCGACCCGACCGAGGTGATCATCGCCGATGGCCTGACCGGCATTGTCGGGCCGAACGGCTGTGGCAAATCGAACATCCTGGAGGCGCTGCGGTGGGTGATGGGCGAAAACCGTCCAACGGCGATGCGCGGCGACGGGATGGAAGATGTGATATTCGCCGGGGCCGCCACCCGGCCCGCCCGAAATTTCGCCGAAGTGGCCGTAACCATCGACAACCGCGAACGGCTGGCTCCGGCGCCGTTCAACGAAGGCGATGTGATCGAGATCGTGCGCCGGATCGCGCGCGATGCGGGCTCGGTTTTCAAGGCCAACACCAAGGACGTGCGCGCGCGCGATGTGCAGATGCTGTTTGCCGATGCCTCGACCGGGGCGCATTCACCGGCGCTGGTGCGCCAAGGGCAGATCGCCGAGCTTATCAACGCGCGGCCCAAGTCGCGGCGGCGGGTGCTGGAAGAAGCGGCGGGGATCTCGGGCCTTTACCAGCGCCGCCACGAGGCCGAGTTGAAACTGCGGGCTGCTGAGACCAATCTGGCGCGGGTCGATGATGTGGTCGAGGCGCTAGCCACGCAACTGAGCCAACTGGCCCGGCAGGCACGGCAGGCAGCGCGCTATCGCGCTATTGGCGCGCAGTTGCGGACCGCTGAGGGGCTGTTGCTGTATCTGCGCTGGAAGGAAGCCGATGCGGCGCGGGCCGAGGCGGGTGAAGTTCTTGCGGCCCGCACTCGCGATGCGGTCCGGTCCGAAGCTGATGCGCGCGCGGCGGCAAAGTCGCGCGAGGCCGCCGACGGCGCCCTGCCGCCCCTGCGCGAAGAAGACGCCATCGCCGGCGCATTGGTTCAGCGCCTGTTGGTCAGCCGCGACACGTTGAGCGACCGCGAAATCCGTGCGCTGGCCCTGATCGAGACGCTGACCGCGCGCATCGGGCAATTAAGCCGCGACATCGAGCGCGAGGCCGGTCTGAGCCGCGATGCGGTCCAGACCACCCGGCGGCTGGAATGGGAAGCCGGCGAATTATCGAAGGCCGCCGAAGGCCACGATACACGCCTTGCCGATGCTGCCGCCGAGGCCCACGAGGCCGCGCAGGTGCTCCAGGACCGTGAAACCGCGCTTTCCGAACTGACCGAAGACGTAGCCCGGCTGTCCGCGCGGCACCTGTCGGCGGAACGGCTGAGCGACGACGCGGAAAAAACCCTTGCGCGGTCCCAAAGCGATGCCGCCCGCGCCAGCGAAGCGGCGGCGACAGCGACATCCGCGCAGAAAGCCGCCGAGGCCGACCAGCGCCGCGCCAGCACCGCCCTGGCCGCGGCCGAGACAACCGCGCAGGCGGCTGACGAGGCATTGACCGAGGCCGATGCGCGCCGCAACGACGTTCAGGCCCGCGAGGCCGACGCGCGCGCCGAACGGTCCGAGGCCGAGGGCGAGGCCGGGGCGCTGAGGGCCGAGGTGGCGGCGCTGGCCCGATTGGTTGAACGCGACACCGCCGAAGGCGGTCAGGTGCTGGACATGCTCACCGTCGTGGCGGGCTTCGAGATGGCGCTTGGCGCGGCGCTGGCCGACGATCTGCGCGCGCCTGCGGTTGACGCGGGCGGCGGCTCGGGCTGGGCGACCCTGCCAGGATACGCCAGCCCGCAATTGCTGCCGGGTGGGGTTACGGCGCTGTCGTCTTATGTCACGGTGCCGCAGATTCTGGCGCGGCGCATGTCGCAGGTCGGGCTGGTGGATGCCGCTGATGGCGCGCGCCTGCAGGCCGATCTGAAGCCGGGCCAGCGGCTGGTCAGCACGGAAGGCGATCTCTGGCGGTGGGACGGGTTTCGCGCCACCGCCGAAGACGCGCCATCGGCCGCCGCGCTGCGACTGCAGCAACTGAACCGGCTGGTCGAGATCAAGCGCGATCTGGAAGAGGCCAACGCGCGGTCCGAAGGCGCCGCGCGCGCGCACGATCATTTGCGCGGCGAACTTAGTGCTGCGACCGAAGCCGATCAGGCCGCCCGCGAGGCGCGACGGCACGCCGATGGCGCGCAGGCCGACGCCAGCCGTGCGCAGGCCAAGGCCGAGGGCGATGAAAGCCTGGCCGCCAGCAAGCTCGAGGCGCTCGGGCTGAGCCTGCGGCGCCACGAAGACGAAGCCGACGCTGCGGCTAAGCGGCTGGACCAGGCGCGCGTCGGGCTTGGTGACCTGCCCGATCTCGATGAAGCGCGGGCGCAAGTCGAAGACGTGAAAACAGTTGTCGAAGCTGCGCGCCTGACCATGTTGACAAAACGCTCGAGCCACGACGAACAGCGCCGCGAGGGCGTAGCGCGGATCAAGCGCGCGCAGGAGATCACTACTGAGGTTTCGGGTTGGCGGCATCGGCTGGACGCTGCTGAAAAGCGCTCGGCAGAGCTGAGCGAGCGTAAGGTACAGGCCGAAACCGAGTGCAGCGAAGCGCAGGCCCAACCGGCCCAGATCGCAACAGAACGCGACAAACTTGCCGGACTTGTGAGCGAAACCGAGGCACGCGCCGCCGCGGCGCAGGATGCCCTGGCGAGCGGCGAAAGCGGCCAGCGCACCGCGGTCGAGGCCGAGCGCAGGTCTGAACGCGCGGCCTCGAGTGCGCGCGAGGCGCGGGCCGCAGCGCAGGCGCGCGCGCAAGGTGCGGGCGAGGCGGTGACTGCCGCCACCGCGCGTATCCGCGAGGAACTCGACACCACGCCCGCAGACCTTTTGGAAACGCTTGCAGCCGATCCCGCGAAAATGCCGCGCGCCGAGGCCCTGGAGGCCGATGTTCTGCGCCTGCGCCGGCAACGCGATGCGCTGGGCGCGGTGAACCTGCGTGCCGAGGAAGACGCGCGTGAGGTCGAGCTCGAGCACACCACCCTGACCCGCGAAAAAGATGATCTGGAGCAGGCCATCGCCAAACTGCGGCACGGGATCAACGCCCTGAACCGCGAAGGGCGCGAACGGCTTCTGACCGCTTTTGAGCAGGTAAACTTAAACTTTTCCATGCTCTTTACCCATCTATTCGGCGGCGGCGATGCCAAGCTGGTGCTGGTCGAATCCGACGACCCGCTGGAAGCGGGCCTGGAGATCATGTGCCAGCCGCCGGGCAAAAAGCTGGCCACGATCAGCCTGCTTTCCGGCGGCGAACAGAGCCTGACCGCACTGGCGCTGATTTTTGCGGTCTTTCTGGCCAACCCGGCGCCGATCTGCGTGCTCGACGAGGTTGACGCGCCTCTGGATGATGCCAACGTCGCGCGGTTCTGCGACTTGCTTGACGAGATGACGCGGCGCACCGACACTAGGTTTCTGATCATCACCCACCACGCGGTCACCATGGCGCGGATGGACCGGCTCTATGGTGTGACCATGGGCGAACAGGGGGTCAGCCAGATGGTGAGCGTTGACCTGAAAAACGCCGAAGCGCTGGTGGCGTAAGACTGCATTCTGGTCAGATTCGCGCGTAGTGCCCCCCGGAATTCAGAGGTGCGATAGCAACGCCGGCGTCGGCCAGCCATCGACCGGCAGGCCCAGACGGTGTTGTTCGGCCCGGACCGCGGCGCGGGTCCCTGCCCCAAGAATACCGTCGATCTTGCCCACGTCATGCCCGCGCGCGCGAAGCTTTTGCTGCAGGGCCTTCATTTGGGTCTGGCCCAGCCCGGGCTCTGGCGCGCCCGGGTCCATTGCCGCGGCCCCTTCCAGCCGGGTGGCGAAATAGGCCGCCGCGGTGACATAGGTGAAGCTTTGGTTCCATTCGAAAAAGACGTGGAAATTTGGATAGACGATAAAGGCCGGGCCGCCGACGCCTTGCGGTAGAATGACCGACGCGGCCATCGCCTTCGGCCCCAGTTTGCCGCCCCGCGCCTTGACGCCAAGTCGGACCCATTCGGAAACCTTCTTGACCGTTCCAAGGCCGCTCAACGCTGGGTCAAATCGGCGCGGCAGTGCGGCCTCTTGCAGCCAGGGTTGGTCCGCGCGCCATCCCAATGCGGTCAGCATCGCGGCGCCGGACACCAGCGCATCGGGGACCGAGCCCTGCAAATCGACGCGCCCGTCGCCGTCGCCGTCAAGCCCATGATCCAGGATGTCCTGCGGCAGCATCTGCACCATACCGATCTCGCCCGCCCAGGCCCCGGTGGTCGCCGCCGGATCAAAATCGCCGCGCTCAAAAAGTTCGATCGCGGCAAATATCTGCGGCCGGAACAGCTCGGGCCTGCGACAGTCGTGGGCAAGGGTCACCAGCGAGTTGAGCGTGTTAAAGTCGCCCTGATTGCCGCCAAAGTCGGTCTCCAGCGCCCAAAGCGCCAGCAGAACCCCGCGCGAGACACCATAACGCACCTCGATCCGATCAAAAACCGCATCCCATTTGGCGGTGTTCCTGGCGCCCAAGGTGATGCGATAGTCGCTGATCACCGCCTCCGCAAATTGCGTGAAGGGCATGGTGAAAATACCCTGCGCGCGGTCGGCGCTCAGCGTCCGCTGGTCATGGGTTACGCCCGCGAAGAAGTCGTTTACGATGCGGCGTTTGTGGCCGTGTTGGCGGGCCTCGGAATTCAGCCCGTTCACAAATTGCGCGAAGGGGCCGCCACAAGGCAGATCTTGCGCGGACAGGGGTGCTGCGAGCGTGGCGAGAACGGCAAAACAGGCAAATCGCATTTGGGTCCCCGGAAAATATCTGCACCGGCCGCAAAGCATCACGCGAAGGCCGCCAAGACAAGGCCAACCACCAGCAGCACCCCCCAGACCTGCCACATCCGGGTCACGGCGCCGGTTATGTCTTCGGGACCGGCGGTCACGCGGCCGGTTGCGTTGACGAAGGGAAAATCGCGAACGCGCCCGTCATAGCTGCGCGGCCCGGCCAGGGCCACGCCAAGCGTGCGCGCCATAGCCGCCTCGGGCCAGCCAGCATTGGGCGACCGGTGTTTTGCCGCGTCGAGGGCGATGGCGGGCCAATCGCCGATCCGGGATGCGATCGCGGCCAGGATGAACGCGGTCAGCCGCGCCGGCACCCAGTTCAGCAGGTCGTCAAACCGCGCCGCCGCGCGGCCAAAGTCGCGGTGGCGGTCGGTATTGTAGCCGATCATGCTGTCGGCGGTGTTAGTGACTTTGTAAAGCAGGATGCCCGGCAGGCCGAACAGCAGATAGAAAAGCACCGGCGCTGTCACCGCGTCGCTGAGGTTTTCGGCCGCACTTTCGATGGCCGCACGCGCGATCGCCGGACCATCCATGTCTGATACATCGCGCCCGACAATCCGGGCCACCGCGCGACGACCCTCGGGAACCGACATCGACAGGCCCATGGCCACCTTCCAGACGTGGCTGACCAGACTGTTGTGGGCAAGCAGGATCGCGACAATCGCAAAGTCAATCAGGGCCAGCGGCAAGGCTTCGATCACGGCGCCAAGGGCCACCGCCAAAAACCCCAGAGCGGCCATGGTCAGCGCGCCCTTCAATTGGCGCGCGTTGCCCCGGTTGAACAACTGATCCGCCCAGCCCACGGCCCGGCCGATCAGAACCGCCGGATGCGGAAGGCGCGACCACAGCCATTTGGGTTCGCCCAAAGCCGCATCGAGCAGCATGGCCAGCACCATGATCGTTGGCACGTTCACAGCGCGGCCTCAAGGCGGCGCCAGTCTGCCGCCGTTCCGGGCAGGCCAAGGCGGATCCAGGTTTGTGAATAGGGGAATATTCTGGTCAGGATGTGCTGTCGCGCCAGCCGGTCGTGCAGGGCCGCTGCGTCCGGCGTATCATAAAGACGAAACAGATCGGTGCCGCCGGCCAGCATCAGTCCGGCCTTTGTCATCAGCCGGTCGAGCCGTGCCGCGTCATGTTGCAGCCGCGCCCGCGTGGTCTCGGCCCAGGCACGGTCGCCCAAGGCCTGGGCCCCGATTTCAAGCGCGGGGCCCGAGACCGGCCAGGGGCCAAGGGAAAACCGCAGGCGGTCGATAACATCGGGCGCGCCGATAGCGAAACCCAGCCGCAGGCCCGCCAGCCCCCAGAATTTACCGAAACTTTTCAGGATGATCCGGTTTTCCTGCGCCGACAGGTGGATGAGGCTGCGGTCGGGCGCGACGTCGCAAAAGCTTTCGTCGATGACGCCCAGATCCGCTCCGTCAAGATCGCCTTCGCTCCAAAATCGACCATCGGGGTTGTTCGGGTTCACGATGATGCGGGCTGCGGGGTTATCAGTCGGCGCATCCGCTAGGGACCAGCCTGGCGCCGCTGCAAAAGCCCGGGCGTGTTCGTTATAGGTCGGTCCCGGGATGTCGACAGAACCGGGCGGTGTCAGCGCCGGGATGCGCGCGATCAAAGCCGAAGCGCCGGGTGCCGCCAGCACCCCGACCGCGTCGGGCACCGCCCAAAATTTCCGCGCCGCCGCTTCGAGTTTCCGCGTCGCACCGGTATCGGGCAAGGCCGCCAGGTAATCTTCAAATTGCAACCCCAAGCTGAATGCAATCGGGTTAATGCCTGTTGATAGGTCGAGCCACATCTGGCGCATTCCACCATAGCGAGTAATCGCCTGCCCAAGCTCTCCTCCGTGATCTGGCGATTGTGGCTGTAAAGGGTATGCCATTGGTTAAGAAAATCGCTCCGAATTGACCTATACGCAAACAATTTTCCGAAAATTCCAGCAAATTTTCGTTGCGGGCACTTCGAATTTCTGCGCACCAACCCTTTGTTATCTCTGAAATATATTCGGGAGCAGTAAGTTTCGGCCCGCTGACGGGCAATAATTACGTGGCGTCACCCCGGGCCAGTGTCTTAGGAAATTGTTAATCCCTTATTCCTAGCGTTTACGGATATGGGGCATGTTCGGTGACGGGGTTTCGGCGGACTGATGCGCGTTTTGATTGTGGAAAGCAACCCGGACCTCGGGGGGGTCTGGCGCGGGCATATTCAACGCCTTGGGTGTGAAGTCGTGCTTGCTTCTTCGCGGAACCAGGCGATTGACATCATGCGCGACCACGATGTGAACGTAATTATTCTTGACCTGGTTCTGCGCGATGGCAGCGCTTTTGCGGTTGCCGATTTCGCATCGTACCGGCACCCGGACGCCAAGGTCATTTTCGTCACCAACACGACGCTTTTTTCCGATGGCTCGATCTTTCGGCATATCCCAAACGCCTGCGCTTTCGTGCAAAGCCAGACGCCGCCCGAAGATCTGGCCGCGATGGTTGAACATTATGGGATTTCGACCACCTCGCACCACTGATTTCTTTGCGGCTTTCCACCTCTCAACGCCCGTGCGGCGCGTCAAAGTCCAGCTTGGGCCCGATCGGCACGATGCGCAGCGGATTTATGCTTTCGTGCGACGTAAAATAATGTGTGCGGATGTGATCCAAGCGCACCGTCGTGGCGATGCCCGGCATTTGATAAAGTTCGCGCGTGAAGCCCCACAGGTTTGGGCAATCCGTAATGCGTCGCAGGTTGCACTTGAAGTGATAGTGATAGACCGGGTCAAACCGAACCAACGTCGAGAACAGCCGCCAGTCGGCTTCGGTCAGCCGATCACCCATCAGATACCGTTTGTGGGCCAGCCTTTCTTCGAGCCAGTCGATTGTGTCGAATAATTCAATCGCGGCAGCCTCATAGGCGGCCTGGGTCTGGGCAAAACCGGACCGATAGACGCCGTTGTTCAGCGTCGCATAGATGCGGTCATTCACCGGTTCGATGGCGGCGCGCAGGTCGCGGGGCCAAGAATCATCGGTGTTGCCGGTCAGGCCATCAAAGGCGCTGTTGAACATGCGGATGATCTCGGAACTTTCGTTTGAGACGATGGTTTTGGTCTGGGCGTCCCACAAAACCGGAACCGATACGCGCCCCGTCATCCCCGGGTCGCAAGCCAGATAGACATCGCGCAGATAGTCCAGACCCATCAGCTGATCGCCGGTGGCACCGTCGAAGTCCCGCGTAAATCGCCAGCCGTCGTCGCCCGCGAACGGGTGAACCACCGATACGCCGATATGGGGTTCCAGCCCCTTCAGTGCCCGAAAAATCAGGGTCCGATGCGCCCAGGGGCAGGCATAACTGACGTATAGATGATAGCGCCCGCTTTCCGCCGCGAACCCGCCCGTGCCCGATTGCCCGGGTGCGCCATCTTCGGTTATCCAGTTGCGAAATATCGCCTCGGCACGTTTGAATTCGCCACTTGCGGTCAATGCTGGCCCGTTGGCCGTGTCCCAGACCCCGTCAACAAGGCGCCCCATCTCGATGTCCTTTCCGCTTTGGCGAGTGTTATCGCGTGACCGCGGTACGCGATAGGTGCAACCACGCAGGTGCGCGGTTCAAAATGTGCGAAATATCCACGGTTGGCCACAAAATTGGCACCAAAGGCGATCCAACCTTGACCGAAAACGATCACACGACATCATGGTCGTCTGTATCAGTACGATTCGGGAGGAAGTTAATGTTTGAAGTTTTGCCCAAAGACATTGTCGAAGGGCTGCGCGCGGCGCATTTGCGTAATCTTGCCCGCAAAAGCCGTATTCGGGTTCAGTTTGGCGACGAATTCTATCCGCTGCTGAAGCTGTGGAAGAACGGCTTTGCGCTGGACATCGAGAACACGCCGCATCTGCGCGGGCTGGTCGATTTGTACGATGGCAGCCGCCATATCTCGCAATGTCTGATCGTCGCATCGTCCGAGGAAAACGGATTGATGCACTATGAGTTCAAGCGCAACACGGCCACGTCGGATCATGCAGCGCTTGATTTTGTGGCGGGCGATCACCGCCCGGCCGCGCTGTTGACGGGGCCAGGTTACTGAAGACTATTGCAGGTCCGCGAAGGCGCGGGTCAGGCGGGTCACCGCCTCGTCGATGCGCGTGCGCTGTGTCGCGAGGTTAAAACGCATGAAATGTTCGCCGCCGGAACCGAACGCGGGGCCGGGCGACGCCGCGATTTTTGCCTTTTCGCAAATGCGCGCGCTGAACTCCGCAAATTCCATGCCCGTACCTGAAAAATCGACCCAGGCCAGAAAGGTGGATTGCAGCGGCAATGAGCGAACGCCCGAAATCGCATTCACGCCCGCGTCAAAGGCCCTGCGGTTTTGGTCAAGGTGCGCCATTTGTGCGTCCACCCAAGCGGCACCCTCGGGGCAATATGCAGCGTGGATCATCCGAACCCCAAGTGCTGAAGGACGATAATCAAGCGAGTTCTGAAACTTGCGCATCTGCGCGCGCAGGTCGGGGTCGGGGATGATCATATTGCCAGTGCGCTGTCCGGCGATGTTGAAGGTTTTTGACGCCGCCGTCAGGTAGATCGTGCGCGCCCGACCCCCGGGGACGGCCAGGTCCAGCGGCACGAAAGTGTGACCGGAGTATATCAGATCATGATGGATCTCGTCCGAGACCAACAACAACCCGTTGCGCGCCGCGAAATCCGATACCGCGCGCAACTCGTCTGCGCACCATATCCGACCGGAAGGGTTTTGTGGCGAACACCAAAGCAGTATTCTTTCGCGCCCGGTCAGCCGTGCCTGGGCGTCGTCAAGATCAAGCACATAGGCATCGCCGCTGCGCGCCAGTGGACATTCAGTGACAACGCGGCCGGTCTTGCGAATCTTCAGCGCGAATTCGTGATATACGGGCGTAAATATCGCCACCGCGTCGCCCGGATCGCTCCAGACCTGGATGCAGGACGCGATGGCGTTGCCCAGCCCTTGCGACGTCAGAACCCAATCCGGATCGACCGTCCAGCCATGCCGCGATTTCATCCACCAGCACACCGCTGCCTTGTAGTCCGGATAATCCCAGGAATAACCGAACACGCCATGATCCGCGGCCGCCCGCAGCGCTTCGGTCACGCAGGGCGCGGTGGCATAATCGGAATCGGCCGTCCACATCGCCAGCCCGTCGTGTTGCGATACGCCAAACAGCTGCTCCATTTTGTCCCATTTTGAGCTGTAGGTGCCGCGCCGCTCGATCGGGGTTTCAAAATCCATGGGTCTTCTCCGCTGAGTTGGCGCGTGAAAGCTAACGCAATGCAAGCCGGGTGCAAGGCGCATTGCGCAGCACAGCGCCTTGCCCTAAATCAGCCCCTGATGACCCTGCGCACGATCCTGATCCACCCCGATCCGCACCTGAAAAAGGTGGCGAAGCCGATCACGAAAGTGACCGATGGCCTCCGTGCGCTGGCCCGCGATATGCTCGAGACGATGTATAATGCGCCGGGAGTTGGTTTGGCGGCACCGCAGATCGGTGTGCTCAGGCGGATGATTGTGATCGACTGCGTCAAAGACGACGAAACACCGCCCGATCCGATCGTGCTTTTGAACCCGACCGTGACCTGGTCGTCGGAGGAAACCGAAACCTCCGAAGAGGGCTGTCTGTCAATCCCCGAACAATTTGCCGATATCGAGCGCGCGATCGAGGTTGATGTCACCTGGCTGGGGCTGGACGGCGAAATCCACAGCCAGCGCTTTGACGGGCTGTGGTCGACCTGCGTTCAGCACGAGATCGACCATCTGAACGGCAGGCTTTTCATCGACTATCTCAAACCCCTGAAGCGCCAGATAATCACCCGCCGCATGACCAAGCTGAAGCGCGAGCAGGCCCGTGCCTGAGCTGTTGCGCTGGCCCGACCGGCGGCTGCGGACGCGCGCCGAAGATGTGCCCGCGATCACCGACGAAATTCGCGCCCATTGGGACGCCATGACCCGGGTGATGGAAACGATGCCGGGCTACGGGCTGGCGGCGGTGCAGATCGGTGTGATGCTGCGCCTTGCGGTGGTTGACAGTTCGTCCGAGCGCGGGCGCGCCATCCGCATGGCCAACCCTGAAATTATCTCGAAAAGCCGGGAAACCTGTGAAGAGGTCGAGGCAAGCCCGAACCTGCCCGGTGTTTCGGCAACAATCGAACGGCCATCCAAAGTGACCGTGCGCTATCTGGCCCCCACAGGCATCATCGAACGCGACGAATTCGAAGGCCTCTGGGCCACATCCGGGCAACATCAGATCGACCATCTGGCGGGGCGGATGTATTTCGACCGGCTGAGTCCGGTCAAACGGTCGATGCTGCTCAAAAAGGCCGCCAAGCGGGGCCGCCCGTGAGGCTGATCTTTATGGGCACGCCAGAATTTTCGGTGACCGCACTGGATGCCCTGGCGGCGGCAGGACACCAGATCGCCTGCGTTTACACGCAACCGCCACGGCCCGCCGGTCGCGGCAAGAACGACCGGCCATCACCGGTTAATTCGCGCGCGCAGGAACTGGGTCTGCCGGTCAGGCATCCGGCGTCGCTGAAAGACCCCGACGAAGCGGCGAGTTTTGCTGCGCTGAAGGCGGAGGTGGCGGTCGTGGTGGCTTACGGACTGATCCTGCCGCAGCCGGTTCTGGACGCGCCGGTCCATGGCTGCCTGAACATCCATGCCTCGCTTTTGCCGCGTTGGCGCGGGGCCGCGCCGCTTGAGCGGGCGATCATGGCCGGCGACGCCACAACCGGTATCTCGGTCATGGCGATGGACGCGGGGCTGGATACCGGTCCGGTTCTTTTGACCCGGCCGCTGACGATCGGGGACGGGGAGACCGCCGGGGCACTCCACGATCGACTGGCAGATGCAGGCGCTGAGCTGATTGTCGAAGCGCTGGACGGGCTCGCCAGTTTGACCCCTCAGCCGCAGTCGGGCGATGGTGTCACGTATGCCGCCAAGATCGACAAGAGCGAGGCGAAAGTTGACTGGTCGCGGCCGGCCAGAGACGTGGCCAACCAAATTCGCAGTCTATCACCCAACCCCGGCGCTTACGTCGTGGCCGGCGGCGAGCGCATCAGGCTTCTGGCCGCCCGGGCGATCGACGGCAAGGGCGCGCCCGGCACGGTTTTATCGGGGTTCACGGTTGCCTGTGGTGTCGGCGCTGTTGAGATCACGCGCGCGCAGCGCCCCGGCAAGCGGGCGGTGGACGTAAAGGAACTGCTGCGCGGGTTTGCCTTGCCGAACCGCCTGGACTGACCGCAGGGGCTTTTATCCAGCGCGTTCGTGATTATCTTCCGTCAAACAGGCGAGGTGAACATGCCCTATCTTATCATGGCCATCATCGGCGGCGCATTGGGACTGTATCTGGTCCGTTCTGGCCGGGTGTCCACGCGCGGATTGTCCGGCGGGACCTATGCATTTCTGGGCGGGCTTTTGGGAATTTTGATCCTGCGCGCGGTGCTGGGAGTTTTGGGTCCGGTTGGCGCCCTGATCGGCGCGGTCGCCGGTGCGGTGCTGGTTCTGTGGGCGGCAAGGGCGCTGGACGGCGGCGATTAACCGGCCCAGGCCGCGGCCTCGTCATTGCTGAAAAACGGCGTGAACTGCGCGACGATCACTGCATTTTCTGCGCGCGCACGGTCCATCAACGCGGTTTCCTCGGCGTCGATCTGATATCCAGAGCGTTGGCGTTCGTCGGCGTCGCCCAAGCCGGTGACTTCGAGCGGCGCCAAATCAGCGGCCTTGAGCGTCGCCACGGTTTCGCGCACCGCTTCGGCCTCGTCCCGGCCAGCGGCGTAGGCGATCAGCCCACCACCGGTGGCGTCATCGGGCAAGCCATCGCCGGCCCGCCTGCCAACCTGAACCAGCAGCGTAAAGACCATTTGTTCCGATTTATGAAGCCCCGCTTGCGCCATGGCGACTGCCTAAATGGCCGGCGCGGGCTTGGCAATGTGCCGAGCCCGCGCCGATTTATTGCATGGTAAGTCAGAAACTGAAAAAATAGGCGACTTGTTAATGGACCGCCTCCCGAACCTAAACACGTCCGGGAGGCGGCCAACTCAAGCACTCGTCACTGCACAAATAGATTTTTAGCTATTGATTCTGACTGAAACCGGACATCGCAGGGACGTTTGGCCACGTTTTGCGAAACAGTCTGTCGCGCCAGAGAGGGCGAAACCGCGCGAATCTGGATAAGGGGACATGTCCTTTTAGACAGGTCGTTAACGAAATGTGGCGGAAGCGTGTCAAAACGCGGAAATGCGCTGCCGCAATGGGCCAAATTTCCTTAAATAGCTGACAAAGACTTCTTGGAATCACTCTGGGATTTTGCGGTGGTTCCGACTCACCCGGCAACTGGGCCTTTGGGAAGCAAAGAGCGATAATCTTGACCCTGCGTCAACTTTTTCCTTGTGCCAGACGCTTTTGAACGCCCCAGACGCATGATGCCGCCCCGACATCGAAAATTGCCGACCTTTTCGCAGCCACACCCGTGGCTTCGGGTAACACGGGGCAAGTGAGGTGATCCGTGGCAAGAACGCGCCTGGTCAGTCGCGCAAAAGCTCGTTGATGGCGGTTTTGGAACGGGTTTTTTCATCGACGCGCTTCACGATCACGGCGCAGTAAAGCGAGATGTTGTTTTTCGACGGCATCGACCCGGCGACCACCACCGAATAGGGGGGCACTTCGCCATAGGTCACGGCGCCGGTTTCGCGGTCCACGATCTTGGTCGACTTGCCGATAAAGACGCCCATCCCAAGCACCGCGCCTTCGCGCACAATGCAGCCCTCGACGACTTCGGAGCGGGCGCCGATGAAGCAATTGTCCTCGATAATCGTGGGCCCCGCCTGCATCGGCTCGAGCACGCCGCCGATGCCGACGCCGCCCGAAAGATGCACGTTCTTGCCGATCTGGGCGCAGGACCCGACGGTCGCCCAGGTGTCGACCATCGTGCCTTCGCCGACATAGGCACCGAGGTTGACAAAGCAGGGCATCAGCACCACGCCCGGTGCGATATAGGCCGACTTGCGCACCACGCAGTTGGGCACCGCCCGAAAGCCCGCAGCGCGCCACTGGTTGTCACCCCAGCCTTTCCATTTGTTGTCAACCTTGTCCCACCAGGCGCTGCCTTGGGCGCTGCCTTCGTGCCGCTCCATGTCCCTTAGGCGAAAGCCCAGAAGCACCGCCTTTTTGGCCCATTGGTTGACGTGCCAGGTGCCGTCTGCCCCGCGTTCGGCAACGCGCAGGGTGCCACCATCGAGCGCGTTTAGAGTGTCTTCTATGGCATCGCGGGTATCACCAGTGGTCGCCGGCGAGATCGTCGCGCGATCTTCCCATGCGGCCCCGATAGCGCTTTCCAGTGCGGCGATGTCCATGAACGGCCCCCTTGCAGACGTTTCGCCGTCCTATAGGGGTTCGCGGGGCGCCGCGCAACGGCGCTGGCGGGGGACCGGGCAACGGGGTAAGCCAAAGAGGACGCTGAAAGCAGGAGACGGCAATGGATCACCCCCGCGGGCACGGATTTCGCGATTCGCACCAGGACATCGAGACCGCGCGCCAGATACCCGACACCAACCAGACCCGGTCGCCAACCTACCGGCTGGCCTTTGCCGACGACGATTTTCTGTGCCGCCGCGAGTTGCGCCCGGTGCGCTTGCAACTGGAACTCTTGAAAGCCGATATCGGGCTCGATGAACATGCGATCAGCTCCACGGTCGTGCTGTTCGGCGGGGCGCGTATTCCGGCACCCGACGCGCCCGCTGCGTCGGACCCCACGCTTGGCGGGCTGACCCGGTATTACGACGAAGCCCGCAAATTTGCCCACGCCGTCACCAAACGTTCGATGGCGGGCGGCGGTACCCGGCAGGTGATTGTGACCGGCGCCGGTCCCGGCGTGATGGAGGCCGGAAACCGTGGTGCCGCCGAGGCCGGCGGCAAGTCGATCGGGCTGAGCATCGTGTTGCCGCACGAACAGGCGCCCAATCCGTATGTCTCGCCCGAACTGTGTTTCAACTTCCACTATTTCGCGATCCGCAAGATGCACTTTCTGATGCGGGCCGAGGCGGTTTGCGTGTTTCCCGGCGGCTACGGCACGATGGACGAAATGTTCGAGACGCTGACGCTGATCCAGACCGGGCGCATGCGCCAGATACCGATATTGCTGTTCGGCGAGGCCTTCTGGCGCAGGATCATCAACTGGGAGGCGCTAGCGGATTCTGGTACTATCTCGCGCGACGACCTGGGGCTGTTTCGCTTTGTCGAGACTTGCGACCAGGCGATCAAGGCCATGGACGGCTGGGAAGGTGCGGGCGAAAAACGCGGCGATATCCCCGGACGCTAGGGCCGGACGCTTGCGCGACCTGACATTCTGCGTAACTTCGGTGGTAATCAACGGGCAAGGCACATGACCATATTCCGAAGTCCGGATCCGGACATTACGCTGCGCGGCCTGTCCGTGACCGAGCGAATTTTCGAAGGGCTGGCCGGCGATCCCGACCGGGTGGTGATGACCGATGGCCCAAGCGGGCGGCAGTTGACGGCGGGGGCCCTGAAGGACGGCATCAAACGGCTTGCCGGGGGCCTGAATGCGGCGGGGCTGGGTCAGGGTGCGGTGACAGCGCTGATGGCCCCGAACATCCCGGAATATGCGATCGTTTTCCACGGCGTTGCCTTTGCGGGCGGCACCGTCACGACAATCAATCCGGCCTATACCGCCACCGAAGTGCACCACCAGCTTGCCGACGCGGGCGCCCGGCTTTTGATCACCGTCCCTGCGTTTCTCGAAACCGCGCGCGCAGCCGCTGAGGGCACTGACGTGACCCAAATTGCCGTGATTGGCCAGGCCGGGGCCGCGGCCGGGCTTGACGACCTGATGGGGCCGCCGCTGGCCGCGCAGACGCCGGTTGACACCGCTGCCCATGTCGTGGTGCTGCCCTATTCCTCGGGGACCACCGGGCTGCCCAAGGGGGTCATGCTCAGCCACGATAATCTGGTGGCCAACGTCGATCAGGCGGTACCGCGAACGGCAGTCCGGCCCGGCGAGACCACGATCGCGTTTCTGCCGTTCTTCCACATCTACGGCATGACCGTGCTGCTGAACCTCTATCTGTCCGAAGGCGGCGCGCTGATTACGTTGCCGCGTTTTGATCTGGCGACGTTTCTGCAGATGGCCCAGGACCACAAGGTGCGGCAATTGTGGGTGGTGCCGCCGGTGGCGCTGGCGCTGGCCAAGCATCCCTTGGTGGACGATTTCGATCTGAGCGCCGTGACCCGCGTCTTTTCAGGCGCAGCGCCGCTTGGGGCCGAGGTAACGGACGTGATCAAGGCGCGGCTGGGATGCGATGCGATGCAGGGCTTCGGGATGACCGAACTGAGCCCGGTCAGCCATGCCTCGGGTCCGGGCGATTTTCGCGATGGCGCTTCGGGGCGGGCCCTGGCCGGGACGTCAAGCCGGATTGTCAGCGCAGACGGGCGCGATCTGGGGCCCGGCGAGGAAGGTGAGCTGTGGGTGCGCGGCCCGCAGGTAATGTTGGGCTATCTGAACAATGCCAAGGCCACGGCCGAGACGATTGTCGACGGCGGGTGGCTGCGCACCGGTGATCTGGCGATGATCGACGATGAGGGGTATTTGTTTCTGAGGGACCGGGTCAAAGAGCTGATTAAGGTCAAAGGCTTTCAGGTGGCGCCGGCGGAACTCGAAGCGGTGCTGATGGGTCATCCGGGCGTCGCCGATGCCGCTGTGATCGGCGTGCCCGACGACGAGGCCGGGGAACGGCCTGTCGCGTTTATCGTGGTCGTGCCGGAGGCCGCGACCGACGAGGCAGACGTGATGGCGCATCTGACCGGCCAGCTTGCGACGTACAAGCAGATCAAATCGGCGATTTTCGTCGATGCGATCCCGAAATCGGCGTCGGGGAAGATATTGCGGCGGGTTTTGCGCGATCAGCTAGGCGGGTAACAATCCTATTGGAAAGTGCTCAAGGTTGAGCAAGAGGTTAAATTATTGATATTGCCGGAAAAGTGATTGACCGGTGTATGATGCGATTTTTTGGGGGGTGGGAATAGACGCGCCATAAATGCGCGCCTTACGCGACCTTAGACCGTTGGGTCGCTGACGTTGCCGCCGCAAACCAGAACGGCGATTTTTTCGCCTGACTCGGCTTGATAGGCACCGCAGATCAGAGCAGCGAGCGCGGTGGCGCCGCCCGGTTCGGCCAGGACCCGCAGGTCGTCCCAAAGCAGCTTTTGCGCGGCCAAAATGGCCTCGTCGGGCACCAGAACACTTTCGACGCCAATCTCGCGCGCCAGCCGGTATGCGATGCGCCCGATCTGCCGGGCGCCGAGCGAATTTGCGGCGATCCCGCTGACTTCGACCTGTGTCTCGGGTCCATCGACCAGAGCACGCGCCATTGTCGGCGCGCGTTCGGGTTCAACCGCAACCAGGTGCCGCGCGCCCTGAAACCAGCCAAGTGCCCCGCCAATCAGCCCACCACCGCCGACCGCGATCAACACCGTGTCGGCCGCCAGCCCCTGCGCGTCCCATTCGGCAAACAGCGTGCCCTGCCCCGCGACCGTCTCGGGCGCGTCGTAAGCGTGGAGGTGAATGGCCCCGGAGCGCGCCTCATAGTCCAGCGCTTGTTCCAGAGCCTCGGCATAGGTGCCCGGCACAACTTCGCAGTCCGCACCCGTGGCACAGATCAGGTCAATCTTGGCGGCCCCGGCCAGTTCGGGCACGAAAATCCGGGCTTTGTGCCCCAGGGTGACGGCCGCATAGGCCGCCGCCGCGCCGTGGTTGCCGCCCGAGGCGGCGACGATGCCGGCGTCTGGGACTGGGCGGGACAAGAGGTTGTTGAACGCGCCGCGCGCCTTGAACGACCCGGTGTGCTGGAAAAGTTCAAGCTTCAGTTCCAGATCGTGACCGGCGAGGCGCGCACCCAGGGTCGGCGTCGTGCGAACCCAGCCCGCGATACGGGCACCCGCGGCAGCTATGTCATCTCTCACGCGCGCTGCCGGAAAAACCGAAAAGCATCACGCAGCCACGACCGCCCGCCATCGCGCCGCAGGCGCGGGCGCCCGGCCAGACGCTCGAACTCGGCCACGTCGATGATCCGTTCGGCACAGCCGCAGGCCTCGCCCTTGGCAACGTAGCGATAGGGCACCTCGATTTATTGACATTCTGAGGGCATATTATGCCTGATTTCGGTTCTATCGGCCATCGGCACGCTGGGTTTTAGGTGGTCAGTCTCGATCCTTAATCCGCGCCGGGCATTGGTGGCGCAGATCGCCACAGCATCCTCGTGTTTTCATACCGGGAATGGGTTTAGGCGGTGCAACTGGCCAAGCCGCCGGATGTTGTAGGCAAGGTTCTTCATCCCGATCCTGGCCCTGGCCCGCGCCAGACCAATGGTTCGCACCAGCGTGCCACCCATGTCGTTCGCCTGCGCGCCGAACACATGCTCGACACGGACACGAACCGAGGATTTCGTCCTGTTGCTTTTCATTGCCTGTTCGGTCAGAGGCCTGCCCCGTTTGCCCTTGCGGTGGATGCGGCTTGTCAGTCCTCTCGCCCTGAGCTTCGCCTCGATTTCTTCCGACCGGTAGGCCGCATCTGCCCAGACCCTGGAGGCGGTGTTGCCGCGCATCAGCAACTCGTCCACCACCTGGCTGTCGTGAACGGCAGCGCCCGTGACGTGATAGCGCCGGATCAGTTTGTGCTTACGATCGACATTCACATGGTTCTTGTAGCCATAGTGGCTTTTGCCGTGCTTTTTGGTCCAGCGTGCATCAACGTCCTTCTGTGATCGCTTGGCAGGCTTGTTTTCCCAGTCTTCCGGCACCTCGCCACCCTTGATCGCCGCGTTTTCCGCGCGCGTGTTGTGGTTGCGCGGCACCGGCACGATGGACGCGTCCAGTATCTGGCCGCCCCGTGCAATGTAGCCCTGCCGCGCCAGATGTCCGTCAAAGAGTTTGAACAAATCATCCACCTTGCCCGCCTGCGCCAGCGCCTCGCGATACAGCCACACGGTCTTTGCGTCCGGCACCCGGTCACCAAGACCAAGACCCAGAAAACGCATAAACGAAAGCCGGTCCCGGATCTGGTATTCGACCTGATCGTCCGAAAGGTTGTAAAGCGCGCTCAGAACCAGGGTTTTGAACATCAGTACCGCGTCCATCGGCTTGCGCCCCGCGCGTGATTTCCGCTCACTTTCAGGCTTGCGCCAGACCTGCTCCAGAAGCGGGCGGAACTCTTCCCACGGTACAACTGCATTGATCTCGACCAGCGGGTCCTTCTTCGCATCCAGGCTCTCGTAACGATCTGAAAGATCAAAAAAGCCCATCTGTGCCATGACTGCCATCCCTCCGCCGCATCATCCTGCAAATCTACAGCGCGTTCACGCCAGATGCAATTTATAGAGGTGCCCGATAGTAGAACTTGTCGAAGTTTTGGGGTTTGGGTCTGTGTCGCATGGGCGCAGTCTAGGTCCACCCCCACAATTCGCCAACTGTGAATTATTGCCCAGCTTCGGTGGCGATCCGGGCGCGGCGCTTGCGCACCCGTTCGCTGGCAGATTTGAGCTGACCGCAGGCAGCCATGATGTCTTCGCCGCGCGGGGTGCGGACCGGGCTGGCATAGCCGGCCTTATAGACGATGTCGGCGAAAGCCTTGATCCGCGCCGGGTCGGACCTAGTGTAGGGCGCGCCGGGCCATTCGTTGAACGGGATCAGGTTGATCTTGGCCGGGATGCCCGCGATCAGTTGCACCAGACGGCGGGCGTCATCGTCGCTGTCGTTCACGCCCTTCAGCATCACATATTCAAAGGTGATCCGCTCGGAATTCGACAGTTTGGGGTATTCGCGCAGGGTATCCAGCAGCGCGGCGATATTCCAGCGCTTGTTGATCGGCACCAGACGATCGCGGATCGCGTCCGTGGTGCCGTGAAAGCTGACCGCCAGCAGACAGCCGATTTCGGTCGCCGTGCGCGCAATCTCGGGCACCACACCGCTGGTCGACAGCGTGATCCGGCGGCGGCTGAGGCTGATGCCTTCGCCGTCCATGGCAATTTTCATCGCATCGCGCACCGCCTCGAAGTTATAAAGCGGCTCGCCCATGCCCATCAGCACGATGTTGCTGAGGAGCCGCGGGTTCGCGCCGGCACCCTGCCCTGGTTCGGGCCATTCGCGTAGATCATCACGCGCCAGCATGATCTGCCCGACAATTTCGCCAGCCGTCAGGTTGCGCACCAGTTTCTGGGTGCCGGTGTGGCAGAACGGGCAGGTCAGCGTGCAACCGACCTGGGACGAAATGCAGAGCGTACCGCGAACCTCCTCGGGGATATAGACCACCTCGACCTCGTGACCGCCCGCAATGCGAACCAGATATTTCCGCGTGCCATCGGTCGAAACCTGCCGCGCCACCACTTCGGGCAGCTCGATCACGAAATTCTCAGTCAGCATCGCCCGATAGTCTTTGGCCAGATTGGTCATCGCGCAAAAATCTCGCACGCCCCAGTGATAGACCCACTGCCAGATTTGGCGCGTGCGCATATTTGCCTGTTTTTCAGGTGTTCCCGCACCGATCAGGGCCGCGCGCAGGCTGTCGCGGGTAAGGCCGACGATATTGACCTTGCCGCCCTCGGCGAGCTTCCGCGGGACGGTGCGAACATCCTGAGTGATCGGGGCGTCGGTCAATTTCTGGCCTTGGTCCTTGGTCAAGGCGTCCAGATAACGGAATTACCCGCAAAACCCAAATGGTTTGATGCCGCTCGCGGACTGGGCGAATTCAGCGCTGTGCTGGCCCGATCAGCTTGAGCATTGCCGCTGTGCCGCTTCCACCGCTGCGGTGAAACCCAACAGCGAAAACGTGTCGCGGGTCTGGGTGCCGCGCGATGAGCGGCCGGTGATCACCGCTTCGGACCCGCGTTTCATCGCGGCGACCATCTTCGGTTCATCGGCCAGATCGCGGGGCCAGGCCCAGCCGATGACGCCGCCGTTCGCATTGGGCTCGTTGGCCGTGAACAGCGTGAATGTCTTGCCATCGACCACCGCCGTGACGGTACCGCCATCGGCATAGGGATAGCCGCCGGTGAACGTGATCAGCGGCGACGCGCTGCCGCGCGTGAAAATCACCATCAGCTGGGTCTCGTCTCGGCGCACCTGCACTACCTGGCCGCCGCGTGTATTCACGCTGGCCTTGGGTTCAGACGCGCCCCAGCAATCGGCGAAGTCCGAACTGCCCGCGGCTGACGAGGCGGCAAAGACGCTCCAGTCCTTGTGGACCGCGACGCGGCTGATGCCCTGCGCCAGCGCCGGTGCGGCAAGCGCGACCGATAGAGTAATTGAACATATCAGTGATCTCATCAAACAGCTCCCGGCTGTGCGCCTCTGTTTCTGGCCGGAGGGCGTGGGCGTCGTTGCGCGACCACCACCAATCCTGCCGGTTTGAACTCGACACTGTTAAGATAACGTGATTTGGCGGCCGGGGAAAAGACCCGGTGGCGGAAAATCGCCCCAAAGACAAAGGAAAGTGACCCGTTGAAATCCGCCGTCGATCTGGTCGAAGTATGGCGGGGCGATTTTCTGGAATCGCAGCACCAGGGGCATGTGGCGATTGCCAACCTGCGCGGCGAGATTGTCGAGGGCTGGGGCGATACGGGGCGCACCATCCTGCCGCGATCATCGGCCAAGATAATCCAGGCGCTGCCGCTAGTCGAAAGCGGCGCGGCGCGGGCAGCGGGATTGGGATCCGAGCATCTGGCGCTGGCCGCCGCCTCGCATCAGGGGGCCGAGATTCACACGAGCCCGGTGCGCGCCTGGCTGGCCGGGCTGGGCCTAAATGCGGGGGCGCTGCGGTGCGGGCCGCAACCGCCGCGCAACGCGGGCGACCGGCAAAAGCTGCGCGATGCGCATTTGCCGGTTGACCGGACCCACAACAATTGTTCGGGCAAACACACCGGCTTTCTGACCTTGGGCCAGCACCTTGGCGCCGGCCCCGATTACATCGACACCGACAATCCGGTTCAGCTGGCGGTGCGCGAGGCATTTGAGGACGTGGTCGGCGAGACCAGCCCGGGTTTCGGGATCGACGGTTGTTCGGCCCCAAATTTCGCCTGTACGCTGGCCGGGCTGGCGCGCGGCATGGCGCGCTTTGCCGCCGCCAGCGAAAGCGGCAGCGCCCGCGACCGGGCGGCGTTCTCGATACTTCAGGCGATGGTGGCGCACCCCGACCTTGTGGCCGGCGAAGGCCGCGCCTGTACCCGCCTGATACGGGCGATGGCGGGCCGCGCGGCGGTGAAAACCGGGGCCGAGGGTGTGTTTGTGGCAATTCTGCCCGACCAGGGTCTTGGTGTTGCGCTGAAGATCGCGGACGGGGCGACGCGGGCCAGCGAAGTTGCGATGGCAGCACTTTTGATCCGGCTTGGCGCGCTTGACGCCCGACACCCCGAGGCCATCGACCTGCTGCGGCCCGAGATCAGAAACCACGACAGGCTTTGCACCGGTTACATGAGTCCGGCGGCGGCAATTGCGCCCTGATCTGACCGCTTAACCCGTCAATGGCGCTAGGGTGCCGGGATCAATAAATTCCGACTTTGCAATGCCTTGCAGGAAAAGAAGCGCCGTCAGATCACCGTGGTTGATACGCAGGTCGCACTGACCGGCCACCGCAGGTTTCGCGTGCAAAGCCACACCAGCCCCGGCGCGGCCCAGCATCCCCAAGTCGTTGGCCCCGTCACCGACCGCCATCACCTGATCGTCGCTCAGCCCCAGCCGCGCGGCAAGCTCGTCCAGGGCTTCGACTTTGGCGGCATTGCCCAATATCGGGCCAGCCACGCGACCGGTCAGGTGGCCGTTTTCGATCTCCAGCACATTCGACCGATGCTCGTCGAACCCAAGTACCCTTGCCACCGGCCCGGTGAAGGCGGTGAACCCGCCGGACACCAGCGCTGTGTAGGTGCCGCGCGCCTTCATTGTGGCCAGCGCCACCGGGCCCCCCTGGGCCAGCGTGATGTGATGCGCCAGCACGGTCGCAATCGCGGTCTCGGGCAGGCCCGCCAACAGCGCCAGGCGCGATTTTACCGCCTCGACGAAATCAATCTCGCCGTTCATGGCGCGCGCGGTAACGGCGCGCACGTCATCGCCCGCGCCCGCAACCTCGGCCAGTTCGTCGATGCATTCCTGACCGATCATAGTGCTGTCCATATCGGCGATCAGCAGGCGTTTTTCGCGGCCCGTCGCGGGCTGCAGGCACAGATCGACGCCAAAACCCTGAAGTTCATCCCAGGCGGTCCAGAAATTTCCGGGCCGGACGGCCACGTCAAATTCTGCGGCCTCGTCGGGGGCCAGCCAAACCACATCACGCCCCCCCCAAGCGTTTCTCAGCGCCTCGGGCAGCGCCGGATCAAGCGCGGGGCGGGTGGGCGAGGTAAGCAGCGAGACGGTAAACATGCGCGCCGTCCTATGCCGCCGATGGGCCGTGTTCAAGCGCCGCCAGAACGCCGGTCGCTTATCGCCGGCGTTATGCCGCTTTGCAGCATTTTTGCCTTGTGCCCCGGCGGCCCTGCCCTTAAAGCGGTCAGCGGGACACCCCTCCCCAACGAGGGGCGCATATCTGTGAGGGTATCCATCGATGGACCATGCAAAACCGGCGACGCGGCCGGCAAATCCGCGTTTTTCGTCTGGCCCTTGCGCCAAATACCCCACTTTTTCGCTTGAAAATCTAGGTGATGCACCGCTCGGTCGGTCGCATCGCGCCACTGTCGGCAAGGATCGCCTGAAAGCCGCAATCGACGGCACGCACGAGATCCTTGGCATCCCCGACGGCTATCGCATCGGGATCGTGCCGGCCTCGGACACCGGGGCGGTGGAAATGGCGCTGTGGAACTTGCTGGGTGCGCGCCCGGTAGAAATGGCTGCCTGGGAAAGCTTTGGGGCGGGCTGGATCGCGGATGTGATCGAGCAACTGCAGATCGAAGCGACGGTTCACACCGCTGACTATGGCCAGATCGTCGAAATGGCGGCTTTGTACTATGACAGGGATGTCGTTTTCACCTGGAACGGCACCACCAGCGGCGTGCGTGTGCCATCGGGCGACGTGATCCCGGCAGACCGTCAGGGGCTGACGATCTGCGATGCCACTTCGGCCGCGTTTGCGATGGACCTGCCGTGGGACAAGCTGGATTCGACCACGTTTTCCTGGCAGAAGGTGCTGGGCGGTGAAGCCGCGCATGGCATGCTGATCCTGAGCCCGCGCGCGGTGGAACGGCTGGAAAGTTACACGCCGCCCTGGCCGCTGCCGAAAATATTTCGTCTGACAAAGGGCGGCAAGCTGATCGACGGCATCTTTGAGGGCGTCACGATCAACACGCCGTCGATGCTGGCGGTCGAAGATTACCTGATGGCGCTGGATTGGGCGCGGTCGGTTGGCGGGCTGGGCGGGCTGATAGCGCGGGCCGAGGCCAATGCCGCCGCCGTGGCCGATTTCGTGGCCACGCGGGACTGGATCGCCAACCTGGCACGCGACCCCGCCACCGCCTCGACCACCAGCGTTTGCCTGAAGTTCACCGACCCGCGCATAACCGACAGCGCAGCCTTTGCCACGAACGTGGCCAAGCGGCTGGAGGCCGAAGGCGCCGCCCTGGACGTCGGCGCCTATCGCGACGCCCCGCCGGGGCTGCGCATCTGGTGCGGATCGACGGTCGAGATCAGCGATATTGAGGCGATGCTGCCCTGGCTCGATTGGGCGTATCGTTCCGAGATCGCCGCGCTTTCTTAACCGCGTCCCGAGCTCGACCCAGGACCTCCCTTTCCGCAAGAGGCCCCGGATCAGGTCCGGGGCGTGACTGAAAAATAAAGGACCAATCCGATGGCCCCCAAAGTTCTCGTCTCCGACAAACTCTCTGAAACCGCCGTCGAGATCTTTCGCGACCGCGCCATCGAGGTCGATTTTCGCCCCGACCTGGGCAAGGACAAGGACGCGCTTCTTGCCGCGATCCCCAAATACGACGGTCTGGCGATCAGGTCGGCGACTAAGGTTACCGAAAAACTGCTTGGCGCGGCGGCCAACCTGAAGGTTGTCGGCCGGGCCGGGATCGGGGTCGATAACGTCGAAATTCCCGCCGCCTCGAAGAAAGGCGTGATCGTCATGAACACGCCTTTTGGCAACTCGATCACCACCGCCGAACATACGATCAGCATGATGATGGCCGTGGCGCGGCAGATCCCAGCGGCCAATACGTCGACGCAGGCCGGCAAATGGGAAAAATCGCGCTTCATGGGGGTCGAGCTGACCGGCAAGACCCTGGGCGTGATCGGCGCCGGCAACATCGGCGCGATCGTCTGCGACCGGGCGTTGGGGCTGAAGATGAAGGTTCTGGCCTATGATCCGTTTCTGTCGGTCGACCGGGCCAAACAATTGGGGGTCACCAAGGTCGAACTTGACGAGCTTTTGGACCGCGCCGATTTCATCACCCTGCATGTCCCCCTGACCGACAAGACGCGGGGCATCCTTTCCGCCGCCGCCATCGCCAAGTGCAAACCCGGCGTGCGCATTATCAACTGTGCCCGGGGCGGTCTGATCGACGAAGCGGCGCTGGCCGCGGCGCTGAAGACGGGCCATGTGGCCGGCGCGGCGCTGGACGTGTTCGAAAAGGAACCGGCTACCGAAAACCCGCTTTTTGGCCTCGACAATGTGGTGGCGACCCCGCATCTGGGCGCCTCGACCACCGAAGCGCAGGAAAACGTGGCGCTGCAGGTGGCCCAGCAAATGTCCGACTTCCTGCTGACCGGCGCGGTGTCGAACGCGCTGAACATGCCGTCGGTCACCGCCGAAGAAGCGGTGGTCATGGCACCGTGGCTGAGGCTGGCCGATCATCTGGGCGCATTTGCGGGGCAAATGACCAATGAGCCGATCAAGGCGATCAACCTGCTGTACGACGGCGCCGTGGCCGATATGAACCTGGCCGCCCTTGGTTGTTCGGCTATTGCCGGCATCATGAAAGCTACCAATCCGGACGTGAACATGGTCTCGGCCCCGGTGATCGCCGAGGACCGGGGGATCAGGATCAGCCGCACGACGCAGAGCAAAAGCGGCGTGTTTGACGCCTATGTCAAGCTGACCGTGGTGACCGAGCGGCGCGAGAGGGCCATTGCGGGCACTGTGTTTTCCGATGGCAAGCCGCGGTTCATCCAGATCAAGGGCATCAACATCGACGCCGAGATCGGGGCGCATATGCTTTACACCACCAACAAGGACGTGCCGGGCATCATCGGCGCTTTGGGGTCCACACTGGGCGCGAACGACGTGAATATCGCCAATTTTACCCTTGGGCGCACCAAGGCAGGCGGCGATGCAATCGCGCTTCTATATGTCGATGACGTGATCCCCGGGCCGGTGCTCGACAAGCTCTGCGCGACCGGTCTATTTCAGACCGTAGCCCCGCTTGAATTTGATGTGACCTAAGCGCGAAAAAGGATTGCGATGACCGTCTATGCCATCGGTGACATCCACGGGCAGCTCGACATGCTGCGCGCCGCCCACGACCGCATCGCCACCGATAAGGCGCGCGAGGGGACGGCAGATGCCACGGTTGTGCATATCGGTGATTTCGTCGACCGGGGGCCGGATGCCAGGGGCACGCTGGAGCGGCTGATTTCGGCCAGCGCTGATGGAGCGCCTTTCGTGTTCATCCGCGGCAACCATGACCGGCTGATGGAGGCCTTTCTTGACCCGCAAGCCTTTGCCGGCACGATCCATGCCAAATTCAACTGGCTTGCAGATAATCTGGGCGGGGCGCTGACCCTGGCGTCCTACGGTGTGGCGACCGGTCCGCTGACCCGGCGGGAAATTCTGCGGGCCGCGGCGCTTGGGGCGATTCCTGAAAATCACCGCGCGTTTCTGGCGGGTCTGATCCCGTACCACCGGGAAAACGAGCTGTGTTTTGTGCATGCCGGCATCCGGCCCGGTGTGCCGCTGGACCGACAGACCGAGGCCGATCTGACCTGGATCCGCAGCGACTTTCTGGATGATCCCCGCGATCACGGGCCGCTGATCGTTCACGGCCATACGCCGGTGCGCCGGATCGAGCATATGGGGAACCGGGTGAACATCGACACCGGCGCCGGATTTGGCCGCCCTTTGAGCGCCGTGGCCATCGAGGGGCGACGGGTTTTCGAGCTGACCGAGGCGGGCCGCGTGGCGGTGACCTGAGCAGGGATGGGTTGCGCCGCGTTCCGCGTCGCCACGCGAGGGGCGCTGCCCCCGCACACCCCGTTGTATTTTTCGAAAAATGATAATGGAGACTTGCTTCCAGATGAAGTCGTCGGCGTCAGTCGTCTTTCAACCGGCCAAGCCCGCGCGCACTGATCCAGGCGCTGGCGATCAGGAACACCATCGCAAGCGCCACCAGCTGGGCATATTGCGTCTCACTCGGCAGGCCCCTCAGAGCCACGGCCACGACCAGCAGAACCAGTCCGGTAATTGAAACGGTCAGGCGGAATTTCATGTCGCCGCGGGTGGGACCGAAATAGGTCAAAACGAGCCTCCTTCAGGTTGCCGCGTCATCACCCCGTTTTACCGCCTGCATAGATCAGACGGCCTGGGTTCAATCTATCATCGCCCAAACATGGTTAAAGAAGTATTTCGCCCCGAGCGGGATTTGGCGGAATTTCGCGGGTCTCAGGCCCAGTTCAGCACAACTTTGCCGCAGGCCCCGGCGCGCATAACCTTAAATCCTAGGGCAAAATCAGCGACATCGAACTGGTGGGTGATGACCCGGGCAACATCCAGACCGTTTTCGAGCATCGCGATCATCTTGTACCAGGTTTCGAATATCTCGCGCCCATAAACACCCTTGATGGTGATCGCCTTGAAAACGATCCGGCTCCAGTCGACCGGGCTTTTGCCGGGCGGGATGCCCAAAAGCGCGATCTTTCCGCCCATCACCATGGCCTCGACCATCGCATCGAGCGCCGCCTGGCTGCCCGACATTTCAAGGCCCACGTCAAACCCCTGGGCGAGACCCAGCCGCGCGATCACCGCATTCAGGTCTTCCTCAGCCGGATTTACCGGCACCACATCGGCGACCTGCGCGGCAAGGTCCAGACGGTCCTGAATCAGGTCGGTTATTACGACATTCCGGGCACCCGCGTGGCGGGCAACAGCCGCGGCCATGATCCCGATCGGTCCGGCGCCGGTGACCAGCACATCCTCGCCGATCAGATCGAAACTCAACGCCGTGTGAACGGCGTTGCCAAGCGGGTCGAGGATCGCGCCGATCTCGTCGCCGATGCTGTCAGGAAGGGGCACGACGTTGAAGGCCGGCAGGGCCAGGAATTCGGCGAATGCGCCTTGTTCGTGCACGCCGATACCGCGGGTTTCCGGATCCAGGTGAAACTTGCCCGCCCGGCTTTGGCGCGACTGATGGCCGATCAGGTGGCCCTCGCCCGAACAGCGTTGTCCGACCGCCAGATCAGTGACATTGCGGCCCAGCTCGACGATCTCGCCGGCAAATTCGTGGCCGGTGATCAGCGGCACCGGCACGGTGCGCGCGGCCCAGTCGTCCCAGTTCCAGATGTGGATGTCAGTGCCGCAGATGCCGGTCTTCCTGATCTTTATCAGCACCTCGTCCGGCCCGATCCCGGGCACTGGTGCCTGGGTCATCCACAGGCCCGGCTCGGGCTTTGACTTTTCCAGAGCGCGCATGGTGTTTGGCATCAGATCACTCCGGTATCGCGGCCTGCCCGGGCGAAAGCCGATAGGGCGAAGTCAAGGCCTTCGCGGGTCAGGCCTGCGCTCATCTGGGTGCGAATGCGGGCCTGACCGCGCGGCACCACGGGGAAGAAAAAGCCCGAAACGTAGACGCCCAGCTCAAAAAGCCGTGCCGCCATCGCCTGGGCCAGATGTGCCTCGCCCAGCATCACCGGAATGATCGGGTGTTCGCCGGGCAAGAGCGTGAACCCAAGATCTTCCAGACCGGCGCGCCAGTGTGCGGCATTGTCGAAAAGCCGCGCGCGCAGATCGTCGCCTGCCTCGGCCAGATCGATCGCCACCAGCGAGGCAGCGACCACAGATGGCGGCAAAGCGTTGGAAAAAAGATAAGGCCGCGCGCGTTGCCTCAAGAGGTCGATGACCGGCTGCGGCCCGGCGACATAGCCGCCGATGGCCCCGCCAAGCGCCTTGCCAAGCGTGCCGGTCAGTATATCGGCGCGCACCCCAAAATGGGCGGGCGTGCCTGCGCCCTTAGGCCCCATGAACCCGGTGGCGTGGCAATCGTCGACCATCAGGATGGCATCATATCGGTCGGCCAGCGCGCGCATCTCGGGCAGGCGGGCCAGGTACCCGTCCATCGAAAAGACCCCGTCGGTAGCGATCATGATGTGCCGCGCGCCGTCCGCGCGGGCTGCTTTTAGCTGCGTCTCGAGGTCGTCCATGTCAGAATTTGCAAACCTGTACCGCCGGGCTTTGCAAAGCCGGATACCGTCGATGATCGACGCATGGTTCAGCGCGTCCGAGATGATCGCATCATCGGGGCCCAGAAGCGGCTCGAACAGCCCGCCGTTGGCGTCGAAACAGGCCGCGAACAGAATCGCGTCGTCCGTGCCCAGCCATTCGGCCAACCGCGATTCCAGGCGGCGATGCAGCTCGGACGTGCCGCAGATGAACCGGACGCTTGCCATGCCGTATCCGGCCTCGTCCATGGCGGCTTTGGCGGCGGCAATCAGTGCCGGGTGATCGGCAAGACCCAGATAATTGTTTGCGCAAAGGTTCACGATGCCTGTCCGCCGGGCACCCTCGACCGATACATCAATGCGACCCGCCTGGGCCGAGACCAGTGGTCGTTCGTGTTTCATCAGCCCGTCGGCCTCGATCGCGGCAAGGGTTTCGGTTATCTGGGTCAGAAAGGCATCTGGCATCGGTGCATCCGGTGATTTGCGATGGCGCGGTCCTATCATCTGGGCCCGGCCCGTGTTACACTGAAATGCACCCCGTCGATCATCTTCTCGGCCATAATATTCCCGGGATCGCAAGCGACATTGCCCCTCGTTCGCCCCGGCGTTTACATTATGCTGCGATGCGGCATAGATTGGCGCAACCACAGTTTTCGGCACAGGGACGCATTCAATGACCGATATTGTAATCCTCGACGGCGCGCGCACCGCGATCGGCACATTCGGCGGATCGCTGGCCGCGACCAGCGCCATCGAAATTGGCAGCATCGTCGCAAAGGCCGCTTTGGAACGGGCGGGCGTGGAACCCGGCCAGATCGGTCATGTGGTCTACGGCCATGTCATCAACACCGAACCCGGCGACATGTACCTCAGCCGCCGCGCCGCGATGGCCGCGGGCATTCCCGAGACCACACCGGCGATGAACGTCAACCGCTTGTGCGGATCGGGGGCACAGGCGATTGTGTCGGTCGCGCAATCGTTGATGCTGGGCGACGCCGATTTTGGCCTAGCCGGCGGGTCCGAGACCATGAGCCGGTCGCCCCACATCATCTCGTCCGCGCGGTTCGGCCAGAAGATGGGCGATGTCACTGCCCAGGATATGATGCTGGGCGCGCTGACCTGTCCGTTCGGCACCGGGCACATGGGGGTCACGGCCGAAAACGTGGCGGCCGAACATCAGATCAGCCGCGAAGATCAGGACGCATTCGCGCTCGAATCCCAAACCCGAGCGGCACGCGCTCAGGCCGCGGGGCAATTTGACAGCCAGATCGTTCCGGTCGAGGTGCGGGTGCGCCGCGACACGGTCGAGTTCAAGACCGACGAGCATCCCAAAGAGACAACGGCCGAGGTGCTGGCCGGTCTCCGGCCCGCCTTTCAGAAGGACGGCACCGTGACCGCCGGAAACGCCAGCGGGATCAACGATGGTGCGGCGGCGATAGTGCTGGCCCGCGCCGAGGCGGCCGAGGCTGCCGGGCTTAAACCGATGGCGCGCATCCAGGGCTATGCCCACGCCGGTGTTCGCCCCGATGTGATGGGCATCGGTCCGATCCCGGCGGTGCAAACGCTGTTGGAAAAGACCGGGCTTGGCGTCGACGATTTCGACGTGATCGAATCGAACGAGGCCTTTGCCGCGCAGGCGCTGGCGGTCTCAAACGGGCTGGGCTTTGACAGCGCCAAAGTGAACCCGAACGGCGGCGCCATTGCCCTGGGCCATCCGGTCGGCGCGACCGGGGCGATAATCACCATCAAGGCGCTTTACGAGCTCAAACGCACCGGCGGTAAAAATGGCCTGGTGACCATGTGCATCGGCGGCGGACAGGGCATCGCGATAGCCATCGAGATGCTCTGACTTCGGCATGAAAACAATGCGTTAATCCCGCGCCGGGTTAAGCGGAAGTTCATACTAGCAAGGCAGTTTCCACCACGAAGGATTGGTAAAGACTGCCCCCATGGGTAAAGAAGTAAGGGCGATTATATACTTGACACAGGGCACCCCATTATCTAGTGTCTGTTTTATCAACCTTTAAGGCGCGTTCGGGGGGCCGTTTGGTCACTATCTCACGACGTAGCCGGTCGATCACCTTCTTTGGGAATAGCCGACGAATGGCTTGATCCGAGGGGAGTTCGGTCAATCTAGGTTTCTGTTTCTTCTGAGACATGGAGTGCACCGTGACACAAGCAATGGACCTCGTAAGACTTGTTGAGGATTTTGGAAGCGAAGACAAATGCCGCAAGTACCTTGAGGAATTGCGGTGGCCGAACGGCATGGTCTGTCCTCGCTGTGAGGGAACAATAATTTCACGTATTAGACAGCGCAACCAGTTTGAGTGCGATGGGTGCAACTACCAGTTCAGCGTCACATCAAGGTCAGTGTTTCACGGCTCCCATCTCCCGCTGTGGAAGTGGTTTCTCGCAACCTATCTCATGTGCGAAGCTAGGAAAGGTGTTTCGGCGAACCAGATAAAGCGCACGCTTGGCATTAGCTATAAGACCGCCTGGTACCTTTGCCATCGGATCAGGTCGGCCATGCGCGAAGCGTGCCCGACACCGCTAAGTGGCGTGGTCGAAATGGATGAAACTCTTGTTGGCGGCAAAGTGCGCGGCAGGGGCCGTGGTTACCGGGGCAACAAGACGACGGTTATCGGTGCTGCCGAGCGTAGCGGTGATACGCGCCTTAAAGTGGACAAATCTAATGACCGTGAAACTCTTCGCGCGTTTTTGGAGCAATATGTTGCCGCCGACGCGGAAGCTGTCTATACCGACGAATGGCCAGCATATCGCGGCATTGTCAACGACGATACGCGGCACGAAACGGTCAACCATAGTCAGGATGAGTGGGTGCGCGGCGACGTACATACCAATACCGTTGAAGGGGTTTGGGGCTTGTTCAAGCGGAGCGTTGTAGGTTCTTATCACAAGCTTTCCATAGAGCACCTACCAGCTTATTTGAGCGAAATGGAATGGCGGTTCAACAACCGCCACAATCCGATGTTGTTCAAGCACACAATGGAGCGACTGGTCGCGGCTGAGCCGCTTACGTACGCTCAACTTATCGAAAAGGAGAAGGCGGCGTGAAATTAGACCTACAAAAGATAGAGGGGCACCTCGATTTATTGACATTCTGAGGGCATATTATGCCTGATTTCGGTTCTATCGGCCATCGGCACGCTGGGTTTTAGGTGGTCAGTCTCGATCCTTAATCCGCGCCGGGCATTGGTGGCGCAGATCGCCACAGCATCCTCGTGTTTTCATACCGGGAATGGGTTTAGGCGGTGCAACTGGCCAAGCCGCCGGATGTTGTAGGCAAGGTTCTTCATCCCGATCCTGGCCCTGGCCCGCGCCAGACCGATGGTTCGCACCAGCGTGCCACCCATGTCGTTCGCCTGCGCGCCGAACACATGCTCGACACGGACACGAACCGAGGATTTCGTCCTGTTGCTTTTCATTGCCTGTTCGGTCAGAGGCCTGCCCCGTTTGCCCTTGCGGTGGATGCGGCTTGTCAGTCCTCTCGCCCTGAGCTTCGCCTCGATTTCTTCCGACCGGTAGGCCGCATCTGCCCAGACCCTGGAGGCGGTGTTGCCGCGCATCAGCAACTCGTCCACCACCTGGCTGTCGTGAACGGCAGCGCCCGTGACGTGATAGCGCCGGATCAGTTTGTGCTTACGATCGACATTCACATGGTTCTTGTAGCCATAGTGGCTTTTGCCGTGCTTTTTGGTCCAGCGTGCATCAACGTCCTTCTGTGATCGCTTGGCAGGCTTGTTTTCCCAGTCTTCCGGCACCTCGCCACCCTTGATCGCCGCGTTTTCCGCGCGCGTGTTGTGGTTGCGCGGCACCGGCACGATGGACGCGTCCAGTATCTGGCCGCCCCGTGCAATGTAGCCCTGCCGCGCCAGATGTCCGTCAAAGAGTTTGAACAAATCATCCACCTTGCCCGCCTGCGCCAGCGCCTCGCGATACAGCCACACGGTCTTTGCGTCCGGCACCCGGTCACCAAGACCAAGACCCAGAAAACGCATAAACGAAAGCCGGTCCCGGATCTGGTATTCGACCTGATCGTCCGAAAGGTTGTAAAGCGCGCTCAGAACCAGGGTTTTGAACATCAGTACCGCGTCCATCGGCTTGCGCCCCGCGCGTGATTTCCGCTCACTTTCAGGCTTGCGCCAGACCTGCTCCAGAAGCGGGCGGAACTCTTCCCACGGTACAACTGCATTGATCTCGACCAGCGGGTCCTTCTTCGCATCCAGGCTCTCGTAACGATCTGAAAGATCAAAAAAGCCCATCTGTGCCATGACTGCCATCCCTCCGCCGCATCATCCTGCAAATCTACAGCGCGTTCACGCCAGATGCAATTTATAGAGGTGCCCAGAGGTTGATCCAACAGTCCAGATACGCCGGATCAATCACGAGGAAACAATCCAGCGATACCAAGAATCGTTCGACAAATTGCCGCCAATCGATGTGTTTGAGACACCGGATGGGCGGGTGGCGGGGCATCGCCGTTGATGACCCCAAGAAAGGTGGCGCCGTATTTCTCAAGTTTCTTCGTACCGACACCGTTGATACGCGCCATGGCGTCCAACCCGGCCGGCCGGGTCTCGGCCATTTCGATCAGCGTGCGGTCGGGGAAGATGACATAGGCCGGCACCCGCGCTGCTTCGGCCAGCGCCCGGCGCTGCGCCTTGAGCGCGGCCAAAAGTGGGGCGTCTGCGTCCGAGATCATCGCGCGGGCCCGGGTGCGCGTTGCCGTTTTCGCGATTGTGTCCCGGCGCAGGGTGATCGCGGCCTCGCCACGCAACAGCGGGCGCGCGGCGGGTGTCATGCGCAGCGCCCCATGCCGCTCGGGGTCAGGGCGCATCAGGTCGTGGCCCATCATCTGAAGGAAAACCGCCTGCCAGAACCGCCGGTCGTGGTCGCGCCCGACCCCGAATGTCGGCAAAGCGTCATGGCCCCGCGCGCGAACCTTGTCCGTGACATTGCCGATCAGCACATCGATCAGATGCCCCGCCCCAAAGCTCTCGCCGGTTCTCAGCGCCGCCGACAGGGCCATTTGCACCGCTTGCGTGCCATCGAAGGTCTCGGGCGGCGTGGCGCAGAGGTCGCAATTGCCACACGGCTCGGCCACTTCGCCGAAATAGCCCAGCAACGTCTGGCGGCGGCAGGCCAGCGCCTCGGCCAGCCCCAACAGCGCGTTCAGCCGCCCGTGGTTCGCCGCGCGGCGCTCAGGCGGCGCAAGGCCTTCGTCGATCTGGGCGCGGCGCAACCTGATGTCGTCGGCCCCGTAAAGCGTCAGCGTATCGGCGGGCGCGCCGTCGCGGCCAGCGCGGCCAATTTCCTGATAATAGGCCTCGATTGACTTGGGCAGATCGGCGTGCGCCACCCAGCGGATGTCGGGCTTGTCGATGCCCATCCCGAAGGCCACCGTGGCCACCACAATCAACCCGTCCTCGCGCTGGAACCGGGTCTCAACCAGACGCCGGTCGTCCCGGCCCATACCGCCGTGGTAATGCGCTGTCGCGTGACCTTCCGCGGCCAGGGCGCGCGACAGGGTCTCGGTCTTGGCCCGCGTCGCACAATAAATAATGCCCGCCTGCCTGCGCCGGAACGCCGCAAAGGTCAGCATCTGTTTGCGCGGCACGTCCTTGGCCTGGAAGGCAAGTCGGATATTGGGCCGGTCAAAACCGCGCAGAAATGTCTCGGGCGGCGTTGCGTCGAACAGCCGCGCGACAATCTCGTCGCGCGTCTCGGCGTCGGCGGTGGCGGTAAAGGCCGCCAGCGGCACACCCAGAGCCTGCCGCAAAGCGCCGATGCGCAGGTAATCGGGGCGAAAATCGTGACCCCACTGGCTGACGCAATGGGCCTCGTCGACGGCGATCAGCGATACGCCAGTGCGTTTGAGCATGGTTGTGGTGCCCGGCGACGCCAGACGTTCCGGGGCCATGTAGAGAATTTTCAAGCAGCCCTGGTCGAGCGCTGCAAAAACCGCATCGGTTTCTGCCGGCGTGTTGCCGCTGGTCAGGGCACCCGCCGCCACACCGGCCTCGCGCAGCCCGCGCACCTGGTCGCGCATCAGGGCAATCAGCGGCGAGATCACCACGGTCACGCCGTCCTGCATCAGGGCGGGCAGCTGAAAGCACAGCGACTTGCCACCGCCGGTGGGCATGATCGCCAGCACGTTCTTGCCGGCCAGAACCGCGGCAACGATTTCGGCCTGTCCGGGGCGGAAACTCTCGAACCCGAATACCGATTTCAGAAGAGCCTGCGCGGCCATATTCGCCCGAATTTTAGTAAAACTGCTCGCTTTTGATGGAGCATTTCACACTAAGATTCAGTGAACAAGATGCGATGGCTAAAACGCCCGCCCAATATCGCGCAAGACGATGTCGCGCAGAACAAAGATCAGAATGAACACAACCAGCGGCGCCAGATCCAGACCGCCGGTATTGGGCAGAAACCGCCGAACACGGCTGTAGATCGGCTCGAGCAACCGACCCAGCCCATACCAAACCTGCGCAACAAAGCGCTGGTGCAGGTTTAGAACCTGAAATGAAATCAGCCAGCTCATGATGACGTGAATCAACACAAACCCTAACGCCACGGTCAGCAGCAGCTGGAGAATATCAATTAGGCTGCCTAACATTTCGTCCGTCCATCGTTGGTACCGTTGCGTGATGTAATCTTTCAAGCGTCGCGGCGCAAGCCCGGGCGCGTGCATGTGGTGAACCGGCGTTGCGTCAGCCTTGACCTCGGCCCCGGCCGCCGCGATAGCAGGCCAATGTACCCCTTTATCCGCATGATCCACCATATCCGGCGCGCCCGGCGGCTGCCGCGGCTGGGGCTGTTCGAGGCGCATGTCTCGCAGCACCGCTGCTGGCCCTGGGATATCGACCTGTGGCTCGAGCTGAACAACGGGCGCACGTTGACGCTTTACGATCTTGGCCGCTTGCCGCTGGTCACGCGCCAGGGTCTGGACACGACCATCCGCGGCGCCGGCATGTACATCACCGTTGCAGGGGCGGCGATCCGCTATCGCCGCCGCATTCAGCCGCTGCACAGATTCACAATGAAAAGCCGCCTGCTGGGCTGGGACAACCGGTTCATCTATTTCGAACAATCGATGTGGCTGGGCGAGACCTGCGCCAACCACCTGATCCTGCGCAGCGCCATCGCCCGGCGCGGTCAGGGCATCGTGCCGCCGGCCGAATTGGCGGCGTTGCTGGGCGTCGACGCGCAAAGCCCGCCCCTGCCCGACTGGGTGCAGAACTGGATCGACGCCGAGGCCACGCGGCCCTGGCCACCGCACGCACCTTGAGGTTGCGAAGGCGCAAAACACCTGTCTAACTGCGCCCCAGGATTTAGGGGCGCGCATATGACAGATCGGACGGCGTCGCGGCGCATCTGGGGCTGGTATTTCTTCGACTGGGCCAGCCAACCCTATAACACGCTGCTGCTGACTTTCATCTTCGGCCCGTATTTCGCGAGCATCGTCAGCCAACGCATGATGGCGGACGGTTTGGAGTCCGAGGCCGCTGGCGCCTACGCGCAGTCAATCTGGTCACTGGGCCTGACGGTTTCGGGGCTGTCTATTGCCCTTCTGGCACCCTTTTTGGGGGCCATGGCCGATGCCTCCGGGCGCCGTATGCCGTGGATATGGGGGTTCTCGGCGCTCTACGTTGCAGGCTCGGCGGTGCTTTGGTTTGCTTATCCTGATGCCTCGAATTTCGGTTGGATTCTGGTGGCGTTCGGCATCGGCATTATCGGGATGGAATTTGCGACCATTTTCACCAACGCCCTTTTGCCCGATCTGGGCGATCACGGCGAAATAGGAAATATCTCGGGAACCGGTTTTGCGTTTGGATATCTGGGCGGCGTGCTGGCCCTTGCCATCATGCTGCTGCTCTTCGAGGACGGTGCCGGCCGCACGATAATCGGCTTGCAGCCTCTGTTCGGCCTCGATCCGGCGGCCAATGAGGGCACCCGGTTTGTGGGCCCGTTCACCGCGCTTTGGTATGTCGCCTCGATGGCGGTTTTCTTTCTGTGGGTGCGCGAGACGGGGTCGGCCCGCAGGGCAGAAAGTGCAGGCGTCGCGGCGGCGCTCAACCAGCTCAAGACCACGGTCCTGAGCCTGAAGCGGCGTATCAGCCTGGCCTCGTATCTGGGCTCATCGCTGTTCTATCGCGATGCGCTGAACGGGCTCTATGGCTTTGGCGGGGTCTACGCGACGCTGGTGCTGGGCTGGTCGATCACCCAGATCGGCATTTTCGGCATCTTCGGCGCGCTGACGGCGACGATTTTTTCCTGGCTGGGCGGCAAGGCCGACCGCAGATACGGACCCAAACCGGTGATCGTGATCAGCATCGTTATCCTTATCATCGTCTGCATCATTATTGTCGGCATGACGCGCGAGCAAATTCTGGGCATCCCGTTGATTCCCGGCTCGGCGATGCCCGACATTGTCTTTTATCTTTGCGGCGGCACTATCGGAGCGGCAGGCGGCACATTGCAGGCATCGTCGCGGTCGATGATGGTGCGCCATTCGCGCCCCGAACGCGCGACCGAGGCTTTCGGGCTTTACGCGCTGTCGGGCAAAGCGACCGCGTTTCTGGCACCAGCCCTGATCGGGCTGGCAACCTGGTTCACCGGATCGCCGCGGCTTGGCGTTTCTCCGCTGATCGGACTGTTCCTTTTGGGGCTGATTCTGCTATTCTGGGTGAAACCGGAAGGAGACCCAGGTCCGGAATGAACCGAGCAGTTGTTGTCTTCATAAGTATCCTGATTGCCGTGTCGACCGCCCAGGCCGAGCCGCGCGCGCACGAGCTGTTCGGCAAGTTCCGCGCGGGGTCGGACCAGCGCGCTGCCTCGATCGGCAGTTATGCCAAAGGCTGTGGTGCGGGCTTTGTGGAATTGCCGCAAACCGGTCCGACCTGGCAGGCCATGCGCCTGTCGCGTAACCGCAACTGGGGCCACCCCGAAACCATCGCCTTCATCGAGCGCCTGTCGCGCACTGCCGCCAAACAGCCGGAGTGGAAGGGGCTTTACGTCGGCGACATTGGCCAGCCGCGTGGTGGTCCCATGACCTCGGGCCATCTTTCGCACCAGATCGGGCTCGATATCGACATCTGGATGCTGCCGCCCAAACGCCTGAACCTGACCCGGTCCGAGCGCGAGGAGATCAGCTCGATCTCGGTGCGGTCCCGCGACCAGAAGTCGGTCACCGAAAATTGGTCAAAAAGCCACGCCAACATCCTGAAAGCCGCCGCCAGCGATCCGGCGGTTGATCGAATTTTCGTGGCCGCCGCCGCCAAGATCGAGATGTGCAAAACCGCCAGGAAGCGTGACGAGAAATGGCTCAAGAAAATCCGGCCGCTGTATGGGCACAACACGCATTTCCATGTCCGCATGAAATGCCCCGAGGGGTCGGCCCATTGCCGGCCGCAAGAGCCAAGTATCGACTATATTTCAAATGGCGACGGCTGTGACGACACCTTGCGATGGTGGGTAACCGGGTACCTGGAAGAACTGAAAAAGCCAAAAGACCCCGACAAACCCAAAAAGCGCGGGCCGCGCGATTACACAATGCAGGATTTGCCCGGACAATGCGCCGGCGTTTTGCAGTCGGGCTGATTCTGGCCGCTTTGCAGGGCCATGCCGGGCCTGCAATTGCCCAAAGCGCCACCTATTTATCCAGCTTTTCATGGGCCAGCGAAGACGACAATTTTGGCGGATTTTCCGGGCTTGAAGTCAGCGACGACGGCACGAAATTCTGGGCCGTAACCGACCGCGGCTTCGCAGCGTCGGGCCGGATCATTCGCGACGACGCCGGCCAGATCACGGGTGTAAGCGCCGACCTAATGACCCCGATCATGTTTCTCGACAAGGGCACCCCCCTGCCCGACGACTACACCGACGCCGAAGGCCTTGCGCGGTCGCGTTCGGGCGGGCTTTTCGTGTCGTTCGAGGGCGTCGCGCGGGTCCGTGGCCTGACCACCGACAAGTTCGAGACGCGCCTGATCCCCGGTCCGCGCGACTTCGAAAACCTCCAGATAAATTCCGGTCTCGAAGCGCTGGCGGTCGGTCCGGATGATGCCCTTTACATGGTCCCCGAGCGCTCGGGCCGCCTGACCCGGCCTTTCCCAGTCTACCGGGTGCAAAACCGCGACTGGGACATACCTTTCCATCTGCCACGGCGCGGGCAATTTCTGCCGGTTGGCGCAGACTTCGGCCCTGACGGCAGGCTCTATCTGCTGGAACGTCATTTCCTGGGTATCCCAGGTTTTCTGAACCGGGTTCGCGTGTTCACCCTTGCCAATGATCGGGTGACCGGCGAGGCAACGCTTTTTGAAACGCCCATACCGGTCCACGACAACCTTGAGGGCATTGCCGTCTGGCGCGACACGCAAGGTCTTATCCGCCTGACAATGATCTCGGACGACAATTTCAACATCTTCCAGCGCACCGAGTTCGTTGAATATCGCCTCGACGAATGACTTGCGGATCGCCGGGGCAACGATTATGCCCCGGCTGCCCGGGATGAGCCTGGGCCAAGTCTCCGAACACCTTGTGAAAAACGGAAAAACCCTGATGACCCGCTATCTTCCCGGCGTAATCGCCATGGCCGCCATCGTTGTGGCCTCAAACATTCTTGTGCAGTTTTTCGTCGGCGACTGGCTGACATGGGGCGCCTTCACCTATCCGTTTGCCTTTCTGGTCACCGACCTGATGAACCGCGTCTATGGCCCCGCTGCCGCCCGCCGGGTGGTCGTGGTCGGCTTTGTTATCGGGGTGATCAGTTCGCTGATCGGCACTCAGATCATACTGCAGGGCGACGGGTTCACCTACCCTGCCGTTACTCTGCGCATCGCCATCGGTTCGGGCCTCGCATTTCTAATCGCCCAACTTCTCGACGTGGCAATCTTCGATCGCTTGCGGGAAGGAAACTGGTGGCGCGCGCCGCTGGTCTCGTCGGTGGTGGGATCCTCCGTTGATACCGCCCTGTTTTTCACCATCGCATTCTCGGCAGGGCTGACCGGATTGCTTGGGGCCGACGGCAACACGGCCTTTTTCAATGAGGTCGTGGCGACCCCGTTTGGGCTTGACCTTACCCGCTGGATCGGGACTGCCTCAATTGACTGGCTGGTGAAACTCTCGATTGCCCTGATCGCGCTGGTCCCCTTCCGCATCATTTCGGCGCGCATCCTGGCCACGACTTGATTTCCTTTGACAACGACGGCAAAACCGGCACGATCGGGCCAACCGCAACAATTGAAAGGAGGTGATCCAGTGTCGAGAAAGATATTGGAGCGAGGTGTCGGGACAAGCGGGGGGCGCGCCCTCTGAGGCAGCCCTCGGTGGCGATGCGCCACCCGTCTGGGGTTTGATCCTAACCGACCCCACCTCCCAAAACTTTCGGGGGGCCGCCTGACCGGGCGGCCCTTTCCGCATCTGGGGTCACGGGAGACCATGTTGAGAATTACCGACGACATCGCCATCGAAGAGCGGGAGCTTTCCGAGAGTTTCCAGCGCGCCTCGGGCCCCGGCGGCCAGAACGTCAACAAGGTGGCAACAGCGGTGGAATTGCGTTTCGAGGCGGCGCGCTCGCCCGCGCTCACCGGCCCCGTCAAGACCCGACTGAAGCGGCTCGCCGGGCGGCGCTGGACCAAGGAGGGCGCGCTGACCATCCATTGCGACGAGACCCGCAGCCAGGCCCGCAACCGCGACATCGCGCGCCACCGACTGGCCGCCCTGATCGCCCGCGCCCTGGTCGCGCCCAAGCCCCGCGTCAGGACCAAACCATCCCTGGCCTCAAAACGCCGCCGCCTGGATACGAAAACCCGGCGCGGCGCGGTCAAGTCCCTGCGCGGCCGCGTTGAGGACCAGGATTGAGCCGCCGGGCCGGTTTGGGCGCGAGGTTTTGCGCCGCGTTCCGCGTCGCCTTGGGGCGAGGGGCGCTGCCCCTCGCGCTCCCCGGAGCAACAGTGTTTATATTGCGTAGAATTTCTGATCGCGTTCCATTGCATTCAGGGTAACGACCATTTTTCGCATGACGGCGGTGATGGCCAGTTTGGGTGGTTTTCCTGCATCGACGAGCCGCTGGTAGAGGGCAGAGAACGGGGTTCTTTTGGCGCGTGTCGCCGACAGCGCCGCCATGTAGAGGGTATTTCGCAGGTCTTTTCGCCCGCCGCGGCACACCCGTTTGCCCCGCCAGCGACCGCTTTGCCGCGCGAACGGTGCCACGCCGACCAGAGCGGCGATTTCCCCGCGTGTGACGCGGCCGAGCTCGGGAAGCCCGGCAATCATCGCCGCACTGGTGACCGCCCCGATCCCGGGAAGGCTGGTCAGGCGGCGGGCGCGATTGCGCCAGGCCGTGTCCGCTTCGATCAGGGCATTGATCTGCGCGTCCAGCGCCCTGATATCGGCCTCCAACCGGGTCAGTGCGTGGCGGATCATGGCGCGGATATCTTCAAACGCGGCTTGTTTGAGCTGGCATTTTTCGGCAATGCGGCGGGTCAGAAGCGCCCGCCGTCGCGTGGTCAAAGCCTTGATGTAGCGCTGACCTGCTGGCTCATCGAGGCTTGGTGCGGGGCGCATCCGCTGGCCGAACAGCGCCAGAATATAGGCATCGATCCGGTCGGTCTTGGCCAGTTGCCCGCCTGCATAGGCGAATTGCCGGACCCGCTGGGGCAGCAGCCGCGCCACCGGAACTCCGGCGCCCTGAAGGGCCTCATACAGCGCCGATTCATAGCCGCCACTGGCCTCCAGAACGACGAGCTCAGGCGATGTTCCGGCCAACTTCTCAAGCAGCATCGCATGGCCCTGCGGCGTGTTCGGCAAACTGAAATGACGCTCGCTGTCGCCCTGCAACAGGCAAATATCCAGGCCGTCCCGCGAAATGTCGCATCCCGCGAAGTAAGGTGTTAAGGTCACGTTATCCATCCTTATCTGCGGCCTTGGCGACAACAGCGCCGGGCCAGTCAACAGTTCGGTTTGGGTGGTTACCCAAGGGGCTGGGGACCCGGCTCCCAGACGACCTCAAAGCGGGTCAAGTATTTGCCGGCCTCCCGCCCGCCAACAAAATAGCAGACCGCGGACAGATAAGTATTTATGGAAATGTGATATGCCAAGGCACCGGCAGTTGCCGCGCGCTTCGCTTCTCCTTGGTGAAAATATCCCTGTCGGAGGCAATGAAATTCATGCCGGGAGGCCCTGCACTAAGACGAAGACCGCCACTGGTTCGAGATTTGTGTTTCTTAAATTTCCTCTGTTGAAACCCCGCGCTCCCTCGGGGACGCCCTTGCCGGGGGCGTTTAACCGGCTGGAAAATCGGTACAGAGCCGCGCCACCAGGCGCCGCGTCGCCTCAATCTGCCGGTCCGCCGCGCCCCGTCCCGCCGCCGTAATAACCCGGGCGATCGCGTCCCCCAGCCCCGTCATCTCGGCCACGCCAAACCCCCGCGTCGTCGCCGCCGTCACCCCCAGCCGCAGCCCGACCCAATCGGCGGGGCGCACCGCATCAAACGGCACCGGGTTGCGGTTCGAGGTGATGTTCGCCGCCGCCAGCCCGTCCTCGGCCTCCTGTCCCCGCAGCCCCTGCGGCGACACATCCAAGAGCACCATATGGGTGTCGGTCCCGCCACCCACGATCCTGATCCCCCCCGCCGCCAGCGCCGCCGCCAGCGCCCGCGCATTGGCCAGCACCCGGGCCCCATAGACGCGAAACGCGGGGCTCAACGCCTCGCCGAAACAGACCGCCTTGGCCGCGATCACATTGGGGTGCAGGCAGCCCTGGACGCCCGGAAATACAGCCGATTGCAGGCGCTTGGCCAGATCCTCGCGGCGCGACAGGATCACCCCGCCGCGCGGGCCGCGCAGGGTCTTGGTGGTGGTCAAGGTGACCACATCGGCATGCGGGACCGGCGATGAATGCACACCCGCTGCCACCAGCCCCGCGATATGCGCCATATCGACCAGAAAATACGCGCCCGCGTCGCTGGCAATCCCCGCCAACCGCTGAAAATCAATGGCGCGCGGATAGGCCGACCCGCCGGCGATCAAAAGCTTTGGCCGCACCTCGCGCGCCAGCGCCGCAATCGCGTCGTAATCCAAAAGCCCCGGTGTCGCGGTCGACCCCGTATTGATGCGCTTCAAACCAGCGCCCCGACAGGTTCGGCTTGGCGCCATGGCTCAGATGCCCGCCCGCGGCCAGATCGTGGCTCAGCACCCGGTCGCCGGGCTTGAGCAAGGCAAAAAACACCGCCTGATTGGCCTGCGTCCCCGAATGCGGCTGCACGTTCGCATAGGCCGCGCCGAAGAGCTCCTGCGCCCGGTCAATCGCAGCCCGCTCGGCCACATCGACAAAGCGGCCACCGCCATGAAAGCGCGCACTTGGATAGCCTTCGAGGGTCTTGTTGGTGATCTCGTGCCCCAGCACTTCGCGCACCGCCGGACTGACGATGTTTTCCGAGGCGATCAGTTCGATTTGATCCTGCTGGCGCGCCTTTTCGTCGGCCAGTGCTGCCGCAATCAGCGGGTCGACTGCGTGCAGCGATTCTTGGGGTACAGCCATTTGCGGCCCTCCTGCCTAGACGAATGTTGAATACAGACAACGTCATCGCGCCTTTCCTTCGCAAGTCAATTTTGCTATTAACCAGGCCTAGAAAACCTAGGGGTAAAATGCCCGTCTCACCACCGCGTTCCAGCGGCCCGCCGCTAAATGCGCTGCGCGCCTTCGAGGCCGCCGCACGGCGCGGCAGTTTTTCCAAAGCAGCTGACGAGCTTTGCGTGACCCCCGGCGCCATCGCCCAGCACATCAAGACTTTAGAGGCTTGGTCCGGCGCGCCGCTTTTTTACCGGTATGCGCGCGGCGTGGACCTCACGGCAACCGCCGAAGGTGCCCTGCCCGCCTTCGTCGCCGCATTTGACCACTTGGGCGAGGCAGTCCAGGGCTTGCGTATGGCGGCCGCTCCAAACCTGCTTCGTATCGCCGCCTTGCCCAGCATCGCCCAACTTTGGCTTTCGCCGCGGGTGCCTGAGATTCGCAAGGCGACACCGGGTGTCACGATATCAATCACAGCGCTTGAAACACTGCCAAACCTGACCCGCGAACCCTTTGACATGGCGATATTCTTCGAAGAAGCCCCCAACCATCCGAACATGCTGACAATTGGCAACGATGTCATCTTCCCCGTATGTTCACCGGATCTCAGGGCGCGGCTGACGCGCCCAGGCGACCTGCGGCGCGAAACGCTTCTGCACGACGCAAATTGGACCAATGACTGGGGGCTTTGGGCTACGGCCGCCGGTCTTGACCCGGCAATGACAGCGCCCGGTCCGGTTTTTTCGTTGTTCAGCCTGGCGTTGGAAGAGGCGCGCAATGGGGCTGGCGTTCTGATCGGCCACAGCGCGCTGGTCGAACCGCTTCTGGAAACCGGTGCATTGGTGGCCCCGTTTGAAACCCGCCTTGCCCTGCCGCGCAAGCTGGTGGTCGGGTTGGCCCGCCTACCCGAGCCGGGTTCACCCATCCGCGACATTCTTCGCACGCTCGGCGCGATCTAGGTGTCGAGCGCGGTACCCCGCAACCGCCGCCACCACCGGCGAATGCGCACCTGAATCGTGCGGGCCAGCGCCACCAACAGGATCAGAAAGACGATATTGAACCACGGGATCAGCGTCACATCCGGCGCCGTAACCGGCCTCACCGACACCGCGTTCGGGAAGATGCTGATCAGCTCGCTGCGCCAGCCATAATGGGTCATCGCGACCCATTCGGGCGCATCCCTGGTCGATACGGCATCAGCGGCCTCGGTCTGAAGATTGGCGGTAGAGAACTTGAAATAGGGTGGCCAGCCCCAACCGGTGTCTTCGTTGCGATAGACCATGACTTTGCCGTTGGCCTTGATCGTCTGGATGAACAGCACATCGCGGTTAGCCAGCGATGCCGAGCCGGAACTGGGGCCGGACCAAAACAGGCTGTTGGCGCCAAAATCCTGGCGTTCCTCATAGGTGCTGACGATGCGCACGATATCGCGCTGCGGCAGGGTGTAATGCGCGATGGCCAGCGCCAGCGCCGCCAACAGCCCCCAAAATGTCCACTTGACGTATCGCATTGGCACCCCTTTCGCCCCAGACTGCCCCGGCTTGCCGCCGTTGGCCAGCCCGCTAAGGTGCAGATCTAGGGAGGCGGGCAGGAAAATGCGACCGGGCCGGCGAAATCTGATCACCGATGTTGCCGGGCTGGTGGTGGGCCATGCCCAGAGCGACAGCATCAAATCGGGTGTTACCGTGCTGACCGGCGCGCGCCCATTCACGGCGGCCGTGCATGTCATGGGCGGCGCCCCGGGCACCCGCGAGACCGACCTTCTGGCCCCGGACAAGCTGGTGCAGGAGGTCGACGCGCTGGTGCTTTCGGGTGGCTCGGCCTTCGGGCTTGATGCGGCATCGGGCGTAGCGGACGCGCTGGTCGCCGCAGGGCGCGGTTTTGCCGTAGGCACCGCGCGCGTACCGATTGTCCCCGCCGCGATCCTTTTTGACCTGCTGAACGGCGGCGACAAGGACTGGGGCACCAACCCCTACGCCGCCCTCGGTCACGCCGCCTATGACGCCTGCGGCCCGCACTTTGCGCTTGGCACCGCCGGAGCCGGCGCCGGGGCCGCCGCCGGGCCGCTGAAAGGCGGGCTTGGCTCGGCCAGCCTGGTGCTGGACAGCGGCCTGACCGTCGGTGCCCTTGTCGCAGTGAACGCGCTTGGCGCAGTTGCCGATGAAACAGGTGCTTTCTGGGCCGCGCCCTGGGAAATGGCCGGCGAATTCGGGAACCGGGGTCTGCCTCGCGACTTTGATCCAACCGTCGAACGCGATCTGCCCGGTCTCGCCGGGCAGAACACCACCATCGCCATCGTCGCCACCGACGCGGCACTCACCCAAGCCCAGGCCACCCGCATGGCCGTGGCTGCCCACGACGGCATGGCGCGCGCCATCCAGCCTTCGCACACGCCTTTTGACGGTGATCTGGTCTTTGCCGCCGCGACCGGCGAAAAGCCCCTGACCGACCCTCTGGCCGACCCCCTGAAACTCGGTCACGCCGCCGCCGTGGCGCTCAGCCGCGCCATCGCGCGCGGCGTCTTCGAGGCGGCAATCGCTCCCGGTGACCCGCTGCCCACATGGGCGCAAGGATTCACCTGAAATGAACTTCATCGTTTCAGAAATACTTCGGGGGGTCGGCATTGATTGCGCCATTGGTTCGAGCGAAAAATGACGACGAGGGGGCAGCGCCGCCTCGCCCTGGGGCGACGCGCGGACCGCGCGGCGCAAACCTCAGTAAGGGTTCTTCGCACTTCGATCCGCGCTCAGCGAGCCCTGGGTCCGCGCCACCAGCAACTCTATCGCGTCGGCCACATGCTCCTCGGCAATGTTGTTATCGCCGCGCTCGACCCGCAGACGATGCGCCTCGATCAGAACGTCGGCATGGGAACACCCGTGCGGCGGGAAAAACCTATATGACGCCAGTTCGATCAACAGCCCCATCGGGTCTTTGAAATAGATCGAATCCATTAACCCACGGTCCTTGATGCCGGTGTGCCCGATGCCGCGCGCCTCAAGACGGTCGATGGCCATCTTGAACGTTGCGGCACTGACCGAGAACGCCAGATGGTGCACGCAACCGGGGTCGGTCGGGGTGCGCTCGCGGGTGAATTCACGCTTCTCGTTGGCGAAAACCGTGATCAGCCGCCCGTCGCCGGGGTCAAAGTAAAGATGGCCCTCGTCAGGGTCATCGAGGTTGGGCTGGTCAAATATGAAGGACATGCCCAGCACGCCCTCCCAGAAATCAAGCGATGTCTGGCGGTCCGCCCCCACGATCGTGACGTGGTGCAGGCCCTGGGTCTGGATTTTTTTCATAGGCCAAGCGTACCACCAAGCCTCGCGGTCCGTCCACGCCGAAGCCTCGGCACCCACGCAGAACGGCTCTGCACAATAGCACCAACCGCCCGAAAAAGGCCCCCGGAACGAACCGGGGGCCAAATTTGCGAAAACCTGCGGTTACGCGGCTTCAACCGCCTTCACGTCAATCGCCGGGCCGGCCTGAATTTCAATCCGCCGCGGTTTCAGCGCCTCGGGCACTTCGCGCGTAAGATCGATGTGCAGCATACCGTCGACATGCGCAGCCCCGGTCACGCGAACATGATCGGCCAGCGTAAAGCGGCGCTCGAAGGCGCGAGTGGCAATGCCGCGGTGCAGGAAATTGGCGGTGCCGGCATCCTCGGCTTTCCTGGCCGCGATAATCAGCGCGTTTTCCCGAACCTCGACGCTGAGGTCCGCGTCGGCAAATCCGGCAACAGCGACCGAAATACGATAGGCGTCATCGGCGGTTTTTTCAATGTTGTAGGGGGGATAGGTAGTCTGAGCGGATTCGGTGCTCAGCACCCGGTCCATAAGATCGGCGATCTGGTCAAAGCCGACGGTGGCGCGGTAAAGCGGTGCAAGATCAAAGTTTCGCATGGGTCATCCTCCTGAAAGCGATAACATTTGCGGCCTTCCATGTGGACAGGCCTCGGGTAGGTTACGGGACCCCGATCGGGCGTCCCTGTGATGTTATTTGGGGGTGAAACCGGGCGGTTCAAGACCTGCGAAATCGAAACCCGGTGCCGGGCGCGCGCCGCCATTAAGCCACTGGATCTTACGGCTTCACGAACCGCGCACCACCCATGCCTCCGTCACCCGCCTTCACGAACCGCGCGCCTTGCGATTGTTGCACGACCGAGGCCAGACCGCCGCCGGCCACGTTGACCCCGTTGGACGTGCGCAGCGCTTCGATCAGCTCGGCAATCGGCGCCTTTATCAGCGGCCCCAGCGCCAGTGTCCCTTCCGGGCCGGCGTGTCCGCGCGAAATGACCGACACGATCATCGGCCGCCGCCGCGAGGTGTCGAACACCGGCGAGCCGGACGCGCCGAAGGTCACATCACAGGAAAAGGCTGCCGCCACGTCATTCTTGTGCCGCACCGAGCAACTGCGCTGCCAGCTCAGCGCTTCGGCGCGTCCGCGCGCATATGAGACCACCGAAACCTGCCGCCCCAGGTCCTGTTCGCCGCCAGCGAAAGGGTCGGCCAGGGTGGTCGGGATCGGGCGCTCGAGCCGCATTAGCGCGATGTCGGTCTCGACACTGTCGAACCGCGGGCTTTGACGATTGGTGTAATCGGGATGCACCACCGTTTGAATGACCGACCGCACCGCCACTGCCGCGCCGTTCGACAGTCCGGCCCTGAAGATGATCCGCGCCGGATCGATCGGGCGAATGTCGGGATGCTCGACCAAGCAATGCCCTGCCGTCAGCACCAGATCGGGCGCAATCAGCGTTCCGGTGCAAAATCCGCCCCCGGCGATGTCGATGCGTCCCACGGCCTCCCAGCCAGAGCGTTCGAGCGGTCGGGTCAGCGCATCGAGCCGGCTGTCGCTGGTCTGGGCCAGCGCGGGGCTGACCAGCAGAAGCGCCAAAAGTGCGGGTATCGGGTTCAGTTTGCGCATCAATATCAAAGCGTCAAAAATTTTGCCCCGCCGCTGCTGCCACCGAGGGCGCGCATCGTTGGTTGCGCCCGGGTGGCCAGCGTCGCAGTCGCCCCGGGCGCGATAACCTCGGGTGTCTCAAGCAATTCATAAAGCACCGCCAGGGGCCGGGTCAGCGCGGTGCCAAGCGCCACGTCCATCTCGCGCACCCGGGCCATGGCCGAAACCACCGACACGATCCGCGCCACGCCATCGTCGCCGGTGACAAAGACCGGCGAGCCCGAGGCGCCGTGATCGACCTCGCAGCCCAGCACCAGAACCCCGCCCTGGCGCGCCAAAACCCGGCAGGCTTCTTGCAGGCTGGGTGCCTCGGACCGGTCGCGGGCGTAAGAGACTACGGCGACCGAGGCGCCTTTGCGCGGACGTTGGTCAACCGCATAAGGGGCGATCGCGGGATTGCGGATCGGCCGGTCAAGCTGAACCAATGCCAAGTCGTGGGCGACGCGGGCCACGCGATCAACTTCGGAATAGGTGAAATCAGGGTGCGACACGATCCGCCGCACGCCCCGGTGCAATAGGCATGCCCGCCAAAATTCAACCGCCCCACGGCCTCCCAGCCTCGGGTGTCATCGGCGGTGGAAAGCGTTCGCAGCGGCGTGGCGCCGTTGATCCCTTCGGCGGCAATCTGGCCGGCAGAAAGGATGAAACACAGGAGTCCGGCAAAAAATCCGCGCATGGCAGCCTCGGTAATGCGTCGGATAATGGCTAGCAGGCCGATTGGGCAGGATTATGGCATTGCCAATGCGCTGGGGCGCGGTCCGCCGGTGGCCCAGTCTAGAAGCTCGACCGTATGCACCACCGGCACACCCGTGCCTGACCCGATCTGTATCATGCACCCGATGTTCCCGGCGGCAATCATCTCCGGCGCGCACGCCTCAAGCGTCGAAACCTTGCGTAATTTCAACTGCTTGGAAATCTCGGGCTGCAACAAATTATAGGTGCCGGCCGACCCGCAGCACAGATGGCTGTCGGAAGGCTCGACGACCTCGAATCCCGCCGTTTTCAGCAGGTTCCTCGGCCCCGACGTGATCTTTTGCCCATGCTGCAGCGAACAGGCCGAATGATAGGCCACGCGCAGGCCGATTGCCTGGCTCTCCGGCAGGCCCAGCATCTCGATCACTTCGCTGACATCGCGCGCCAGCGCGCCAACCTGGCGCGCCCGCGCCGCGTGGCGGGTGCGCGCGAAAAGGTGGCCATAGTCCTTGACCGTGGTCCCGCAGCCGCTGGTGTTGATGACAATCGCATCCAGCCCCGCGCCGTCGATCTCGGCCCCCCAGGCCTCCAGATTGCGCGCAGCACTCGCCCGCGCCTCGTCTGCCTTGCCCATATGGTGCGTCAGCGCCCCGCAACAGCCCTGCCCTCGCGCCACCACGACCTCGGCCCCGGCCCTAGTCAACAGCCGGATCGTGGCGTCGTTGATGTCGGTGTTCAGCGCCCTTTGCGCGCAGCCGGTCATCAGCGCCACGCGGGCATTGCGCGCGCCCTGCGCCGGGAACACCTGCGCATCATCGTTGCGGCTGACCGGCGGAATGCGCTGCGGCGCCATCTCCAGCATCGCCCGCAGCCGCGCATCCGGCACCAGCGCCCGCAACGGCCGCGCGATGCTGGCGGCCCGCAGCGCCAGCCTGAACCGCGTTGGATAGGGCAGAATTCGTGCTAGAAGCCAGCGCAGGGCGCGGTCGCCCCAGGGACGGCGATAGGTCGCCTCGATATGCACCCGGGCATGATCGACCAGATGCCTGTAATCGACCCCCGACGGGCAGGTGGTGACGCAGGCCAGACAGCTGAGGCAGCGGTCGATATGTTTCACCGTCCTGGCATCGGCGGGCCGGTCATTTTCCAGCATATCCTTGATCAGATAGATCCGCCCCCGTGGGCTGTCCAATTCGTCGCCCAGCACCTGATAGGTCGGGCAAGTCGCCGTGCAGAATCCGCAATGCACGCAGGACCGCAGTATCTTTTCGGCCTCGGCGGTGGCCAGGTCGGCCAGTTGTTCAGGGGTAAAGTCGGTTCGCATCGCTCAGCCCATCAGCCCCGCATTTAGAATACCACGCGGGTCGAATTTGGCGCGCAGTCCCTTTGAGATCATCGCCACCGGCCCCGTCTCGGGGTGAAACCTGCCCAGCCTTTCCCTTGTCTCGGCCCCGGCGCGCACCAGCGTGGCATGGCCGCCGACGCTTTCTAACGCAGCACGGGCATTGCTGCCCTCGTCCGTCAGCGCCCAGATCAGCCCGCCGCCCCAGTCCATTAGGAGGCCGCGCGCATCCAGCCGGTCGATCACCCCCGGCGCATCCGAGGGCTTGACCGACAACCGCCAGACATCGCCTTCCACCCCATGAAACGCCTCGACATCGCGCGCCCAGGCCCAGCCTGCGCGGGTCCGATCTGGGTCGGTCTCGATTGCCACATCGCCAAACTCGGCCAGACGGTCGGCCAGCGCCTGCGAACGGTGCGCGACCGAGCCTTCGAACCCTTCGACCCGGATTATCGTCGCCGGGTCGCCGTCGATCCCGGCCATCGTATGCGCGGCCCCGTTGACCTCGTAGGGCGACCCCAACGCCGATGCCATCGCCGAGACCGCCCGTTCGGGGCTCAGCCCTTCGATCAGACAGACCGCGCGCGCTGGCGGCTTGGGCAGCACCTTGAACGTCACCTCGCTCAGCACCCCCAAGGTCCCGAAACTGCCCGCCATCAGCTTGACCAGATCATAGCCGGTGACGTTCTTCATCACCCGCCCGCCGTTCTTGATGACGGTGCCCGCGCCATCGACAAACCGCACCCCGATCAGCGCATCGCGGCACGCACCTGCCTGCACCCGCCGCGGACCGCTGGCGTTCGCCGCCACCATCCCACCTATGGTGGGCGTGCCTTGCGTCCCCAAAAGCCCGCGCATGTCGGGCGGCTCGAACGGCAGGCGCTGACCTTTCGCGGCCAGCGCCGCCTCGACCTCGGCCAACCGCGTGCCGGCGCGTGCCGACAGGGTCAGCGCGCCGGGTTCGTAAAGGGTGATCCCGGTCACTCCACTGGTCGACAGCACCCGGCCCGGCACCGCGACCATGCGTGTGCCGCCGCCGCGAACCGACACCGGGCCGTCCGCCGATTTGATCGCCGCGGCAAGCCCGGCCTCGTCACAAACTTCGATCACGCCGCGCCCTCGCGCCGGGCCTGCGTTAACGACAGCGGAAACACTTTCGCCGGGTTCAACAGCCAGTTCGGGTCAAACACGTCCTTGACGCGCATCTGCGCCTCCAGATCATTACCCGTGAACTGGTGGTGCATCAGATCGCGCTTTTCCACGCCGACCCCGTGTTCGCCGGTCAGACAGCCGCCGACCTCGACGCACAGCCGCAGGATGTCGGCGCCCATCGCCTCGCATTTCTCCAGATCGCCGGGCGTGTTGGCGTCGTACAGGATCAGCGGGTGCAAATTGCCGTCGCCGGCGTGAAAGACATTGGCAACGTCCAATCCGTATGCCGCCGACATCTCGGCGATGCGGCCAAGCATTTGCGGCAGGCTGCTGACCGGAATCGCGCCGTCCAGACACATGTAATCGCTGATCTGCCCCATCGCCCCAAAGGCCGCCTTGCGCCCCAGCCAGATGCGCGCGCTTTCCTCATCCGATCCGCTTTCACGCAGTTCCACCGGGTCATGGCAGCGGGCAATTTCCAGGATCACGGCAAGCTGCGCGTCAATCTCGCCCGCGCTGCCTTCGACCTCGACGATCAACAGCGCCTCGCAATCGGGATACCCGGCCTGCGCGTGGGCCTCGCAGACGCGGATGCACGGACGGTCCATGAACTCGATGGCGACCGGCAAGACGCCGGCACGGATGATGTCGGCGACGCAATCCCCGGCGTCGCGGCTTGTTTCAAACCCCATCAAAACCGGGCGCGCGCCTTCGGGCTTGGGCAGAATGCGCAAAATGGCCTCGGTGACCACGCCCAATTGCCCTTCGGACCCGCAGATGACCCCCAGAAGATCCAGTCCGGGAGCGTCCATGTGCGCTCCGCCGATCCGCATCACCGTGCCGTCCATCAGCACCAGCGTGACGCCCAAAAGGTTGTTTGTGGTCACCCCGTATTTCAGGCAATGCGCGCCCCCCGAATTCATCGCGATATTGCCGGCGATCGCGCAGGCCAGCTGGCTCGATGGATCGGGCGCATAGAAAAACCCCTGCTCCTCGACCGCGCCGGTGACGGATAGGTTGGTGCGCCCGCTCTCGACCCGGATGAACCGGTTGTCGTAGTCGGTCTCGAGCACCGCGGTCATCCGGGCGACGCCCAGCACCACGCAATCGGCCGTCGGCAACGCCCCGCCCGCCAGCGACGTGCCCGACCCGCGCGGCACCACCGGCACGCCTTCGGCATGGCAAAGCCGCAGCACCGCCGCGACCTCGCGGGTGGAGCCTGGCAAAACCACTGCCAACGGCGGACAGGCGTAAGCGGTCAGCGCGTCGCACTCATAGGCCCGGGTCTCGCTGGCCTCGTGGATTACCGCATACTTGGGCAGAACCGCTTGCAGGCGGCTGACAATCCGTGCCTTGTTGGCCATGATCGCGGCATCGGGGGCGGGCATGTCCATGACGCTCTCCTGCGCGGTGGGTATCGCCGCCAGTCTATCGGAGCCACCAGATGCCTGCAAAGGTCTTCGGTCTTGCCATGATCGCCGCGCTCGCCACCCCGGTCGGGGCGACGCGCTGTTGCCGCTGACCCGCGACCAAGGGTCCGACCCCGGTCAGACGCCCAAATTCATCGTTTTTCAAGTACTTTCAGGGGGGTCCGGGGGGCAGGGGGGTCCGGGGGGCAGAATGCCCCGCGGCGAAATCTTCAGGCGCGCCGCCGTCCCTCGATCAGCCAGGCCCCGATCATCAGGCCCGCAACGAGTATCAGAACCGCCCAGGGCGGCAGCAGCGGCACTACCGACACGTCGCGGGTCAGATAGGCCGCGCGCGGGGTGATCCCGATCCAGCCGCGCCCGGTGGCGGGCCGTCCCGGACGCACTGTCCGCAGATCCGGCAAACCGGCTGCGATCGGCATCACGCCGCCGCGGGTCGCGGCCACCAGCGGCCCCAGCTTGTCGGCGCTGGCGACGGTTTCCTCGAACTCGCGCGGCGCCGCCGGCCCCACCGCCACAACGCCCGCCATTGCGCCCTCGGCGATGCGGTACAGCCCCAGATCGCCGGCCTCAAACTGGGCCTGGAACCGCCCCGGAACGTCAGCGTCCAAAGGCAGAACCATAACCCTGCCGTCCGGCCCGGTCACCGTCACTTCGCCCACTTCCTCGGCCATCGTGCGCCGGATGATCGTCACCGTCTGCCCCTCGGCCCGGGCGGTCAGCGCTTCCTCTTCAAGTTCGGGTTCCTTCATCATCCAATGCGCCAGCCGCCGCAGCAGTTCCAGTTGCGGCCCGCCGCCCTCGAACCCCCGGCTCCACAGCCAGGCATGGTCGGAGGCGAGCAGCGCCACCCGGCCCTCGCCGACCCGGTTCAACACCAACAACGGCCGTTCATCGGCCCCGGTCATCACCACATGGCCCTGGGGCCGCACCAGATCGATCAGCCGGAACCAGCGCCCCCAGCCGCCGGTCGGCGCAAAAGCCTCGAGCCCTTGGGTCACCGGATGGCGCTGGCCCACGTCCGAGATCACCGGGCGGTAACCGTCCTCCAGCACGAACGAGGTCGGTGCCGCCGGCAGAACCAGGCCCAGCGGCGACCGGTAAAGGCTGTCGGCGGTGGCGAAATCAGGCCCTGCCGCGACCAGCACCGCGCCGCCGCCCTGCACATATTGCCCGACGTTGGCCAGATAGACCGCTGGCAGGATGCCGCGGCGTTTGTAGCGGTCGAAAATGATCAGGTCGAACTCGTGGATCTTCTCCAGAAACAGCTCGCGCGTCGGAAAGGCGATCAGGCTCAGTTCGGTCACTGGCACCCCGTCCTGCTTTTCCGGCGGGCGCAGGATGGTGAAATGCACAAGGTCCACAGAACTGTCTGATTTCAACAGGTTACGCCAGGTCCGTTCGCCCGGATGCGGCTGGCCCGACACCAGCAGCACCCGCAGCCGGTCGCGCACGCCGTTGATCTGGATAATCGCCGAATTGTTGCGGTCGGTCAGCTCGGCCGCCGCCTCGGCCAGGGTGAATTGAATAACGTTCATGCCGCCATGATCCAGCGTCACCGGCACGCGCACATCCCGGCCCACCGGCAGATCGAGCGACCGCGCCGGTCCGCCGTCGACCGACACCATCAATCTGGTCAAACTGCCGTCGCCCAGCCCTTCGGGCACCGCGCCCTGATCCTCGATCCTGAGCGTCAGGTCGACCTCTTCGCCGATGATGGCAAAACCTGGAGCATTTCTGACGATCAGCCGCCGGTCCCAGTCGCCTTGGTGGCCGGTTAGCAGCACATGCAGGGGGGCGGGCATCCCGGGCGCACGGTCGATATCGTGCGCCTGGCCGTCGGTAATCAGCACCGCACCGGCGACCCGCGCGCGCGGCTCTTCGGCCAGCGCCTGGGCCAGCGCCGACATCAGCTCGGTCCCGGCGTTGCCGGCGCCATCGTCCAGCCGGATGACCCTGAGTTCGGTGTTGCCGCGCGCCGCCACTTGCGCTTCCAGGGTGGCCAGCGCGCGGGCCGCCTGATCCGACCGGTCGCCGATGCGCTGGCTCGCGGTTTCGTCCACGATGGCGATCACGATGTCACTGAGGCTCTGCCGGTCCTCGATCTGCAGCGACGGATTGGCCAGCGCGCCGGCCAGCGCCGTCAGCGCCAGCGCCCGCAGCCACCACCCTGTCAACCGCCGCCAGGTGGCACAGGCCACCAGCGCCAGCGCCAGAAGCCCGGCACCGGCGATAAAGCCCCAGGGCAGCAGCGGGTCAAAGATGATCTGTCCGGTCATCATCACTGCCCCAACCGGTCCAGAAGCGCGGGCACATGCACCTGGTCCGACTTATAGTTGCCGGTCAGCACGTGCATGATCAGGTTGATGCCAAAGCGATAAGCGATCTCGCGCTGGCGCTCGCCGGTAAAGCCGCGGCCAACCGGAAACAGCGACTGGCCGCGCGCGTTGATCGCCCAGGCCGCGGCCCAGTCATTGCCGCCGATCACCACCGGTGTCACCCCGTCGTTGAGGTTGCGAAACGGCATGCCCTCGGCCCGGATCGCGTCGGGCGGCGCGGCCTCGACCCAGACCTCGCGGCTGACATGGCGCCCGGGAAAATCCTGCAGCAGGTAAAAGCTCCGGGTCAGCACATGGTCGGGCGGAATGGGTTCCAAGAGCGGCAGGTCCAGCGGCCGTGCCAAAGCGCGCAGGTGTCGCGCCTCGGGCGTGGTGCTGCCGCGCCGGGTCAGATGCGCGTCGCGGGTGTCAAACATGATCATGCCGCCGGTGCGCAGATACCGGTTCAGCCGCGCGTAGGCCTCGGCCGAGGGGACCGGCTGGCCGGGGGTCACGGGCCAGTAAAGAAAGGGGAAAAACGACAGATCATCGGTTTCCAGATTGACCGCCACCGGGGCGGTGGGCTCGATCGAGGTGCGCCGGTAAAGCCGGTCGGACAGCCCGGTCAGCCCGGCCCGGGCGACGCCGTCAACCGACCGGTCACCGGTGATAACATAGGCCAGCACCACCTCGGACGTGACGCGGATGGCCAGCGCCTCGTCGACATCTTGCGCCTGTGCGTCAGGCACGGGGCCCAGCTGTGTGGCCACCCCGAAAACCAGCGCAGCCAGCGCCCCGCGCGGCCCCGACAGCCGCCCCGCAATCCACAGCGAGGCCATTATGTCGATCAGCAGCAGCGCCCCGGCAAGCGCCAGCAAAAGCCCTTTCAAGGGCGTTTCGGCGAGGGTTGTCAGCCCTTCGACCGGAATGCCAGCAGGCCAGGTGGCGGCGGCCAGGTCGGATGTCGGGTCCAGCACATTCAGCGCCAGTTGGCGATCTGCGCCCGCATAAAGCCCCGGCGGCAGATCGGGTCCGATGGCGCCTTCGGCCAGCACCTCGCCCGGCACGCCGGCCCGCGCGCCTGCATCGTGCGCCACGCCAAAACCATCGAGCAGCTTTTGCGGCACCCACGTGGTGCCCGCCATGGCTGCGGCGTCGGGCCGGGTGGGCCGTGTCGAGATCGCCAGACGCTCCAGCATCGCCACGAACAGCCCCGACAGCGGCAGCGTCGACCATTCGGCGTTGGCGGTGACGTGGAACAAGATTACTTGCCCTTCGCCAATCGCGCGCCGGGTAATCAGTGGTGTGCCGTCGGTCAGCGAGGCGATCACGCGATCGGCCAGTTCAGGGTCGGGCTGGGCCATAACCTGGGCGCTGACGGTGACGTCATCAGGTACCGTCAGGCCAAAAAACGGAGAAGACGCGCTAAAGGGACGCAACGACTTCGGCGCGCCCCAGCTCATCGCACCGCCGACCGCCCGCCCGCCAGCGCGCAGCCGCACCGGCATCAGCGGGTCCAGCGTGTCGCGGCTGATATCGCTGGCCGCCAGTCGCGGCCCGGCAAAACGAACCAGAAATCCGCCAGCCTCGATCCAATCGGTCAGGCCCGACGCCTCGCCCTTGGCCAGCTTGGCCACATCGGCCAGAACGATCACATCGGGGTTGGCCAGCAGAATGTCGGTCAGCGCCCCGTCGATCAGGTCAGCCGTCGGGACCAGCGCGTGCCGCAGATAGTGCAGCGGCGACAGCAATTCCAGCCCCTCGCGGTCCTCGCGCCCGGCGATCAGGGCGACCTCGCGGCGCTTGAGCGCATCATCGGCCAACGTGACCGCGCCTGCCGACCGGGTGCCCGCGACCTCGAAGCGGGTGATGCGGTTTCGCAACTCGGCGGGCAGCGACAGGGCTATGTCGGCCAGCCTGTCGCCGGGCGCAAAGTCAGCCGTCGCGCGGGCCAGGTCGCGCTCGATGCCCACCGGGTCGCGGCCACGGGCGACAACCTCGACCCCGGCCGCCAGCGCCGGGCGGTTTCTCAGCACCGGCACCCGCACCACGCCATCCTCGAACCGCGCCGGTCGCAGACCCAGAACCGGGCGCGGGCTTTCGATCACCTGCACCGCCCCCTTGGCGGCAAGCGCCGTCAAGAGCGCCGCGCGGGATGCGCGCGCCAAACCATCCGAGATCCAAAGCGTGTCAAACCCGTCTTCACCGGCCAGTCGGTCAATTAGCCCGGCCACCACACCTGCATTGGGCGCCCATGGTTTCGGCTCAAACGACGGCACGCGCGGCGCCCAGACCTCGGCCCCCTGAAACGACAGCGGCCCCGGCGCCGGATCGCTCAACGACAGCATGGCCACGGCCCGCCCGCCCCGCGCCGCGCGGTCCAGCGCCTGGCGCACCCGGTCGCTCTGCGCCTCCCACACCGGCGCGCTGGCCCACGAGCCGTCAAAAAGGATCAGCAGCGGCCCCGAGCCCTCGGCCCGCTCCTGCGTGTTCAGGACCGGCCCGGCAAACCCGATGATCGCCGCCGCCACCGCCGCACAGCGCAGCGCCAAAAGCCACCACGGCGTCTTGTCGGTCTCATGGTCATCGTCGGTCAGCCCCAGCAACAAACGGATGCCCGGAAACCGCCGCCGCACCGGGGCGGGCGGCACCGCGCGCAGCAAAAGCCACAGGATCGGCAGCACGATCAGCCCCAAAAGCACCAGCGGTGCGGCAAATCCTATGGGACCAACGGCAAACATCGGCGTCAGCGCACCTTCTCAATCGCCTGGTAAAGCCACAACAGCGCCCCCTGCGCGGGGGCGTCGGTGTGATGCGTGGTGAACTGCCAGCCCGTCGCGGTGGCCAGATCGGCCAGTTCGGCCTTGCGCGCCGCCAGACGGTCCAGATAGCGCCCTTTCAAACTTCCCGCCTTCTGGGTCTCGAACTTCAACGCGCCGGTCATCGATTCGAACCGGGTGCGCCCGTCGAAGGGAAACGCCTCTTCCACCGGGTCGAGAACCTGCACGATCGCGCCCTTGACGCCCCGGTCGGCAGCTGTGGTCAACGCCGCGGCAAGCGGCGCGATGTCGCCCAGAAAGTCCGAGGCAAACAGCGCCCGCGATCGCGGCACCATGCCACGCGCTTGCGGGCTGCCGAAATCCGCCGCGTCGTCGCGGGCGGCCAGCACTTCGGCCAGGCGCGCCAATTGGCCCTCACCGCCGCGCGGCGGCAAAACGCGGTCGGTCAGCCCAACCCGCTCGCCGGCGCGGATCAACAGGACGCCGAGCGCCAGCGCCAAAAGCCGCGCGCGGTGGCCCTTGGTGGGCAGCGCGGCGGTCGAGGAAAATGCCATCGACTGGCCCGCATCGACCCAAATCTCGACCGTCTGCGCTGCCTGCCATTCCTTTTCCCGCACGAAATGCGCGTTTTCGGATCGCGCCGAACGCCGCCAGTCAATGGCGCGCACCGGGTCGCCCGGATGCGCCGCGCGGTATTGCCAGAACTCGTCGCCCATGCCTGCCCGCCGCCGCCCGTGGGCGCCCAGAAGAACCGTGGTCGCCAGATGCTCGGCGTCGGCCAAGAGCGGCGGCAGGCGCCCCGCCAGCGCCTGCGCTTCGCGCCGGAGCGTTCGGGCAGCCGGCATCAGCCAGACCCCGCGCCGCAACGCGCCATCAGATGTATCGCACTGCGCGCCCTCACGCCGCCGCCTCGACCCGCGTCACCTCTTGCGCAACCAGATCAATCAACGCCGCCAATTCCACGCCCCGCGCCCGCGCCGCAAAGCTCAGCGCCATGCGGTGGATCAGCACCGGCCGCGCACGGGCCAGCACGTCGTCGGCCGATGGCGCCAGCCGCCCGTCGATCAAGGCCCGCGCCCGCACCGTCATCATCAGCGCCTGCGCGGCGCGCGGTCCCGGCCCCCAGGCCACGGCGTCGCGCACCGCCTGCGGCGCGCTAGCTTCGTCCGGGCGGCACGACCGGACCAGATCGAGGATCAGTTCCATCACCGACTGGCCCACCGGCATGCGCCGCAAAAGCCGCTGCCCGGCGATCAGTTCGGCGGCGCTGAACACCTCGTGCGCCTCGGCCTCGTTCGCCCCGGTGGTCGCCAGCAAAACCTCGCGCTCGGTGTCACGGTCGGGGTAATCGACGTCGATCTGCACGATGAACCGGTCCAGTTGCGCCTCGGGCAGCGGATAGGTGCCCTCCTGTTCGATCGGGTTCTGGGTGGCCAGCACGTGAAATGGCTCGGGCAAGCCGTGCGGCTGACCGGCGATGGTCACGGTCTTTTCCTGCATCGCCTGCAAAAGTGCTGACTGGGTGCGCGGGCTGGCGCGATTGATCTCGTCGGCCATCAGAAGCTGGCAGAACACCGGCCCTTCGACAAAGCGGAACGACCGGCGGCCGGTCGCGTCAGACTCCAGCACTTCCGAGCCCAGAATATCCGCTGGCATCAGGTCGGGGGTAAACTGCACCCTTGCGCCCTTCAGCCCCATCACCGTCGAAAGCGTGTCGACCAGCCGCGTCTTGCCCAGCCCCGGCACCCCGATAACCAGCCCGTGTCCGCCGCACAAAAGCGCCGAAAGCGTCAGGTCGACCACGTTGTCCTGGCCGATGAAACGCGTGTTGATCGAGGCCTTGGCCTCGGCCAGACGCGCCCCCAATTCTTCGATCTCGCCCACAAGGTCTTCGGTCTTGGCCATGACAAACCTCCGCGCATACGTCATATTTGGCCACAGCATCGCAAATCGCGCGCCCGCGCGGAACCGAAAAGTAAACAATGGTTAAACACGAGCCTGTGACACCCTCGGCCAACACTTTGGCGCAAGCGGCAAAAAAGGCCGGAAAAAAGGGCCTGCCTCCGGTGCATCTGTGGCATCCGCCGTTCTGCGGCGATCTCGATATGCGCATCGCCCGCGACGGCACCTGGTTTTATCTGGGAACGCCGATTGGCCGCGCCCCGCTGGTGCGGTTGTTCTCAACCATCCTGCGCCGCGACGGCGACGATTATTTCCTGGTCACCCCGGTCGAAAAAGTCGGCATCACGGTCGATGACGCGCCGTTCGTGGCGGTGGATTTCGAAGCTTCGGGGACGGGCACTGACTTGTGTCTGAGGTTCGAGACCAACGTCGGCGATTTCGTCACCGCAGGTCCCGAAAACCCCATCCGCGTGGTGCGCGACCCGGAAACCGGCGAACCCTCGCCCTATGTCCTCGTGCGCGCCAACCTCGAGGCCCTGATCGACCGCAAAAGCTTCTACCGCCTAGTCGAAATCGGATCGCGCGCCGAGCACGACGGCGACTTGTGGTTCGGCCTCTGGTCGGGCGGACGTTTCTTCCCGATCATCCCCTCGGTCGAACTGACCGAATGATGTCTTGGGGTCAGGACTCATAAACGGGTCGAAAGGCGCGGATATCAGCTTCGGGCGTATTCTGTTGAAAAAGTCTTCTTGATTTTAGATCATCTCGCTGATTCAATCTCTGCATTGATGCGGGGGATTGGCGGCGATGTTGGGACCGAAGCAAGAGGCACAGAGCGCGCTTTTCTATGACTTCTCGATAGAAGACCACGTCCCGCAAGATCATCTGCTGCGGTCGATTGATCGCTTCGTCGATCTGTCCTGCATCCGCCAGCATCTCGCGCCATTTTACAGCTCAACCGGCCGCCCTTCGATTGATCCTGAGCTGCTGATCCGCATGCTGCTGGTGGGCTACTGCCTGGGCATCCGCTCGGAGCGGAGGCTGTGCGAGGAAGTGCATCTCAATCTGGCGTATCGCTGGTTTTGCCGCCTGGACCTGACAGATCAGGTGCCTGACCACTCGACATTCTCAAAGAACCGGCATGGCCGTTTCCGTGACAGTGACCTGCTGCGTCATCTCTTTGAGACGGTCGTGGCGCGTTGCATTGCCGAGGGGCTGGTCAGTGGCCAGCGCTTTGCGGCGGATGCCAGTCTCATTGAGGCCGACGCAAATAAACAGAACTCCACCGCCAAAGAAGATTGGGATCACAGCACGATTGACCCCGATGACGCACCTCGTGCGGTGCGGGAATATCTCGACGTTCTGGATGACGCGGCCTTTGGCGCGGCGACGACCGTTGAACCGAAGTTCACGTCTCACTCCGACCCATCCAGTCAATGGACAGCGGCCCGCAAAGGTCCTGCGTTCTTTGCCTATTCAACCAATTATCTGATCGATACTGATCACGGTGTCATCGTGGACGTGGAAGCCACACGATCAATCCGACAGGCGGAGGTCGGGTCTGTGCGTACAATGCTGGATCGGGTCAAAGAAGGGTTTGGCCTGCATCCAGAGCGCATCATTGCTGACACGGCTTATGGTTCAGGCCCCATGCTTGGATGGTTGGTGGATCGCGGCATCGCTCCGCATATCCCGGTAATCGACAAAGCTGGCCGAACCGATGGCACCTGGACACGAGCCGATTTTGAATGGGACGCTGAGAACGACCAGTACATCTGTCCCGAGGGACAGGCGTTGAAGCAGTTCCGCCGCAACTACTCAGACCCCAAGCGTGGCCCGTCCGACAAAGGCACTGCCAAGTATCGCGCGCTGAAACTGACTTGCCAAAGTTGCCCGTCCAAGGCGCGCTGCTGTCCCAACATGGATGCCCGATCCATCACCCGCGAAGAACACGAAGATGCCAGACAAGTTGCCCGAGACATCGCAAAAACCAGGCAATATGAAATCTCGATGAAGCTGCGGAAAAAAGTCGAGATGCTGTTTGCTCACCTCAAACGCATTCTTGGCCTTGGACGGCTCCGATTACGCGGCCCATGCGGCGCAAACGATGAATTCCTCCTCGCTGCCACCGCCCAGAACCTTCGGAAACTGGCCAAGATCTTTCCTGCACCGCAGAAACCGCGAACAGCCTGACCAGAAAGGTGTTCGGGCTCACATACAACGGCCACTTTCTGCACCTGCAACACGTTGTTTTTCAACAGAATCGGCCCGGAGCGGACCTGAGCCAGAGACACCAACGGCCCGGAATCAAGGCGCGCAGCGCCGCCGGGCCGCGCCCTCCCTCCCCCTTGGGAGGGCGCCTTTGCAATGCCGTTCATCGCAGGCAGGTCTTTCGGGGGCGCAGCACATGCGGCCGCGCGCCGTCATAAAGCGCCGAGTCTGGGAAATCCGCCTCGGCCAGAACCCGGCCCACAAAGATCAGCGCGGTCCGCGTCAGCCGCGCCGAACGCACCTTGGCGCGGATGTCCGACAGCGTGCCGCGCAGGAATATCTGGTCGGGCCACCCGACCCGGTAGGCCACCACCACCGGGCAATCAGCCCCATAAAGCGGGGTCAGCTTGCGCTCAACCTCCATGAGGTTGCGCACGCTCAGGTGGATGGCCAGCGTCGCGCCGCTCTGGCCCAGGGTCTCGAGGTCTTCGCCCGGCGGCATGCCGCTGGATTTCATCGCGGTGCGGGTCAGGATCACCGTTTGCGCCAGTTCCGGCACCGTCAGTTCCTGGCCCATCGCGGCGGCAGCGGCGGCATAGGCAGGCACGCCGGGGACAATCTGGTAGGGGATGACAAGCGCCTTCAGACGCCGGATTTGTTCGGCGATTGCCCCGTAAAGCGACGGGTCGCCCGAATGCACCCGCGCGACGTCCTGTCCGGCGGCATGCGCCGCCGCCATGACTTCGATGATCTCATCCAGCGTCATCGGCGCTGTGTCCTTGACCAAAGCGCCTTCCGGTGCACCCGCGACCACCGCTTCGGGCACCAGCGAACCCGCGTAAAGGCAGACCGGGCAGGCCGCGATCAGCCGCGCGGCTTTGAGCGTCAGAAGCTCCGGGTCGCCCGGACCCGCGCCGATGAAATAGACCGTCATGGGGCTGTTCCCTCCAGTTTCCCGGCGTAGCCGCGCGGGGTATAGACCCAGGCCCCCCCGGCCCCGGCGGTGGTGTCGCCGCTTGCCACCACGCGGCTGGAAGCGGCCCCGACCAGCACCAGCGTCAGCATATCGACCTCGTCCACCGCCAAATCTTCCAACCGCCGCAATCGCAGGCTTTCGTCCGGCCGGCCAAGGTTCGAGGCCAGGATCACCGGGCAATCGGCGGGCCGGTGGCGCAGCAGAGTATCGCGTGCCTCGGCCAACAGCGTCCGCCGGCGCCGCGACACGGGGTTGTAGAAGGCGATCACGAAATCGCCCTCGGCGGCGGCTTTCAGGCGTTTCTGGATGACCGCGCGCGGCGTCAGCAGGTCGCTGAGCGATATGGCGCAGAAATCGTGGCCGAGGATCGCGCCGCAGCGCGCCGAGGCCGCCTGCAGCGCCGAGATGCCCGGCGCATGCACCACCTCGACCCGGCGCGCGGCGGCACTGACACCCTGGTCCGCCTCAGGGCGATCCAAAAGTTCCATAACCAGGGCGCCCATGGCGAAAATGCCACCATCGCCCGAACAGATCAGCGCCACCCGGTGCCCCGCCCCTGCCGATTCCAGCGCATGGCGGCAGCGCGCTTCTTCTTCGCCCAGGGCAAAATCGGTGCGGGCCTTGCCCTTGGCCGCGGGCCCGAGCAGGTCGATGTAAAACCCATATCCCACCAACTCGTCGGCCTCGGCGATCAGCCGCGCGGCTTCGCCGGTGCGCCAGGCGGCATGACCGGGGCCGATGCCCACCACCGCCAGCGAACCGCGCGACGTCCCCGCAGCCCCGCCTTCGCCCAGCCGCGCTAACGCGCAGGTTGCCAGCGCCGATTTGACCTTTGACAGGACCAAGGCGCCCCCCGGCCCGGCCGCCGCCAGCGCCGCGCCTTCGGCGACGCCGTGCGCGCCGACCTCGGTAAAAACCACCTCGGACGGGGTTTGCAGCCGGGCTTTCTCGGCCTCGAGCCTCGCGGCGGGGTGAAAACGGGCCGGCACGCCCAGATGCGCCGCAAGCGCGTGGATCGCGGCCTCGTCGGCTTTCAGATCAATTGAATGCACCGACGCGATGTCGCCCGGCGCGTGGCCCGCCTCGGCGAGCGTTGCCATGACGAAGGAAATCATCGCGTTGCCCGGGCACCCCCGCGCGCACCCCACGCCAAGCGCCAGCGTCGGGCGGCGATAGACCAGCGGCTGCGCGCCGTCCACGCTGAGCACTACCGGCGCGTTTTCGGGGGCAGCGTTTTCCGTTGCACCTATTGGCGCGAGCCAGTCGGCCGCACCCGACACTTCTGAACCGGATCCGGCCAGCAGGGCGGCCATCGCTGCTTTGGCGTCTTCGGGGTTTTCCAGCCGCCAGGGCGCGGGCGGCGCATCCAGCGCCACACCCAGAACCACATCGCCCCCGGTGGTGACCGCCGCCAAAACGCCCAGGCCATCCGCGCAGACCCGCGCCAGGTCGTTGGCCCCGTGGTGCCCGCCAATGAGCGGCACCACCGCGCTGCCGTCGGGGGCCACCGCCAGCACCGGCGCATCGGTCCGTTTGTCCCCCAGATGCGGGGCCAGCGCCCGGATCGCAATGCCCGCAGCCCCCACGACGACCAGCGGATGACCGCCCAGAAACACTTCGGCCAGATGCGCGGTGACATTGTCAAAGTCCCGGCCGCGCAGATCGTGCCGCGCTTGAAGCACCGAAGCCACCTGGTCGCCCAAGCCTGCGTGCGCGGCCAGAAGCGTTGCCACCACCACCCGACGCTCAGACATAGATATCTTCCCCCGGGATCAGAATCATCGAAAAATAAGGGGCTTTTTCCGGGGCCTGCGCCAGCGGGCAAACCTGCTGATCGGGCAGCGAGGCATGGGCCACGTAATGCGCCCGCGCGGTCAGGCCAAGATCATCGATCACCGCGCGGGCTTTGCCGAAATGCCGGCCCAGTTTCATGATCGCTGCCGCATCGGCCGCTGCCAGACGTTCGCGCAGCACCTCTTGGGGCAGGGTCGCGGGAAGTATGGTCAAAACATCGGAACGCGCGCAGAGCGGCCGCCGCGACGCCGCGGTCACCGCGCCGAGCGAACTGACCCCCGGCACGATTTCGGTCGGGAAACGGTCGGCGAGCCGCGAAAAGAGGTACATGAACGAGCCGTAGAAGAACGGATCACCCTCGCAGAGAACCACGACATCGCGCCCGGCCTCAAGATGGTCTGCCAGCGCCACCGCCGCCGCGTCATAGACATCCTGCGCCGGAAACCGGGCCGCGACCATCGGGATGACAATCGGCACCTCTGCGGCCGCTGCGGGGATCAGATCCGCGACAATGGCGCGCGCGAAACTGGTCCCGGTATCGGGGGCCGGATAAGCCACCACCTGGGCAGCAGCGATCAGCCGGTGCGCCCTGAGCGTCAACAGGTCGGGGTCGCCCGGCCCGACGCCGACGCCATAAAGCCGACCGGTCATCGCACCAATATCCACTGGGTAACCGGCATGAACGGTTTCCAGCCGCTGCGCGACCCGATCGGTTCGGCCCGCGACACCGCGATCCGCGACAGGGTGCCGCCATATTCGCCCTGCAACGCGGCCACCAGCGTTTCGCTTTCCAGCGTCACAGCATTGGCCACCAGCCGCCCGCGCGGGGCCAGGGCGCTTAGCACCGCGTCGATTACTGGGCGCGACAGCCCGCCGCCCACAAAGACCGAATCTGGTCCGGGCAGGCCGCTCAGCGCTTCGGGTGCACGGCCCTCGACAATTCGCAGACGCGGCGTCCCCAGCCGCGCGGCGTTGGTGGCCAGCATCGCCCGGCGCTCGGCGCGGGGTTCGACCGCGATAGCCTGCGCGTCACGGGCGGCGCGCATCCATTCGATCCCGACCGAGCCAGCGCCGGCGCCCAGATCCCACAGCAGCGCGCCGCGCCGCGGGCCGAGGGCGGACAGCGTGATCGCCCGCATCTCGCGCTTAGTCAGCTGGCCGTCGTGCTCGAAGGCCTCGTCAGGCAGCCCGGTCAGTGGCAAGGGCGGCGGCGCGTCTGCATCCATCGCGCAGTCGATCGCCAGAGTGTGAAAATCAGGGGCCGACCGGTTGCCCCAGTCGGTTGCTGACTCTTCGTCGCGGGTTTCATCGGGCCCGCCAAGCGCCCCCAGAACCGTCAGGCGCGATGGCCCGAACCCACGCTCGGTCAAAAGTTGTGCGACGATCGCGGGTGACCCCCCATTCTGGGTCAACACCAACAGGCGCGCATGGGGGGCAAAGTAAGGCACGATTTGTTCTGCCGGTCGCCCGTGAATGGTCAGCGTTTCAACATCGGCAAGGCTCCACCGCATCCGCGCCGCCGCCCATTGAAAGGCCGAAAGCTGGGGGTGATATGTGACTTCATCCGCGCCGAACTTGCGGCCCAGATGCGCACCCGCCGAGAACCAGGTCGGATCGCCGGTGACCAGCACCGCCACATTTTGCCCGCGCAGATCGGAAATTTCATCCACCATGGCGCGAAACGGGCTGGGCCAGCGGATGCGACGGGCGGCCAGATGCGGGGCCAGCCCGTGGTGACGGTCACCGCCGATGATGACCTCGGCCGCCTCAAGCCGCGCCCGCGCCACGTCGCCCAGGCCCGCCCAGCCGTCCTCGCCGATGCCGATCACGTCCAGCCAGGCGCTCATGTTCCGTCGCCCGCGGTTCCCAGGCTCAGCCCGTTGACCGCCGCCGCCGCCAACGCCGAGCCGCCGCGCCGCCCCAGCACGGTGATGCAGGGCACCCCGTGGTTGCCCCCGTGCAACGCCGCTTTGGCATCGGCGGCACCGACAAACCCGACCGGGCAGCCGATAATCAGCGCTGGTCGGGGCCAGCCATTGGCCAGACCCTCGAGAAGATGGAAGAGCGCCGTCGGGGCATTGCCGATGGCGACAATCGCGCCCTCAAGCTCGTCGCGCCACAGCTCGACCGCCGCCGCCGACCGGGTGGTGCCCAGCTTTTCGGCCAGATCCGGAGCCTGCGGGTGGTGCAGCGTCACGCGGGTCTCGACGCCGGGCGGAAGCGCCCGTCCAATAATCCCCCGCGCCACCATTTCCGCGTCGCAATAGATCGGCGCACCGGCGGCCAGAGCCGACCGCCCCGCCGCCTCGGCACCCTCCGCGATGCGCAGGTCGTCGATCAGATCGACCATCCCGCAGGCGTGGATCATCCGCACGGCCACCGCAGAAGGTGCAGGCCCGCCGCGCCCGGCCAGCTCGTCGCGGATGATCGCGAAGCTTCGGGCATAGATCGCAGCCGGATCGCGGATATAGGCGAGCGCGCTTGTCATGCGTCTTTGAGATGCCTGCGCGTGCTTTCGGGCCCCATGGGGTGATCTGCGTGGGGGTATTCGGGGTGATGGTGGTGGTGATGATGATGGTCCGCGGCGTCGTGATGATGACCCGCCGCAATCCCGTCCAACCGGCACACGCCGGTACAGAAATCTTCGCAAAGACGACAATCCTCGACATTCGACCCTGGTGCAGTCGCACCCTGGCCTTCGACATGGTGGTGGTGGCTTTCCTGGGGCAGCCCGACCTCGGCCTCGAAGCCCAGAACCTGGGTCCGGTACTTGCACAGCGAACAATTCATCTCGGGCGGGCCGTCCAGAATTTCGCGCACCCGCCCGGCGAATGTCTCAAGAACTCCCGCGTGGTCGTTCAGATAGCCTGCTTTGACCCATTGGATGTCCGGATGCGCCGCCGCCACCAGATCCGCAAAGCCATAGATGCGGTCGATCAGGATGCCAGTGAACAGGAAATACGGGAACACGATAACCCGTTTGAACCCCAGTTTCGCGACCTGCTCCAGGCAGGGCTCGACAAGCGGAAATGTCACCCCGGAATAGCCCACCTCGCACCAGCCAAAGCCCATGCCTTCCCACAGCATCCGGGCAATCTTTGAGACGTTCGAATTGGCGTCCGGATCGCTGGCGCCGCGCCCGATCACCACCAGAGCAGTGTCGTGCCGCGACACCTCGCCACCCGATGCATTGGCCGCCGCTTCGGCTTGCGCGATCCGGTCCGATGCGGCGCGGATCATCCGCGGATCAAGCCCCAACTCGCGACCATAGCTGACATCGAGCCCATGCCTGCGTGCGTATTCGTTCAGCACCGACGGGATGTCGTTCTTGGCGTGCATGGCGGCAAAAAGCATCCCCGGCACCGCCAGTATCCGGTCGCAGCCTTGAGCGCGCAATGCGTCCAGCCCGGCCCGGATCACCGGGTTTGCAAACTCCAGATACCCGTATTCAACCGGCCATTCGGGCGGCAAGTGGGCCGGCAGCCGCTCGGCCAGCTGCGCGAATTCCCGCACTGCCGCAGCGCTGCGCGACCCGTGTCCGCAGAGCATCACCCCAATTTTCGACATTGCCCTCTCCTCTGTCGGCCGTCGCCCGTCACGCGTCGACAACCGGCAGAGCGAACCCCGCGCCCGGCACGCGGTCCATTCGACGATGAGATAAAAGCCCCCCGGCATGGGTCAGGCCGCACCTCTTCCGCTCAGCCAATTGGCATCGACACTTATCGCCATAGCAGCGCCAACCCGACCCCGCAATCAAAAGCTTCGCCTCCGCGCGCCTGTCGCATTATGCGGCTCCTTTCGGCGCGGCTGAGCCTTCAACTTCCTTCTTCGTGGCGAAAATATCTTGGGGGGTCCGGGGGACACCCCCCCCCGGCGCGGCGCTATGCCTTGATCGATGCGAAAAACCTTAACACGCGCCAGAATGCCCTTCTCCATCGCTTGGCCCCTCATCCGATCCCGCATAAGCTCGCACCGATCAGATCGTCAGAAGGGGCGCGGCGCGGTATGAAAACTGGGTTTTTCTGGGACGAACGGTGTTTTTGGCACGCTGGTGGCGACTATGCTTTCACGCTGCCGCTTGGCGGGCTGGTGCAACCCAGTATCGGTGGTCTGCCCGAAAATCCCGAAACCAAACGCCGCCTGCGCAATCTGATCGAGGTCACCGGCCTGGCCCGAGACCTGGATATGACCGGCGCGGAGCCTGCGACGTGGGAAGACCTGTCGCGCGTACACACCGAGCATTATTTACGCGAGTTTCGCGATCTCTCGGCCCAGGGCGGGGGCGAACTGGGCCTGCGCGCGCCGTTTGCGAAAGGCGGTTTCGAGATTGCAGCGCTTTCGGCCGGTCTGGCCAAAGCCGCGCTTTTTTCGGTTCTGGACGGCCATCACGCCAGTGCCTATGCCCTGTCGCGCCCGCCCGGGCACCATTGCCTGCCCGGTTTCCCCAGCGGCTTCTGCCTGCTTGCCAATATCGTCATCGCTGCCGAAGCGGCGCTGGACGCGGGCATGGCAGGGCGCATCGCCGTGGTTGACTGGGACGTGCATCACGGCAACGGGACCGAGGCGATTTATTATGACCGCGCCGATGTTCTGACCATCTCGCTGCATCAGGACCGCAACTATCCGACCGACACCGGTGCCGCCGCTGACCGGGGCAGCGGCGCGGGTGCCGGGTTCAACATGAACATCCCGCTGGCGCCCGGCACCGGGCACAGGGGCTATCTTGCCGCGATGGATCGCTTGGTGTTGCCCGCCGTCGAGGCTTTCGCGCCCGACGCGATCATCGTTGCCTGCGGCTTTGACGCGGCTGCCATCGACCCGCTCGGCCGCATGCTGGCCACCGCCGAGACATTCCGCGCCATGACCCGCCGGTTGATGGAGCTCGCGGACAGGGTGTGCGCCGGTCGATTGGTTCTAGTTCATGAGGGTGGCTATTCCGAGGTCTATGTACCGTTCGCGGGCCACGCGGTGCTTGAAGTGCTTTCGGGCAGCACCATCACGGCGCCCGATCCGCTTAGCGACACTTTCGCTGCCCGTCAGCCAGGACCTGAGTTTCAGGCCTTTATCGAGACGCAGATCGACGCACTGGCGGTCCATTTCGCGGGGGCCGCTTGACAGCCGGGCCGGACGACCCGACATGGGCGGCAGAGACAAGGAATATCATGTCGGCCACGACGCCCCAAAACCCGGCGGCGCTTGACTTTCTGCTGACGCGGCGGTCGCGCCCCTTCAAGACGTTGCAGCCGCCTGTGCCGTACCGCGATGCCTTGCGCCCGATCCTCACTGCCGCTGTACGCACCCCCGATCATGGCAAGCTCGAGCCCTGGCGGTTCATCGTACTGGGTGCCGCCGCAATGATGCGGCTTTCAGATCGGGTGGCCGGGCGCGGCGAAGAGCTTGGCAAGCCCACCAAAGACATCGAAAAAATGCGCTTTCAACTGGCCGCGGCCCCTTTGGCGGTGGCGGTGATCTCGTCGCCCAAAGCCTCGGAAAAAATCCCTCGCTCCGAACAGCGGAACTCGGCCGCCGCGGTCTGCCTCGGGCTTTTGAACGCCGCTCTCGCGGCGGGATGGGGGGCCAATTGGCTGACCGGATGGGCGGCCCATGACGCCCGGTTCTGTGCCGACGGTCTGGGGCTGACCGGGGACGAGACGCTGGTCGGATTTGTCCACATCGGCACCGCCCGTGCCACGCCGCCCGACCGGCCACGACCAGACATCGACGCCCTGACAACCTGGATCGACGCATGATTATCAGTGATTTTCTCAAAGCCGTCGATCAACTTGGCGACCCGCGTTTCCGGCGGGTTTTGTTGATCGGCATCGGTTTGACCCTGCTGTTGCTGGCCGCGATCTATGCGGTTTTCATGACGTCGCTTTCGTTTCTCTTCCCCGAAAGTTTCACCATTCCCTGGATCGGCACCATCAACTGGGTGGACGAGCTGGTGTCCTGGGCCTCGATCCCGCTGATGCTGCTGCTGTCGGCCTTTTTGATGGTGCCCGTTGCCTCGGCCTTTACCGCGTTCTTTCTCGATGATGTGGCCGACGCGGTCGAGGACAAGCATTTTCCGGAGCTTGCAAAAGCCCCGCGCGCCAGTTTTATGACCGGGCTCAAGGACAGCGTGAAATTTCTGGGCGTAATCGTGCTGGCCAATATCGCGGCCTTGCTGCTCTATGTCTTTTTCATCCCGTTTGCACCGTTCATCTTTTGAGCTCTGAACGGTTTTTTGCTGGGACGGGAGTATTTTCAGCTTGTAGCATTGCGCCGGCTTTCACCCGCCGAGGCCAGGGCCATGCGCCGCAGATACAGCGTGGCGATCTGGATCGCAGGCGGGCTGATGGCGGTGCCGCTGAGCTTTCCGATCATCAACCTTCTGGTTCCGGTCCTGGGCGCGGCCACGTTCACCCATCTTTTCCACCGGCTGAAGGATGACCCGCCGCGCGATGGAATGGACACTCGGTAGGAGGCCTTGAACCGATCTAACCCTGGTCCGGTGCCGAACCGCTCAGGCGATTGAAAAACTCGATCTCGCTCAGGTCGATCACCCCCGAGATGATCACCGCCGCAATGACGCCCCAGACCAGCGCCGCAACCAGCGTGGTAATCGCCAGCTTGCGTTTCAGGTTCACCCCGTGCGGCGCGCCGGGGGGGGTGCCGGGCACCACTTCGCCCCGGTCGCCCTGGGTGGTCAGCCGCAGCGGCAGGACCACGAACAGCACCATGAACCAGACCACTGCGAACAGGACAATGCCCGAGGCGATGTCCATCAGACCTGCTCCAGCTCGATCAGGCAGCCGTTGAAGTCTTTGGGGTGCAAAAACAGCACCGGCTTGCCGTGCGCCCCGATCTTCGGCTCGCCCGCCCCCAGCACCCGCGCGCCTTTGTCCAAAAGCCGGTCGCGGGCGGCCAGAATATCGGCGACCTCGTAGCACAAATGGTGGATGCCGCCGGCGGGGTTCTTTTCGAGAAATCCGGCAATAGGCGACGCCTCACCCAAGGGGTAAAGCAGTTCGATCTTGGTGTTGGGCAGATCGATGAACACCACCGTCACACCGTGGTCGGGTTCGTCCTGGGGCGCGCCAACGCGGGCACCGAGCGTGTCGCGGTACTGGGCCACCGCTGCGGCCAGATCCGGCACAGCGATGGCAACGTGATTTAGGCGTCCGATCATAAAGCGAGCTCCGTAAGTCGCCGTCTTATCCCGCGTCGGCTAGGCCGGGGCAATGGCGCCGGGCGTCGCAGGCAAACCGGGGAAATCGCTGCCATCGGTTTACCAAAGATTAGCCTTGATGGCGCTCTAATGAGAATCGAACGTACGCGAGGGCCGGGTATGGACGATCTTGAAGACTTTGTTATGCGCCACCTGCCGACCGCCAACCGGCCGCTTTTAGGGCTGACGGTTCTGGTCGTCGAAGACAGCCGATACGCCTGCGAGGCGATCCGCCTGATGTGCCTGCGCTCGGGCGCGCGTATTCGCCGCGCCGATTGCCTGCGCTCGGCGGCGCGGCACCTGCGGGTCTATCGCCCCTCGGTGGTGATCGTCGACATCGGGCTGCCCGACGGGTCGGGGCTGGACCTGATCGCCGACCTGGCGCAGGGCCATCCGCGGGTCAATGTTCTGCTGGGAATGAGCGGCGATCCGGACGGTCGGACCCAGGCGATGGATGCAGGCGCAGACGGATATCTGGGCAAACCGGTCGCCTCGGTCGCGGCGTTTCAGGAAGCGGTGCTGGCGCATCTGCCGCGCGAGGTGCAACCGCGCGGGCCACGGGCGGTCAGTGACGAACTGTTGTCGCCGGACCGGCTGGCGCTGAAAGACGATCTGGCGCATGTTGCCGACCTTTTGGACGGCTCGGCAGACGATGAGACGCTGGAATATGTGGCCCAGTTTCTGAACGGCGTGGCGATCAGCGCCGAGGATGCCCCGCTCCAGGCCGCGGCGCGGGCGCTTGGGGCGGCCCAGCACGGGCGCGGCGCCACCGGGGCGGCGGTTTCGCAGCTAAGCTCGATCCTGCAACACCGCCTGGCCCGGATTTCGGTGGTTTGACGGCCAGAGCCCAGCGAATGCGCCGACCGTATTCTCGGGCTTTTCGAGGCGGGTGCGCGCGGGCTCTCACAGTGAGAGGATAGGTTAAGATATTGTTCCTACACGGTTTACCTCGTGAAATGCAATCATCAAGCGCTGGCGTTGGTAGGCAGGATCGCCTACTCGCTTGCTTCTTTGGGCGGATCGTTTCTTAGGACTGGAACGTGAACGCAGGTGGCCACCGCCCACGTCGGTCAAGACGCAAATGACGAGGCGGGGCGCTGAAGCGCACCTTACGGCTTGCTGGAGTGGGAGAGCGCAGTATGATAGCGCCGCTTTTGTTAATGGATAATTCTCATGAATTTTGAAGGAAGAACGGTCTGGCAGCAAAGCGCCGGCGACAAAGATCGGAACTACGTAAATGTTTGCCTGGACCTTGGGATCATCCTTCTCGGACCAGGCGACAACGGTCACTTTATTGACTGTAAGCAAAAATATGAGGACGAGGTAGGTCTGACGGGAGTCTTCGGCGCAAATTTTCCGCGAAAATCGATGACGAGGAAGGGGAATTCGATTTTGCAACGTTTCGCAGAAAAAATGAAAGACTGCGACATCATTGTTCTCAAGCTCGGCACAAATGAAATCTACGGCGTTGGGGAGATTGTGGGCGATTACATATGGTCTGAGGCATTTTCAGATGTCGATGGCTGGAACCTTGAACATGTTCGGCGGGTCAGATGGCTTTGGAAGTCGCTTGAACCTGATGTTTTGCCCACGCAAAGCCTAAAATGGGGTGATACAACCCAACTTCTGAACAAGAAAGCCGGACTGGACTGGCTAAAAAGCAAAAAAATCCAAACAGAAAAAACTGTGGATCTGCCCGATCTTCCGTCAGCGTCAAACTCGCAATTGTCGATTGACGAAGTAGGACAAAGCCTGTTCGACCGGGGAGTTGGCGGCGACAACGTTTCTGCCCTGATTGGCGGACTGGATGACATGGTGCGCTTGGCAAAATGGTATGCAAAGACCGATGAGAAACCCTCGGAGCACGAAACCGTCGCGCAGTTGGTCGTCCCGTTTTTAAGAACGCTGGGCTGGACACCGCAAAAGATGGCGCTGGAGTGGAATCGAATCGATATCGATATCGATATTGCGCTGTTCAAAAGTCTGCCAAGAAGAAAATACAATCTTTCATTCGTCATAGAAGCGAAAAAGCTGAACAGCTCTTGTTTGCGACCCCAAGTGCAAGCAGAAGGATACGCGAAAACAAATAATTGTCGAAGAATAATTACCACCGACGGAATACGGTATGCAGTTTTCGAGAAGAAGTGGAATTATAAGTTGTCGGCCTATCTCAATTTGTTTTCGCTGATGGGTCAGAACCCGGCATTACAATGTGACGGCGCGGTTGAAGCGATTTGGCTAATGTCACCAGAAAACCAATCCTAGAATTGGACCGGGCCTCTCCCATCGCCAGATTTCTGATCGCCGCCAACGCAATAGCGTCCGACAAACGCCAAAAAAAATAGCGTTTTGCAGGCACCGGAAGGTGGTACGGGGCTGTACGCGCGCCTCGTGTACCGACCCGTCTTCATTTGCATCATCGCGTTCGCCGCGCATTCGCGGACCCACTGGGGTCACGATACCCTTTGACCCGAGAAAGCCCCCGAATTCGGGCGCTGTGCCCGCGTCGTCGATGGAGGGGATTTGCGTGCTGAAGGGTGAGCGGCGGCCCGGAAATTGTTCGGGGGACAAATTCAGCCGCGAACGGGCGGAGCCCCGGGCTGGCCCGTTTCGCCGAGGCTCCGGCGGTGTTGGCGATGGCGCGTCGGAGGCCAGGTGGTCCCGACGCAGAACACCATCCGCGGGCTTCGGCCCAAGAGCCGGATGGGTCTGGATTTGTTCGCCCTGAATTCGCCTTTCCCGGGGCTTCAGCCCCGGATCGCGCCTGCCCGCCCGTCACGCCGCAGGCGTGCCTGCGGCACGACGCGGGCGCGATTCTCGCCCCCGCCCGGGCGGGCGCAATCCTCAGCGCGCGGCGGGGCAGTTCAGTCAAAACGCATCTTGCCCTAGCTCAGCACCGGATCGCGCGCGACCAAAATCGGCGCGGTCAGGCTCGAAAGACTGACCCGCTGCTGCCCGTCCGCGTCGAAATTCGCCGGGTCCAGCCAGGTGTCGTAGGCGGCGCGCAGGGCGGGCCATTCGGCATTGATGGCGGCGAACCAGGCGGTGTCGCGGTTGCGGCCCTTGACGACGCCCGCCTGGCGAAAGACGCCCTCGAAACTCAGCCCCAACCGCTGGCCGGCGCGGCGCGAGGCCAGGTTCGCCGCGTCGCATTTCCATTCGAACCGGCGATAGCCTGCTTGAAATCCCCAGCGGACGCACAGGGTCAACGCCTCGGTCGCGATGCGGGTTTTTTGCAGGCGCGGCGCTAGGTGGATATGCCCGACCTCTGCCGAGCCCGCCTCAGGATTGATCCGCATCAGGGCGAGCGCGCCGCCGGGCAACCCGCTGGTCCGGTCGACGATCGCGAAAAACATCGGGTCGGGCTGACCGGCGATCCGGTCGACCCAGGCGGCATAGGCTGCGGCGCCCTCGAACGGGCCGTAGGGCAGGTAGGTCCACAGCCTGTCGGCCCCTCGAACCGCCTCGAAAAGCGCCGGTGCATGGGCCGCCGTCAACGGTTCCAGCCGCGCATAGCGACCCTCGACCGGCGAGCGCGCGGGGCGCGGCGGCGGCAACCAGTTGGGAACCGGGGTAAACTCGGGCGCGTCGGACATTGCGGGCAGCTTATCAGCCGCTCGGGCATGGTCCAGCCCCGCAAAATCGCCGTGCACGCTGCACAATCCTGCCATTTTTGGGGGCCATTACCGCGGCGTAACAGGTCAGAGGTGCCCGCATGCTTGAGAAGATTGAAACCTATTCGCTGCCGGTTCGCGTTCGCAACTTTGTCGATCGCGGGATGCTGGCCCTGGGCGCAATGGCTTTTGTAAGTGGGCTGGCCGGTTACCTGATCTGACCCGCTGCCACCTGACTTCGAAATTCGTTGACCGCGCCGAAACGACCCGTTAACCATGTTCGCCTAATGTTCTCGTTGATGGAACCAGGCGAACAATACAAGATGTCGTTTATGGATGGCACACCCTCGCAAGACCTGGCCAATTATCTGGCGGACCGGCGTTTCAGCACTGTACTGGCCGATCCGCCGTGGCGGTTCGCGATCAATGGCAAGAGTGCTATGTTAAATCGGCAACTAGGAGCGCGCGCGTGAATGATATGTCCGTTCAAGCGCGCTTTCCGAGCGCTGAAATAGACTTTGGTCTAGCCACCACCGATAACCTGCTCTTTATGAAGCAGTTTCGAGACCGCAGCTTCCGATTAATTGTGACTTCCCCTCCCTACAATATAGGCAAGGCGTATGAGCGGCGTTCGAGCCTGGACGACCACTTGAAGAGCCAAACAAAAGTCATTCGCGAGTGCGTGAGACTTTTGGCCCCTAATGGTTCGATTTGCTGGCAGGTGGGAAATCATGTGGATCAAGGCGAAGTCTTTCCGCTGGATGCATTGCTTTACCCCGTTTTCAAGTCGCTTGGGCTCAAATTGCGAAACAGGATCATCTGGCATTTTGGCCACGGGCTGCACTGCTCCAAAAGGCTGTCCGGGCGGCACGAAACAATTTTGTGGTTCACCAAATCTGATGACTACGTGTTTAACCTTGATCCAATCAGGGTTCCATCCAAGTACCCTGGCAAGAAACCTTTCAAAGGACCGAATGCTGGCAAGCTCTCGGGCAACCCGAACGGCAAGAACCCAAGCGATGTTTGGGAAATTCCGAATGTAAAAAACAACCATGTGGAAAAGACGGTACATCCCTGCCAGTTTCCCGTTGCACTGGTAGGGCGTCTGGTCCTTGGCATGACCAACCTCGGCGATACAGTTCTTGACCCTTATGTTTTCTTGACCCTTATGTTGGTGTCGGCAGCAGCGTGATCGCTGCGATCAAACATGGAAGAAAAGGGTATGGTTGTGATATTTCCTGCGAGTACATTGCCATAGCGCGGAAGCGTCTGAATGATTTGAATAATGGCAGGCTCAGAACGCGCCCATTGAACCAACCCATTTTCGACCCGAGTCTGCCGCACGGCGGGCATAGGTGAAGATCGCTCAGACCCACTCGCACCTGAACGGCTTCGAATTTCTACAGTATCACAAACGGCACCTCTGGGATGAAATCGTAGATGTCATCACGCGCGTCGATGCGGATGAGCTGGAAAAGAAAGTATTCAAAGAAAAGACGATGGTTGGAAAACATTTGTTTTCACCCAAGGCGCTGAACAAGGCGGTCTGTGAAAAGTTTCGGTTGCGCGGATGGCGGGAGTCTCGCACAAATTACTGGATCACAGATGACGAAGGATTGATTCGAAAAACACTTGGTATGAGCGCTGAACAGCAGAAAGTTACGATCGAAAAAGCCGGCCGAACCGCCATGAGCTCTTATAACCAAACCGATTTCACCAAGGAACGTGTCGCCGTAGAAGTTCAATTCGGAAAATATTCGTTTGTTGCTTACGATCTTTTCGTCAAGCACATGGCGTTTTTCGTAGGCGACGAGATTGACCTTGGAATTGAAATTTTACCTATGAAGTCGCTTTCATCGGAAATGTCGACAGGAATTGGGTACTTCGAACGCGAACTTTACAACCTCATAAGGCAGGGGCGCGGAATCCCTGCGGTTCCTCTGGTTCTCATCGGCGTAACCCCGTAATCAACCCTCCCCCGGCAGCACCCGCAACCTGAGTTCGCGCAACTGCTCGCCCGTGGGGTCGCTTGGTGCGCCCATCATCAGGTCTTCGGCGCGTTGGTTCATGGGGAACATGATGACCTCGCGGATGTTGGCGGTGTCGGCGAGCAGCATCACCACGCGGTCGATACCCAGCGCGCAGCCGCCGTGCGGGGGGGCACCGAAGCGGAAGGCGTTGACCATGCCGCCGAAGCGTTTCTTGACCTCTTCGGGCCCGTATCCGGCCAGTTCGAAGGTGCGGAACATGATGTCGGGGCGGTGGTTGCGGATCGCGCCCGAGACCAGCTCATAGCCGTTGCAGGCAAGGTCGTACTGATACCCGCGCACCGCCAGCGGGTCGCCCTCCAGCGCTTCAAGCCCGCCCTGGGGCATCGAAAACGGATTGTGGTCGAAGTCGAGCGCGCCGGTTTCCGGGTCGCGCTGGTAGATCGGGAAATCGACGATCCAGGCGAAGGCGAAGCGGTCGGTGTCGCTGAGTTTCAACTCATTGCCGATCTCGACCCGGGCCTTGGCGGCGGTGGCCTCGAAGACGCGTGGCTTGCCGGCGAGGAAAAACGCCGCGTCGCCGACGCCGAGATTGAGTTGCTGGCGAATGGCTTCGGTGCGCTCGGGGCCGATGTTCTTGGCCAGCGGTCCGGCGGCCTCCCATTCCCCAAAATACGCATTTAGCAAGAATTCTGCCCGGTCAAAATCGCCCCTTTCCTGACAGCGGGCCATCCGGGTCCTGATTTCAGCCTTCTTTTCTTCAGTGAGCGGCACAGTCGGAGAAATTTGTTCGATAATCTCATTTGCCTTGGCCAGCAATTTGTCGTTGCCTTTGATCATACCAAAAATTCCTGTGCCAAGCGCGGCAACCGTTCCGAACACTTCTTCGACCTTACTCGGATCGAACCTCTCTCTTTTTCGCCAAAATATATACCCCATCCCCGGCAGGCCTTCCTTTTGGGCAAAGGCGTTCATCCGGTCGCAGAACTTGCGCGACCCGCCCGTGGGCGCCGGAATGGCGCGGATCTCGGTGCCGTCCGTCTCCAGCAGCTTGGCAAAGATGGCAAAGCCCGAGCCGCGGAATTGCTCGGAGACATCTTGCATTTTCAAAGGGTTGCGCAGGTCGGGCTTGTCGGTGCCGTACCAGCGCATCGAATCCGCATAGGCAATCTGGGGCCAGTCGGTGTCGACGGTGCGACCACCGCCGAATTCCTCGAACGCGCCACGGATCACCGGCTCGATGGTGTCGAAAATATCTTGCTGGGTGACGAACGGCATTTCCATATCGAGTTGGTAAAAATCGGTAGGGCTTCGGTCGGCGCGCGGGTCTTCGTCGCGGAAACACGGCGCGATCTGGAAATATTTGTCGAAACCCGAGACCATAATGAGCTGTTTGAACTGCTGCGGGGCCTGGGGCAGGGCGTAAAACTTGCCGGGATGCTGGCGCGACGGCACCAGAAAGTCGCGCGCGCCTTCGGGGGACGATGCGGTGATGATCGGCGTCTGGTATTCGCGGAAATCAGCCGCCCACATACGCTTGCGAAAGCTTGCCACCACGTCGGACCGACGCGTCATATTGGCCTGCATCACCTCGCGACGCAGATCGAGATAGCGGTATTTGAGGCGGGTTTCCTCGGGGTATTCCTGATCGCCGAAGACTTGCAACGGCAGTTCGTCGGCGGCCCCCAGAACCTCAAGCTCGCGGACAAAGACCTCGACCTCGCCGGTGGGCAGTTTCGGGTTGACCAGGTCGGGCGCGCGGGCCTTCACCTCGCCATCAATCCGGATGCACCATTCCGACCGCACTTTTTCCACGTCGGCGAAGGCGGCGCTGTCAGGATCGGCCAGCACCTGGGTGATCCCGTAATGGTCGCGCAGGTCGATAAAGAGGATGCCGCCATGGTCGCGCACCCGGTGAACCCAGCCCGACAGGCGGACGGTCGCGCCCACGTCAGCGGCGGTCAGTTGGGCGCAGGTATGGCTGCGATAGGGGTGCATTGGCGGGCCTCGCTCCGGGTTGGGCGAATAACCGGGCCGATACACATGGGACACAGACGGAAGTCAAGGCGTCTGGCGGGTTGCCCAGCGCCTGTCCGCGGCGATGCCGGCGCGAAAAATCCCGAAGCCGCGCAGAATACAAACGCTGTCGAACCGGCCGGTGGGGCCTGCCGGGGTGGCCACCTGGGCCTGCAAAGCGGTCTGGACATCCCAGGGCCGCGGCCCGGCCGCCGGACCATCATCGCCGGAATAGCGGTGCTCGGCGCTGGCAAGTAATCGCTAGTGCCGCTCAACCCTAGCGCGATTAACTTGATTTTCAGCCGATTATTTGCCCTAATTCGGGCCTGCAACCGCCGGGGCATCATATCAGCCCGCATTCCCCAAGTGACCGATCCATCTGATGCGGTTTCCGTCCGATTCCTGTATAAGAATCAGTGGATTAGATCAGACGGAGGGTGGGTCGAATGCGGAACCTGGAGGGTGAGTCGGATCGGGGGCTTCTGCGGGCGTTTTTCGACCGAAGACTGAAGTTCGAGTTCCACGGTTCGCGGATCACGTCAGACGCTGGTCTGCTCGCCTATCGTGAACTGGACGAAGCCCTCGGCCTGACCACGCTGGCCGGTGACGTTATTGCTGACAGCCGGACCGGCAAGAACGGTTGGCACGGCATCATCGGTCTCCTTCGCCAATCCGTCTATGGTCGTCTCGCCGGGTACGAGGACGTGAACGACGCCAACCGGCTGGGGCGCGATCCTGCGATGCGGTGGATCGTCGGCGGCAGGGCTGTCGAGCGCGGCGGCGCATCGACCAGCCAGATGGGCCGGTTCGAGACGGAGTTACTCGCCACCAATGACAACCTCGCCGCGCTCGCTGACCTTTTGGGCATCTGGATCGACCAGGTTAACGAGCGCAAGCCGCCGAAGATTATCGTGCTCGACATGGACAGCTCCGTCAGCCCGACCTACGGTGACCAGGAGGGCACGGCCTACAACGGTCACTTCGGCTGCACGTGCTATCACCCGCTGTTCGTGTTCAACCAGTTCGGCGATCTGGAGCGTTGCGCCCTGCGTCCGGGCAACGTGCACAGCGCCCATGAATGGCGCGATGTGTTGGACCCGGTGGTCGCTCGATACCGGAACAAGACACTCCGGCGTTATTTCCGTGGTGACGCCGCCTTCGCCTCGCCCGAGGTTTATGAGTTTCTGGAAACGGAAGGCTTCAAGTACGCCATCCGGCTTCCGGCCAACAAGGTGCTGCACGACAGCATCGCGCACCTGCTCAAGCGCCCCGTCGGTCGGCCGCCGAAGGAAGTTCGTCGGTATTACGCGAACTTCAGCTATCGGGCCGGTAGCTGGACGGAGCCCCGCCGGGTCGTCGCCAAGGTGGAGTGGCACTCAGGGGAACTGTATCCCCGCGTCGGCTTCATCGTCACCAACCTGAGCCGTCCTGCCGAGCGGGTTGTTGCGTTCTACAATCAGCGCGGCACTGCCGGGCAATGGATCAGGGAAGGCAAGAACGCCATCAAGTGGACGCGGCTGTCATGCCGTTCGTTACGCAACAATGCCGTCCGGCTCCAGCTGCATGCACTCGCCTATAACCTCGGCAACTTCATGCGTACCCTGGCGTTGCCCGATGCCGTGGAGCAATGGTCGCTGACGACGCTGAGGGAGAAGCTGGTCAAGATCGGTGCGAAAGTTGTCAGCCATGGCCGGTACGTCACATTTCAATTGGCCGAGGCTGCAGTCACAAGAAGCTTGTTCCAGAAAATCTTGAGCCTGATTGATGATCTACGACGAAGACCCGCTCCGGCGTAGGCCGAGGGAATCGACGGCAAGGAGATTGCGACACGAGAGGTGTGTCTGGATGGCAAGAGAAACGACCAAATGGCCTTCCACGCGCTGGCCGATTACCAAAATCATGTCATCGGATGGCTGCAATGGGAACAGAGTTCCCTTGGAGATGGGGCCGTGGTACGATTTCCACGAATTTGGATGGTATATGGGGAATGTCGGATCAGACCCCGGTAAGTTGGCCCGAAACGGACGTGGTCCAGGGGGTGGTGCCATGTGGAAAATGCTGCTCGAAAGTATTCTGCGTCGCCTGATCCGTAAGGGTGCGCTGGAACTGACGTTGCCTGACGGAACATCGCGCATTTTTGGAGACCCGGCGGTACGCCCGATTCGCGTGAAATTCACCGACCCGGCATTGCCCCGGCAACTGGTCCTGCGCCCCGAGATGGGCGTCGGCGAAGGCTATATGAACGGCACCCTTCAGATCGAGAACGACGACCTTTATGGGTTTCTCGCCCTGGCCATCCAGAATCGCGTTGAGGCGACCCGCAGCCTGGCGTCCTGGCCCGCCGAGGTGCTGCGCTATCTCAGGGGGCGGCTTGACCAGTTCAATCCGGTGGAACGCGCGCGCGCGAATGTGGCCCACCATTATGATCTTTTGGGCGATCTTTACGACCTCTTCCTGGATCCGGACCGGCAATATTCCTGCGCCTATTTCAAATCAGGCAAAGACAGTCTGGAGACCGCGCAGGCCCAGAAAAAGAAGCATATCGCCGACAAGCTTTTGATCTCGCCGGGGATGCGGGTGCTGGACATCGGCTGTGGCTGGGGCGGCATGGCGATTACGCTGGCGCGCGATTACGGGGCGCGCGTGGTCGGTGTGACGCTGTCCGCAGAACAGCACAAACTGGCCACAAAACGCGCCGCTGATGCCGGTCTGGCCGACCGGATCGACATCCGCCTGACCGACTATCGCAACCTGACTGAACGCTTTGACCGGGTGGTGTCGGTTGGCATGTTCGAACACGTCGGCGCACCGCATTTCCGTGAATACTTTCACAATGTGCGCGATCGGCTGACCGAAGATGGGATCGCCCTGATCCACACTATCGGGCGGACCAGGCCGCCGCGCTACACCAACCCCTGGGTTTCGAAATACATCTTCCCCGGCGGCTATTGCCCGTCGATGTCCGAGGTCATGGCGGCGATCGAGAAAGAAGGGCTTTATCCAACCGATATCGAAGTCTGGCGGTTGCATTACGCTGAAACTCTGCGCCACTGGTACCGGCGGTTCATGGCCAATATCGACAAGGCGCGCAGCCTCTATGATGATCGCTTTTGCCGCATGTGGCGGTTTTATCTAGTGTCCTCCGAGCTGACGTTTCGCCACGACCATCAGTGCGTCTTTCATTTCCAGTTAACGCGCCGCCAGGCAGCGGTGCCGTTGACCCGCGACTATCTCTATCCGCCTGCACGACCCCGCCGTCAGGAGGCGCCCGATAAGGTTGCGGCGACGAAGCCACAGGTTCATCACGCCGCCGAATAGGGCCGTTGCATGGCTTTGGGCGCGGATGCTAGATTTTCGCCAACGTCGCAAACCGGGCAGCCAGACATTGCAGGCAGATCGTTTTCACTGGATCCCAGGTGCCCTGATCCTTTTGGTTTGGGCCGTTGTCAGTTTCTGGCAATACGTTGACACTTGGCCGGGAGACCTGTCGGGCCTCTATTTCGCCGGGCATTTCTATGGCCAGGGCGATCTGGCGCAGGTATACGCAACCCCGACACGCTTTTTCGGGAACGACTATCCGCCAGTCTGGCGCGGCTATGCCGCAGCGCTTGGGTATGGCCACGAGCCTGTATTCCCGTTCATCTATTCGCCGCTTTGGGCCGTCCTTGCGGCGCCGGTGTCGCAAACACTGGCCCCGCACGAGTTTTTCAACGCTGCTTGCGCGGTCGAGATTGGCCTGTTGGTCTGGTCGGTATGCCTCGCGCACCGGCTGTGGGGCCGCGACATTTCATTTACCCGGTGGTCGATTGTTTCAACGGCGCTTTTGGCCACGTCGATCCCGGTGCTTCAGGCGCTGTCGCAGGCCCAACCGCAGATCATTGTGACCTTCCTGATCCTGCTGGGGTTCGAGCGCGTCGCGCGCGGTCGCCCCATCGCGGGCGGCACGGCGCTGGCGCTGGCCGCGTCGATCAAGCTGACGCCGGTGCTGTTGGTGGTTATCCTGATCGCCGGCGGGGACCGGCGCGCGGCGGTGGCATTCGCCGTGGCGGGGGCGGCGCTGGCCGGGGCCAGCCTGATGCTGGCAGGCTGGCCGCTGCACCTGACGTTTCTTGAGCAGCTCGGACTGGCCGCGCAACAATTGCCGCTGTTTGAATTTTCCTATTCCGCGCAAGCCGCTGTGTACCAGCTGGCGATCTACGTTCGCGAGGCCGGTGATGTGAGCTTTGGCAATCATTCGCTGGTCCTGCTGTCGCCGCCACGCTGGTTCGGGCTTGCCGTACTTCTGGTCCTGATTGGCGCCATCGTGCTGGTGCTGTCGCGGACCAGCGCCCTGCCCGCTGACCGCGCCCGGGCGCAGCGGCTGGTCGCCATCTATACGCTCACCGCGCTGGCGATGCCGATTGCCTGGTCGCATCATTTCCTGCTGCCGCTGTTGGCCCTGCCGGTGCTGGCGCGCGCCGGTGCGGGGCCGCGCAGTTGGCTGGCGCTGATCGCGGCAGGCGCGGTGCTCAGCAAATACAGCCTTCTGGTGACCGCCCCCGATGGCACCGCCCTGCACTGGCACGCCCTGACCGGCAGCCTGACGATGCTGGCGCTTGCGGTCGCATTTTCCTTGCGCGACTTTCGCGCCTCATGACCCGCAGCGCACAGGTGGCGCTGGTGCTGTCCCTGCTGGCGATCCTTGTTTCGCTGACCATTTTCTGGGGCCGCCTTGCCCCGGATCTGACCGCCACCTGGCTGGCCGGGCATCTTTTCGCGGCGGGCGATCTGGGTGCGATCTATCCGCCACCGGCGGCGGTCTTTTCGACGCAGACGCCGCCCGGCTGGGCCGAGGCGGCGCGGGGAATGGGCTATGACGCCGAAATTTTTCCCTACATCTATCCGCCGCTCTGGGCGGCCCTGACCGCGCCGTTGACCGGTTTAATGTCGCTGAGCGCCTTCAACAACATCGCCCTGGTGGTCCACCATCTGGCGCTTGTGGGCACGATCTGGCTGGCCTGGAGCACCGCGGCGCGCGAGGTTCCGGTGGCGCTCAATCTCGGCCTCGGCCTGGTGATCCTGGTGTCCGGACCCTTCGCGCCGCTGGCGCTTTTCCAGAACCAGCCGCAGATCTTGGTCGGCTTCCTGACGGTTCTCGCCATCGAGCGGGCGCGCGCCGGGGCCGGATTTGCGGCAGGCGCGGCGCTTGGCCTGGCGGTCGCCCTGAAGGTTGCCCCGATCCTGATTTTGCCGGCGCTGCTGGCCGCTGGTCCGGCGCGGCGCACTGCATTTGGTTTCGCTGCGGTCGGCGGCGGGCTTGGGCTGTTCTCGCTGGCACTTGCCGGATGGCCCCTGCACCGCGAATTTCTGGGCTGGATTTCGACCATTTCCGGCACCGCCGTCCTGACCCCCCTGGCCTATTCCTTTGACGCGCTGATCGCCCAAATCTGGGCGCTCGACGCGATGGAGCCGGTCGCGCCCTTCCCCGGCGCGCCCGATCACCTGATCCAATGGGTACTGGCCAAAAGCGTCCCCTGGCGCGCGGCATCCACACTGGCGCTCATCGCTGTCGCACTTTTGCCCGCGCTGGCGATCAGACGCGACGCGGGGGTGCTGATCTGGCCCGCCCTTCTGATCCTTGCGGGCCTGGCGAGCCCGGTTGCCTGGTCGTTTCACTATCTCGCACCGCTGGCGTTCCTGCCGGCGCTCGCCGCCCGCCTTGGCCAGGCGCGCGGCACGCTGCTGGCCCTGGCGCTGGCGCTGCCCGGCACCTATCTGATCCTGCCGCTGGCCCGCGACAGCGCCGTGCTGCCGTTCGCCGATCAGGCGCTCGGGGTGGCCACACTAACCCTGACGGCAGCGGTCTTCGCGGTCCTGGCCCGGCGCGGCTGACGCGCGCAACGCGCGGCGCAATCTCCTTGCACCCCGGCTCGGGCTCAGTATAACCCGAGCACTTTGCGCGGCCCCGGGGAACGCCTTGCCCAAAAGAACCGACATAAAATCGATCATGATTATCGGCGCGGGGCCTATCGTGATCGGCCAGGCCTGCGAGTTCGACTATTCCGGCGCCCAGGCCTGCAAGGCGCTGCGCGAAGAAGGCTATCGCGTCGTCCTGGTCAATTCGAACCCGGCCACGATCATGACCGACCCCGACATGGCCGACGCCACCTATATCGAACCAATCACGCCGGAAATCGTCGCCAAGATCATCGAAAAGGAACGCCCCGACGCGCTGTTGCCGACCATGGGCGGGCAAACCGGCCTCAACACCAGCCTGGCGCTGGAAGAGATGGGCGTTCTGGAGAAATTCGGCGTCGAGATGATCGGCGCCAAGCGCGACGCTATCGAGATGGCCGAGGACCGGAAATTGTTCCGCGAGGCCATGGACCGGATCGGGCTGGAAAGCCCCGAATCCGCGATTGCCAACAATATGGACGATTGCATGGCCGCCCTTGAAGGCATCGGCCTGCCTGCGATCATCCGCCCCGCCTACACACTGGGCGGCACCGGCGGCGGCGTGGCCTATAACCGCGACGATTACAAGTATTTCTGCAAGATCGGTCTCGATGCCTCGCCGGTGAACCAGATCCTGATCGATGAGTCGCTGCTGGGCTGGAAAGAATTCGAGATGGAGGTTGTGCGCGACGCCCGCGACAACGCCATCATCATCTGTTCGATCGAAAACATTGACCCCATGGGGGTGCATACCGGCGACAGCATCACCGTCGCCCCGGCCCTGACCCTGACCGACAAGGAATACCAGATGATGCGCAACGGCAGCATCGCGGTGCTGCGCGAGATCGGGGTCGAGACCGGCGGGTCGAACGTGCAATGGGCCGTGAACCCCGCCGACGGGCGCATGGTGGTCATCGAAATGAACCCGCGGGTCAGCCGGTCGTCGGCGCTGGCATCCAAGGCCACGGGATTCCCCATCGCCAAGATCGCCGCGAAACTGGCTGTGGGCTATACGCTTGATGAGCTCGACAACGACATCACCCGCGTCACGCCGGCGTCGTTCGAGCCGACGATCGATTACGTGGTCACCAAAATCCCGCGCTTTGCCTTCGAAAAATTTCCGGGCGCGAAACCCGAGCTGACCACTGCGATGAAAAGCGTGGGCGAAGCCATGGCCATCGGCCGCACCATCCACGAGAGCCTGCAAAAGGCGCTGGCCAGCCTGGAAACCGGGCTGACCGGGTTCGACGAGGTGGCGATCGACGGCGTGCCCGGCGCTGAACAACTGGTCCGCAGGCACGGCCCCGACGGGTCGCTTTCGACAATTCTGCTTGGGGCTGCCGAGGCCGATCAGACCGCCATCGACAAATCGGTGACGCGGGCGCTGTCCGAACAATCCCCCGACCGCCTGCGGGTGGTTGCCCAAGCCATGCGGTTTGGCTTTTCCGACGACGAGATCAACGAGATCACCGCCTATGATCCCTGGTTCCTGGCCCGCATCCGCGAGATCGTCGAAGCCGAGGAATGCCTGCGCCGGGACGGCCTGCCAAAGGGTGCCGACAGGCTGCGCGCCCCGAAAATGCTGGGTTTTACCGATGCCCGGCTGGCGGCGCTGACGGCCCAATCCGAGGCGGACGTGCGCCGCACCCGCCTGCGCGCCGGTGTGGTCGCCCAGTTCAAGCGCATCGACACCTGCGCGGCCGAGTTCGAGGCGCAGACGCCTTATATGTATTCGACCTACGAGGCCCCGATGATGGGCGAGGCCGAATGCGAGGCGCGGCCAAGCGCCCGCGACAAGATCGTCATCCTGGGCGGTGGCCCGAACCGGATCGGGCAGGGCATCGAGTTCGATTATTGCTGCTGTCACGCCTGTTACGCGCTGACCGATGCCGGGTTTGAGACGATCATGATCAACTGCAACCCCGAAACGGTCTCGACCGATTACGACACCAGCGACCGGCTTTATTTCGAGCCGCTAACCTTTGAGCACGTCATGGAAATCCTCCGTGTCGAGGCGGATGCGGGGACGCTCAAGGGTGTCATCGTCCAGTTCGGCGGCCAGACGCCGCTGAAACTGGCCCGCGCGCTCGAGGCCGAAGGATTTCCGATTTTGGGCACCACGCCCGACGCCATTGATCTGGCCGAAGATCGCGAGCGTTTTCAGAGGCTGGTGGCTGATCTGGGGTTGAAGCAACCGACCAACGGCATTGCCTCGACTGCCGCACAGGCGCTTGAAATCGCATCAAAAATCGGCTTTCCGCTGGTCATCCGCCCGTCATACGTTCTGGGCGGCCGCGCCATGGAGATCGTCCGCGATCAGGCCGGGCTGGAACGCTATATCACGCAAGCCGTGGTGGTTTCGGGCGCAAGCCCGGTTCTGCTCGACAGCTACCTTTCGGGTGCTGTCGAAGTCGATGTCGATGCGCTCTGTGATGGCGACGCGGTTCACGTTGCGGGCATCATGCAGCACATCGAGGAGGCCGGTGTGCATTCGGGCGACAGCGCTTGTTGCCTGCCGCCCCATTCGCTGAGTGCTGACATCATTGCCGAACTGCGCGTCCAGACCGAGGCTTTGGCACGCGCGCTGAATGTGGTGGGCCTGATGAATGTGCAGTTCGCGGTGAAGGATGGCGAGATTTACCTGATCGAGGTCAACCCCCGCGCCAGCCGCACCGTGCCCTTCGTGGCCAAGGCCGTGGGCTCGCCGATAGCCTCGATCGCCGCGCGGCTGATGGCGGGCGCAAAGCTTGCCGAGTTTGACCTGGTCGATCCGGCGATCCCGACATTCGCGGTGAAAGAAGCAGTAATGCCCTTTGCGCGGTTCCCCGGCGTCGATACAATCCTTGGCCCCGAGATGCGGTCAACCGGCGAGGTCATGGGGTCTGACGTCAACTTCCACCGCGCGTTTCTCAAGGCGCAACTGGGCGCGGGCACGGTGCTGCCGACATCGGGCAAGGTGTTTCTGTCGATCAAGGAAGACGACAAAACCCCCGAGCTGGCTGAGATCGTCCGGGTGCTCGACAGGCTCGGGTTTACGTTCATCGCCACGCGCGGCACGGCGGCCTTCTGCGAAGAACAAGGCGTGGCGGCCGAGGTCGTGAACAAGGTCTACGAAGGCCGCCCGCATATCGTCGACGTCATGAAAAACCGCGAGATCGTGCTGGTGATGAACACCACCGAAGGCGCGCAGGCGGTGGAAGACTCGCGGCCAATGCGCGCCGTCGCCCTGATGGACCGCATCCCCTATTTCACCACGCTCGCCGCGTCCCACGCCGCCGCTCTGGCGATGCGAGTGGCGCAGGAAAGCGAGTTGGGCGTGCGGAGCTTGCAGGCGTCGGACTGATCGGCCTGCGCCTAGAGTAAGATGAGATTTCTATGATTCGCCTAGATTTTGCCCTTCCCGGGGCTTCAGCCCCGGATCGCGCCAGACCCTGGGGGCAGGTCAAGCACGGCCCTTGCATCGCTCGGGCGGCTTTTCGCAACGCTCGCCCGCCGAATTCGGAAGCCATTGTTCATTTGAAAATGGGTTTACCCCGCCACCCGTTGCCTTTTCCCCGCCACCAGCCCAATCGCCCCCGAATACAGCAAATGCGCCACCAGCGACGCCGCCACCGCCGCGCCGCCGCCGACGTTGGCCATCAGCATACCGGCCCCCAGCATCGGCAGAACCACCAGATCGGCAGCCAGCCAAAGCCCGACCCCCCAGGTCAGGGCGCGGACCAGTGGTGGCCCGAATAGCCAGTCATAGCATATGAAAACGTAGACCAGCGGAAACACCACCACGCCCAGCGTGATGTGGATCAGCAGCCCGACGGAATAGCCAGTGCCCAGCCCGTCGGCGACCATCGCGGCCATGTCCATGTCCATGGCCGCCTTCATCGCCGACCCCATGGTCTCGCCCATGCTCATGCCCATGTCTATCAGCATCGGCGCACCTAAATCCATCGCCGCGGTCATCACCGCGGTTCCGGCGACACCGCCCAACAAGGCATTGATCAGATCAGAGCGCATAGGGGTCTCAACTTGGTCATAGGCGCAAGGTTAGTGGAAAGGCGGCGGCGGTTCCATGGGCGGTGACAGGGGTTTGAAGGCGGGTGAAGTATTGGCCCGCAGATGACCGCGCCCTCGACAGGGGTTCGCGCCAGGCTCTCGGCGGTCGGAGACTCGCGCCCGATGCGCCTCTGTCCTGATAGACCGCATCCGCTATTTCTCCACGCGCGCCGCCGTCCGAAACCCGGTGGCGCTGGGTGTTTTGAGAATCGGCGCGTTCAAATTGGCGGACGGTCGCCAGCCTTTGACTCAAACTTTTCGCAAATTCGTGTCGATACTGCGCGCCACCGTTAAGACTTTAACAAGCATTCGGACCTAGACCGGGGTCACGTACCCCAGTGGCGAGTGGCCCTTTTCCCCTGTTGACCGGTGATGAGTGTTGCCCCCCCTCCCACCCCCCCAGGAAGGGGGCGGTTGCTCTTGCACATCGGCCCCTGGCGCGGCATTTTCCGGGGCGATGGCCAAGCTCTATTTCCACTACTCCACGATGAACGCCGGCAAGTCGACGGCGCTGCTGCAGGCCTCGCGCAATTACTTCGAACGCGGCATGAAGACCTATCGTCTGACCTTCGCGCTGGATGACCGTGGCGGCGAAGGCCAGATCGTCAGCCGCATCGGTATATCCGCAAATGCCGATCTTTTTTCGGCCCGGACCGATTTGTTTGCGATGCTGGCGGCGCGCCTAAGAGAGGGCCCATGCGCCTGTGTCCTTATCGACGAGGCGCAGTTTCTGACCGAGACCCAGGTCTGGCAACTTGCGCGCGCGGTTGACGATCTGGGGGTGCCGGTCATGTGTTTTGGCCTGCGCGTCGATTTTCGCGGACAGCTTTTCCCCGGCTCGGCCGCGCTTTTGGCGCTGGCCGATGAAATGCGCGAGGTGCGCACCATCTGCCATTGCGGAAAAAAAGCCACGATGGTGGTGCGCATGGACGGCGAGGGCCGCGCCTTGCGCGACGGGGCGCAGGTTCAGATCGGCGGCAACGAGACCTATGTCTCGCTCTGCCGCCGCCACTGGCGCGAAGCGGTCGGTGATGCCCCTGATCCGAATTAGATATTACCGGCCCGGCCCAGGTGCCCTTGCGCCGCGCTGGCGCGCGCCGCCCGCGTAGCGAGGGGCCAGCCCCTCGCGCTCCCCGGGATATTTCCAACCAGAAGACAGAAGGTATGACGCCCCGGCCCCATCGGGATCCGGAGCGCCATCTCCTGGTGCGGTCATCGGCGTCCCCGCCTGTACCGCTGGTGCAGATTTTCGAAAAAGAGTAAATAAACCCTTATCTTCTGGTTAAAAATATCCTGGGGGGTCTTGGGGGGCAAAGCCCCCCGGCGTGGCGACGCGCGAAAGCGCGGCGCAACCAAAAACGCTCAGTACAACCGCCCACCTTCGGGGACTTGCTTGTCCGGGGACAACAGCACCACGTCGCCCGCCGCATCGGGCACCCCCAGCACCAGAACCTCGGACATCACTTTGCCGATCTGGCGCGGCGGAAAGTTGACAACCGCCATGACCTGACGCCCGAGCAATGTCTCGGCGTCATAATGCGCCGTCAGCTGCGCCGAACTTTTCCTCTCACCGATCCCGGCCCCGAAGTCGATCCAAAGCCTGATCGCCGGTTTGTGGGCTTGCGGATAGGCCTCAGTGCGGGTGATCCGCCCCACCCGGATGTCGACCTTCAGGAAGTCGGCAAAGTCGATCGCCTCGCTCATGACCCCAGCTCGCGCGACCGGTCGGCGGCGGCTTTGACAGCGCGCGCCATCAGCGGCGGCAGGCCGGTGGCCGGGTCCATCAGCACCTTTAGCGCCGCTTCGGTCGTGCCGGCGGGCGAGGTGACGTTGATACGCAGCTGGGCGGGGCTCTCATCGGCCTTTTCGGCCAGATCGCCGGCGCCGGCCACCGTGGCGCGGGCCAGCGCCATGGCCAATTCAGGCGGCAGACCCTGGGCTTCGCCCGCAGCCGCCAGCGCCTCGATCAGATGAAACACATAAGCCGGCCCCGATCCCGAGACCGCCGTCACCGCATCCATCTGCGCCTCGGTCTCCAGCCGCACGGTCTGGCCAACCGCCGCCATCAGCCCCTCGGCCAGCGCCATATGCGCTGGCGATGCCACCGCGTTGCCGATCAGCGCAGCGATCCCGCGGCCCACAGCCGCAGGCGTGTTGGGCATGGTGCGCACCACCGGCGTGCGCGCGCCGAACGCGGCCTCATAGCGCGCAATCGGCGTGCCCGCCGCGATCGAGACGATCAGGGTGCTGCCGCCGCCAAATGCGGCAGCCTGCGGCAGGGCCGTATCCATCACCTGCGGCTTGACCGCGACCAGCAGAACCGATGGCGCATCGGGCAGGTCTTCGTTCACATGGACGCCCTGCGTGGTCAACCAGTTTGACGGATAGGGGTCCACCACCCAGACGGCATTCGGGTCGAGCCCGCCGCCAATCCACCCGGCCAGTATCGCCGACCCCATCTTGCCGCAGCCCAAGAGGACCAACCCGCCCTTTTCGATGTCCGAGAAATCCATGCCGCCCCCAATGGTCGCTCGCCGCCCCGGGGCAGCATCGTTATTCGGGGTTCAGGGATAGGCCGAGCCCAGGGCCGGTGGCAATACACGCCACCGGTTTTTTCGGGCCCATGCTGTGGGGGGTAAATCAGGCCCGCCCGTACGCCTCGGCGATGGCAACATGCATCGCATCTGCAGGGGTTTGGTCGCCCCAGACTACTAACTGAATCGCTGGATAATACCGTTCCGCGCTGGATACCGCACTTGCGATCATCTGGTCAATCTGTTCCGGCGCCGCGATCTGACTACCGACAAGGACCAGCCCATAGCGATAGACCATCAGACGCTGTTCGGACCAATAGGTAAACGCCCCGGTCCAGGACGCGTCATTGATCGCATTCAACAATTCGTAAACAGCGGCCATCCGGTCCTTCGGCGGCTCCATCTCGAACGTGGCGATCAGCCGCAGGGTCTCGTCGTAGCCGCACCAGGCCAATGTCAGCGAATAAGTCCGCCACTGACCCTCGACCGCCATGGCGATCTGGTCATCGGCGATCCGGTCAAAGTCCCAGTCGTGGTGGGCGGCAACAGATTCGACAATGTCGATCGGATCGATGTCGTCACTGGAAAAATAACTCTCGGAAAGCGACATGCCCGGCCTCTTTTATGTATAGACCCCGCGGTCTCATCGACCACAAAGACTTGGTGCCTGCCCTAGGATCAGAGGATTATACCCATAACCTTACCAGATATGGTGTGACAGATGGCCGAGCCTGTAAAGGGATTATTTCAAAAAAATTCGCAGGTTCGAAAAACCGGCATTTGGGCGCCCTATTGTCGGGGTCAACGGCGGCGGCGGCGGATGCTATTTCTTGGCGGCTTTCCTAGTGGTTTTGGCCGGTTTGGCGGCTTCTTCCAGCGCTGCAAGCCGGGCCGCTAGAGCTTCATTTTCGGCGCGCGCCTTTTCGGCCATGGCGCGCACCGCGTCGAATTCTTCGCGGGTGACCAGATCGCGATCGGCGAGCCAGCGGTCAACCAAGCCGGCAAAGGCGGTCTCGGCCTCGGCCTTCGCGCCCTGGGCCACGCCCATGGCGTTGGTCATCAGCTGCGAGAGATCGTCGAACACTTTGTTGCGGGTCTGCATGGCCGGGCCTTTCCTGAACTGCAACACTTATATGTGCGTGGACGGGTCGATTCTCAAGGTTGACTTGGGGCCGCACCCGTGGCCTTGACTTGGCCCATGCTGGCGGCCGCAATTCCCTTTCCCGACATTTCGCCCGAGATCGTTTCGGTCACCATTGGCGGCATCAATCTGGCGCTGCGGTGGTACGCGCTGGCCTACATCGTCGGCATTCTTGGTGGCTGGTGGCTGGTGGTGCGCATGGTTCGCCAGCCGCGGCTTTGGCCCGCCCACCCGGCACCCATGGGCAAGACCGAGGTCGACGAGCTTTTGACCTGGATGATCCTGGGCATCATCTTAGGCGGGCGGCTGGGCTATGTGACGTTTTACGACCCGGCGCGGTATCTGGCGGCCCCCGTCGATGCGCTGAAAATCTGGCAGGGCGGCATGTCGTTTCATGGCGGCGTGCTGGGCACCGCGATGGCGATCTATGGCTTTCACCGGCGCTTTGGCATCGCACTTTTGCCGATGGCCGACGTGCTGGCGGTGGTGACGCCCTTTGGCCTGATGCTGGGGCGCATTGCCAACTTCATCAACGCCGAGCTTTGGGGCCGCCCGACCGACCTGCCCTGGGGCGTGATCTTTCCAGGGGCTGCCGCGCAGGCCTGCGGCCAGGCGGTGGGCGAGATCTGCGCACGCCACCCGTCACAGCTTTACGAGGCCGCGCTCGAAGGCCTTGTGCTGGGCGCGGTTCTTTTGTGGCTGGCGTTCCGGCGCGGCGGCCTGGCGCGACCGGGATATCTGCTGGGGGTCTATCTGGCGGGCTACGGAATCGCGCGATTTGCGGTCGAGTTCGTGCGCGTGGCGGATGAACAATTCGTGACGCGGGAAAACCCGTTAGGCAACGTGTTGCACGTCGGCTCGGCCGGGCTGAGCATGGGTCAGCTGTTGTCGCTGCCAATGTTCCTGATCGGATTCTGGCTGATCTATCGGTCGCGGCGGGCGGCAGATGCCACCGCTTAAAGAGCGGCTGATCGCCCGGATCGGCGCCACCGGACCGATCAGTTTGGCCGATTACATGGCGACCTGCCTGCTTGATCCCGAGGCCGGCTATTACACCTCGGCGCGGCCCTTTGGGGCCAAGGGCGATTTCACCACCGCGCCCGAGATCAGCCAGATGTTTGGCGAACTGGTCGGGCTTTGTCTGGCGCAGGGCTGGGTCGATCAGGGACGGCCCGCGCCCTTCACGCTGGCCGAACTGGGCCCGGGCCGCGGCACGCTGATGGCCGATGCGCTTCGGGCTGCCGCCGCGGTGCCCGGGTTTCTGGACGCAGCACAGGTGCATCTGGTCGAGGCCTCGCCGCGTCTGCAGACCGAACAGCGTACAAAGCTGGCCGGAACCGACGCGACCTGGGTCCAAAGTGCTGACGACTTGCCAGACCAGCCGCTTTTCCTTATCGCCAACGAGTTTTTCGACGCCCTGCCGATCCGCCAGTTTCAGCGCGCCAATGGCGGCTGGTCTGAGCGCACGGTTGGGCTTGCCGGTGGGGCGCTGACGCTTGGCCTGTCGCCGGTGGCCCCGGTGCCCGAACTTGACTATCGCCGCGACGACACCGAGCCGGGCGACATCGTCGAGACCTGCGCGCCAGCGGCGGCCATCGCCGCCTTGATTGGCGCGCGGATCGCGTCCTACGGCGGCGCGGCGCTTATCGTCGACTACGGGGGCTGGCGATCGCGGTGCGACACGTTGCAGGCCGTGGCAGACCACGCATTTACCGACCCGCTGGCCAACCCGGGCCGCGCCGATCTGACCGCCCATGTCGATTTCCAGGCGCTGTCTGCAGCACTTGCGCCTGCGCAAATCAGCGCCATGACCGACCAGGGCGTCCTGCTGGCGCGGCTGGGCATCGGGGCGCGGGCCGAAGCTTTGGCCAAGGGGCTGAGCGGCGCGGCGCTCGAAAGCCACCACGCCGCCCTTCGGCGCTTGACCGACGCCGCCGAAATGGGGACGCTCTTCAAAGCGATTTCTGCCGTTCGGCGCGGCACGCCGCCCCTGGCCGGGTTCGAAGTATGACATTGGAAATACTCACCTCAGACAGCCTCGCCCCGGTTCGCCACGGGTTTTTCACGCGCCGCGGCGGGGCCTCGTCAGGCATATTCCAAGGGCTGAATTGCGGCGTTGGCTCGTCCGACCAAGCGCAGGCGGTGGCCCTGAACCGCGCCCGCGTGGCTGCGGCGTTGCAGGTATCGCCCGACCATCTGGTGACGCTCCATCAGGTCCATTCAGCGGCAGTGATCTCGGTGTCCCAGCCGCTCGCGGCAGGGGCCCCACGCCCAAAGGCCGATGCGATGGTGACCGCGACGCCTGGTCTGGCGCTTGGGATCCTGACCGCCGATTGCCTGCCGGTGCTTTTGTCCGACCCGAACGCCGGCGTCGTGGGCGCCGCGCATGCGGGCTGGAAGGGCGCTTTGGCGGGCGTTCTGGAGGCCACGCTTGACGCGATGGAGGCGCTTGGATCCGCGCGCGCCAACGTCCATGCCGTCATCGGCCCCTCGATCAGCCAAACGGCCTACGAAGTGGGGCCTGAATTCCGCGATAGATATTTGGCCGACGACCCCGGAAACGCCCGCTTTTTTGCCGCTGGAAAAGGCGATCGTATGCAGTTTGATTTACCTAGGTACGGGCTGATGCGCCTGCGCGCGGCAGGCACCGGACAGGCCGAATGGACCCGCCACTGCACCTATGCCGATGCGGCGCGGTTCTATTCCTACCGGCGCGCAATCCACGCTGGCGAAGCCGATTATGGCCGCCTGATCAGCGTCATACGGGCGTGACCGGCTGACCCCGGAAATCCGGCGAAAAAGTGGCGTCTCAACCGTCGGATTTCGAGAAACAATACTGCGTCAAGCCGTTGATTGTCGCCGGATCAGCAACCAAAGCGTTGATCCAGAGCAATTTTCCGGGCTGGTCCGGCCGCGCCACGACCTCAACCCATTAATGCGTAGAACTTTCTGAAAATTTTCGGAAAAGCCATTCTGGTGCCGCATTGCCCGGCAAGGGTGGGCCATCAAAGCGATCCATTCGGCGCCGCCGAAACCGACGAGGCACGGACATGAAAATAATCCGCCTGACCATGACATCGCGCAGCGGCCGGTCGCATCGGTGGCTGAGTTCAGTCCTGAAAACCACGGCCGGGGCGCGGCCGGCCATGCCCTTCACGCGCGGCAACCGTCCGGTGATCGCGCCCGACATGCCCACGCCCCGGATCGTTCCCGACCTCCAAAAGGCCGCCGCATCGCGGACCAATTGATTCTCCGAAAACGGCGGCGAATTTCGGCAGAATTGTGGCGGATTCCTTAACCGATTGGAAACAGTCGCGGGGTCTGCTGCCCGCTTTATCCACGCACAGCCTCCAGTTTTGCGAAAAACTTGACAGTTCGCGCGGGCCTGCGTCACTGTTGCTGCCCGAGATACGTCCGCAGAGCCGGTGGGGGCCGATGCGGTGTTGCGACCAGTAAAGGACCCAGCTGCCGATGGCCCCCATGTATCCGCGCCCGATTGGCGCGCCGCTTCCCCGCCGTCCGTCGATTTCGCCAGCGTCGCTCGGCCAAACCGACCGCGCGCGCACCGCGATTGCCGGGCGGCGCTATGATGTTCTCTGCCTCGACGCGGCCGGTCAGATTGACGAGCTGAACGTTATGGCCCCGGCAACTCCCGGGATCGAGGCCAGTTGCGGGGCTTTCGCGCACGGCACCCTGATCCACACCGCCGAAGGCCCTGTCGCGGTCGAAGACCTGGTGCCCGGAATGTTGATCGAGACCCGCGACGAAGGACCACAGCCGCTGATGTGGATCGGATCGATGATGCTGTTGCCGCAGTCCGCAGCACCCGGCGTCGGGCCGGCGCGCCTGACCCGGATCACCGAAGGCTCGATCGGGCTGGGCCGTCCGGGCCGCGATCTGGTGCTGGGGCCTTACGCGCGCATCCTGCGCCGCAACGCCGCCTGCCTGTCGCTGTTCGGAACCGAATCCGCCTTCGCACCGGCGCATGCCTTTGCTGACGGTGTTTCGATCATCGAGGTGCATCCGGTATCGTCGGTGCGGGTATTCCACCTGGCGCTGGCCGGCCAGCATGTGATCACCGCAAACGGGGTCGAGGTTGAAAGCTTTCGCCCCGGCCGCCGGGACGCGATCGGCATCACCGACCAGATGCTGCCGGCCTTCCTGTCGCTGTTTCCGCAAATCGACCAGCTTGCGGATTTCGGCCCGATGCGGGTGCCGCGTCTGTCGCGCGACGACATCCGGGCGCTTGAATCGTCCTGACGGCCAATGCTCTCACATGTGAGAACTGGGTCAAAGCCTTGATTTCAATGACTCCAGCGCTAACAGTTTACGGGGCGGCTCCAACCCACATGCGAGAGAGTTGTTGAGCCAGGGGCTGCTTTCCGGGAAAGAGCGGACGATGGCAAATACGAGCAACAGAGGGCCGCGCCCTGCCTCGGGTGGGCGCACCGCGCTGTGTGCTATGAACTTTATCGCACCAAATCCGAAAAACCTGCCCGCGATGAACGGCATCGCAAATGCGCCCTCCCGTCGCACCGAAGGTGCGCCGCTTATCATTGGCTCGCCTACGGCGAGACGGGGAGGGAGGTCGCGGCCCGGCGGCGCTGCGCGCCTGGATTCCGGGCCAGTGGCGACTCTGGCTCAGGTCCGGCAATGGGCTCAACCCGATCATGTGACGAAATCGGTCGGTTATTTGAGGCCCAGTCCCGCCCGGCTCAGGCAGATTGCGCCAGCCGCGCCTCAAGCAATTCAAAAGGCACGCCCGGCTGATCCTTGGCGTCGCGGATCACCAGCGAGGTTTTGACGCTGGCGACGTTGTCGGTCGCCGTCAGCTCTTCGGTCAGAAAGCTCTGGAAGGTCGATAGGTCCGGGGCCACGCATTTCAGAATGAAATCGACCTCGCCGTTCAGCATGTGGCATTCGCGGACCAGCGGCCAGGCGCGGCAACGGTCCTCGAAAGCGCTGAGATCGGCCTCGGCCTGGCTGACCAGCCCGACCATGGCGAACACCGACACCTCGAACCCGAGCGTGCGCGCGTCGACGTCGGCGTGATAGCCGCGGATATAGCCCTGGTCTTCCAGCGTCCGCACCCGGCGCAGGCACGGCGGGGCCGATATGCCCACGCGGCTGGCCAGTTCGACATTGGTCATCCGCCCGTCGCCCTGTAATTGAGCCAGGATCATGCGGTCGATCGGATCAAGTTTATGCCCGGCCAATTTTACGCCTCCCAAGGACCTCGCGGAAGGAAGATACCCGTGGACCGCGAATAGCGCAATAATATTTCGTGTTGGCGCAAGTTTGTTAGGAAACATCCGGCCGGGCAACGAACAGCGCGCGCTTGAACAGGCCCCGTTCCACCGCCTTGGCTTTCATCTCCCACATTTTCAGGCGATCTGCGGTCTCGATCTCGCCGATCATGCTGACCAGGTCTTGGCGATGCTTGCGATCGGCCGAAAGCTGACTTTTGTAGGTGGCGAGCAGCTCTTCGGTCAAATCGTCGCTGCGCAAGACCTGCCAGCCGGTTGCGGCAAGCAATGTGGGATAGCTGGCCTCGGCACCTATGAAGTCCGGTCCAGCGGCCAAGGCATGCGCGTGATCGTCCGGCGCCAGCCCGGGTGTCACAAACAGAACCGTAAACAGCATCTTGCCGCCATCGGCGCAAATTCGGCGGCACTCGCGCAGGGCGGCCTTTTTCTCGACCAGGCAACACAGCAAGTCGCTGTGGGTCACAACCGAAAAACTCGCCGCCGGAAAATCGAGCGCCGCCGCGTCGCCCTGCAAGGCCTCAATGCGTTCGGAAATGCCCAGTTTTTGTGCGCGCTCGCGGGCGATCTTGATCCCGGCAGGCGGTATGTCGACCAGCACCGCATCGCAGCCGCTTTGTTCCGCAAAATAGAGCGCCGGCCAGCCCGAACCCGACCCGATGTCCAAAAGCCGCACCCCCGGCCCAAGCCCCAGGTCCAAAATCATCGCGTCGGCCTGCGCCCTGGTGGTCCAGCTGTTGGCCCCAAAGTCACAGCCGCAGACGCTGCGTTCAATTTCGATCATCACGCCACCGGTGCCGCGTTCATAGCTGGCGTCGTAGCGCTGCAGCATGGCCAATTCCGCGGGTGTCGGCACGGTCTCAAGCTCCGTTGTTGATCCGGTGATCCAAACGCATTTCATTGCAGAAATCAATTTCGGTTGACAAGTGCGCGAGCGGCGAGTTGCGCCAGCTCCCAAGGGGTTCCGGTTTCTGACCACACTTACTATATGCTGGGCAACACCGACTTTAGGGCAAAGAAACATGACCACGACGCGCCATTCCAAAGTTCTGATTATCGGCTCGGGTCCGGCGGGCTATACGGCGGCGGTCTATGCGTCGCGCGCGATGCTGGATCCGGTTCTGATCCAGGGCATCGAACCGGGTGGTCAATTGACCATCACCACCGACGTGGAAAACTGGCCCGGCGACACCGAGGTTCAGGGCCCCGACCTGATGGTTCGGATGCAAACCCACGCCCAGGCCGTTGGCACCGAGGTAATTTCGGACCATATAACCTCCGTCGATCTGTCCAGACTCCCGTTCACGGCGGTGGCCGACAGCGGCACCACCTGGACCGCCGACGCGCTGATTCTGGCGACCGGCGCCCAGGCCAAATGGCTGGGCTTGCCTTCGGAAGAAAAATTCAAAGGTTTTGGCGTGTCGGCCTGCGCCACCTGCGACGGGTTTTTCTATCGCGGGCAAGAGGTGGCGGTGATTGGCGGCGGCAACACCGCTGTTGAAGAGGCGATTTTTCTGACCAAGTTCGCCTCGAAGGTTACGCTGATCCATCGGCGCGACGAGCTGCGCGCCGATAAGATCCTGCAAAAGCGGCTGTTTGAGAACCCCAAGATCGAGGTCCTGTGGAACCACACGCTGGACGAGGTTGTGGGCTCGGATTACCCGCTTGGCGTCGAAGGCGTGCGGCTCCGGCACGTACACACCGGCGCGATCACCGAATTGCCCTGCAAGGGGTTCTTTGTGGCCATCGGCCATACGCCGGCGTCCGAACTGGTCAGGGACCAGCTGGAAACCTATCAGGGTGGCTATGTGACGGTTGAACCCGGCAGCACCCGCACCTCGGTGCCCGGCGTGTTCGCGGCCGGCGATCTGACCGATCACGTCTATCGCCAGGCTGTCACCAGCGCCGGTATGGGATGCATGGCAGCACTTGACGCCGAGAAATTCCTGTCCGAGGCCCAGACCGCGCTGTCCGAGGCCGCCGAATAGCCTGGCGTCAGCCCAGTTCGGCCAGCAGCCCCGGCCAGTTGGCGTCGCCTTTGGCGATGTTGCCGGGGATATCCTGCGCCCATGTTTTCTGAACGCCTTTGGAAAAGTTCAGGTAGAGCCTGCCATCGACAATCGTCCAAGCCTCGGGGTCGGTTGACGCGGTATAGCCGCTGGCCACCGCCCAGGCGCAATAACCGCCGTACTGGGGGGCATAGGCGTAGGGGTTGGCCTCGAACGCGGCGCGGTTATCAGCGCTGACAAAGTGCCAGTTCGCGCCCATCCATTTGGTCGCGATGTCGCTGGCACCAGCCACCGGGCGCGCGTCGGTGAAATAGGCCACCGGATCGGTGCCGCGGATCGCCGCCCCGGCTTTGGAGAAAACCGGCCCGTCCTTCGAAAAGAGACCGGCGCGGGCCAAGACCGGAACCATGGCCAATAACGCGCCGCCAATAATGACACCCCGCCGTGAGTAATGTTCCATCCTGGGCCTCGCCATTGTCTCTCGCCTGCCCAGCATGTGGTATTTCGGGGGCCATTGGCCAGCCCGCGCGGTCTGAAAACTGCGTGAGGTTTGTTTCATGAATTACGGCAAAGACCCGGGAGTTTGCGCCGCAGGCGCTCAATTTGACATCCGCTCCCGGACGGCCGGCGTCTTTGGTGCGGCAAAATCGCCAGCTTTGCGACCTGCGCCAACCGCAGCGCTTGAATTCAGGCGCGACCCCAAATAGTCCGTAGCGCCAATGATTATCTGCCGCCTCAAGGGGGCGCATTCCGGAAAGACCGCAATGAATTTGTCAAATCTTGCCCCAGTTCCCGAACTGTTCGTCTCGCACAACAGCGCACAAAAGCTGAAATCCGAGGCCGCCGATCTGCCGAGCTGGGACCTGACCCAGCGCCATATCTGCGATCTTGAGCTGTTGATGAACGGCGGTTTCAGCCCGTTGAAGGGGTTTCTGGGCCAGGCCGATTACGACAATGTCGTCGAGAATATGCGGCTGGCCGACGGCACATTTTGGCCGATGCCGGTGACGCTGGATGTCGCCCAGGCCTTTGCCGACACCGTCGAGCCGGGGCAAGACATCGCGCTGCGCGACCCCGAGGGGGTGATACTGGCGATCCTGTCGATCACCGACAAATGGACCCCCGACAAGTCGCGCGAGGCAAAAAAAGTCTTTGGCAGCAATGACATCGCGCATCCGGCGGTGAATTACCTTGAGCATGTTTCCGGCGAGGTCTGTCTCGGTGGCCACATCACCGGCATCCAGCCGCCGGTGCATTACGATTTTCGCGCCCGCCGCGACACGCCGAACGAAATGCGCGCCTTTTTCCGCAAACTGGGCTGGCGCAAGATCGTGGCCTTTCAAACCCGCAACCCGCTGCATCGCGCGCATCAGGAACTGACCTTCCGCGCCGCGCGCGAGGCGCAGGCGAACCTGTTGATCCACCCGGTCGTCGGCATGACCAAACCCGGCGACATCGACCATTTCACCCGGGTGCGCTGTTACGAGGCGGTGCTGGACCAATACCCCCAGGCCACCACGCACCTTTCCCTTTTGCATCTGGCCATGCGCATGGGTGGCCCGCGCGAGGCGCTGTGGCACGGGCTGATCCGCAAGAACCATGGCTGCACGCATCTGATCGTCGGGCGCGACCATGCGGGGCCGGGCAAAAATTCGGCAGGCGACGATTTCTATGGTCCCTACGACGCGCAGGACCTGTTCGCGCAGCACCAGGACGAGATGGGGATCGAAATGCTCCCCTTCAAACACATGGTCTATGTCCAGGACCGCGCCCAATATCAGCCCGCCGATGAAGTGGCCGAAGGCGCGACCGTGCTGGACATTTCCGGCACCGAACTCAGGCGCCGTCTGTCCGAGGGGCTGGATATTCCCGACTGGTTTTCCTTCCCCGAGGTCGTGGCCGAGCTCCGCAAATCGCGCCCGCCGCGCAGCCAGCAGGGGTTTACGGTGTTTTTCACCGGTTTTTCCGGGTCGGGCAAATCGACCATCGCCAACGCGCTGTTGGTCAAGTTGATGGAAATGGGCGGTCGCCCGGTCACGCTTTTGGACGGCGACATTGTGCGCAAGAACCTCAGCTCGGAACTTGGATTTTCGAAAGCACACCGCGATCTGAACATCCGCCGCATCAGCTTTGTCGCCACCGAGATCACCAAGAACCGCGGCATCGCCATTTGCGCGCCAATTGCGCCATACGCCACCACCCGCCGCATCGTGCGCGAAGAGATTGAAGCCTTCGGCGCCTTTGTCGAGGTCCACGTTGCCACCAGCATCGAAGAATGCGAACGCCGCGACCGCAAGGGGCTCTACCTTTTGGCGCGGGCCGGAAAGATCAAGGAATTCACCGGCATTTCAGACCCTTACGACGTTCCCGAATCGCCCGAACTGCGCCTGGACACCGAATTGGTCGATGTCGACTATTGCGCGCAGCAGGTTCTGCTGAAGCTCGAACAGATGGGGCTGGTGGCCGGGAACTGATCGGAAATGACCAGGCTCGTTGTATCTCTGACAACAATCCCGCCGCGTTTGCCGTTTATCGAACCGACGCTGATCGACCTGCTCGAACAGACCGCGGATATATCCGAAATCCGGGTTAATATCCCCCTTGAATACCGGCGGTTTCCCAACGCTGAAATTGACATCCCGAAATTACCGCGCGGCATTACGGTTCGCCGAGTAGCGGAAGATTTCGGGCCAGCAACCAAGCTGTTGCCGACCCTTCAGGATTACCGGGATGACGACGTCGAGGTTATTGTATGCGATGACGACCAGTCGTACGCACCGGACTGGGCGCAGAAGTTTGTCGATGGTCGTTTGCGGATGGTCGTTTGCGCCAGCCCGATGCCTGTCTGGTTCAAAAAGGATACGATCTCGACCGTCGCCGGCCTGGCCTGCGGTACTTTCCCGCCAATCGCCGCGCGCCGCGCGCGCAGGTCCGTCGCAAAGGTCTGACCTACAGGTTTAGGCGCCTGACATCGCTGTTTCGGTACAAGGATACGCCCTTTGTGCGCGAAGGCTATCTGGACATCCTCGAAGGGCACCGCGGGTTCATGGTCCGGCCGCAATTCTTTCCCGAGGAAGTATTTGAGATTCCGGAAATCTTGTGGACCGTCGATGACCCCTGGCTGTCAGGCCACCTGACCCGAAACAAGATCCCGATCTGGCTTCTCATGTCACGCTTCCAGCACGAATCCCGTGGTGCGGCACATTTCAGCGAGCGACTGCATTCCTTCGTTCGCCTCGGCCATGATCGGGCCCGGGCGGACACCGCCTGCATCGAGTATTTCCGCAGCACCTATGGTATCTGGTCGGGTCCGGGCGAGCCATCGTGATGCCCAGACCAAAGGGTTTGCAGCTTGTCATTTCGCTGACCACCGTGCCACCGCGATTTTCGGCATTGGGTCCGGTCCTTGCGTCGCTCGCGGCGCCGCAAAATTGGCCGGCCTTCGGGGCGACCCGCGCGGCCAGCGGCCCCTTAATCAGTGGACGTTCACCGGAGACAGATCATTTTCTTTGGCCAGCTCGAAGGCAAGCCGCTTGTTGGGCACCAGGGCCAGTCGCTCGCCAGCCGCATTAGGGACCGCATAGATCTCGTCGGTATCGGGGATCAGGGCGCGCAATTCGTCCGGCAGATCGGCCACGGCCACCGCGCGCACATAAACGATGTTGCTGATATTCGCGCCAAAATTGAATTTGCTCTGCATTTTCCTACCCCTTATTGGCGTTGATTCTTATGGTCTGCACGACCTGCTCGGGCTCGGCCCGGGTCAGGTCGATGTGCAGCAGACCGTTTTCCAGCCCCGCCGCTCCGACTTCGACCGCTTCGGCCAGCACGAACGACCGCTGAAACTGCCGGGCCGCGATGCCCCGGTGCAGAAACACCTTGTCGCCGCTGTCGTCGGCCTGGCGCCCGCGCACGACCAGCTGCCGGTCTTCGACGGTGATCGTCAGATCGTCTTCGCCAAACCCGGCAACAGCCAGGGTGATGCGATAGGAATTTTCGCTCTTGGCCTCGATATTGAACGGCGGATAGCCGTCGCTGGCGGCCTTGGCGGTTCGTTCGACCAATCGTTCAAGTTGTTCAAAACCCAACAGAAACGGGTGCGAATCAAGGGTAAACTTCGTCAACGACACGTCCTTGATAAAGCGAGCGTCATATCGGCCCCCGAAGGCAGCCATAATGTCAATATGGGGAAGCCTCCGTGCTGCTCCAAGGGCCTGTCCAGCAAGGCCTTTTGGCATTTTGTTGGAGGGAATCACCTAACCGGGCTATGATCGCCGGACAAGGCAACAGGAACGTTGCGCAAAGAAAAATGACCTTTATGCCAGAAATGGACAGCGAAGAAGTGCTAAGGGTTCGGCTTGGGGTGATGCGGCGCGAACACCGTGATTTGGACGAAGCCATTCAGGCGCTCGAGGAAAAGGGGCGCAGCGATCAGCTGACCCTGCGCCGACTGAAAAAGCAGAAACTGGTCCTGAAAGACCGAATCGCCAATGTCGAAGACCGACTGACCCCGGATATCATCGCCTGATCCGGGCGCGGCGCTGAGCGATATCTCACCATCGTGGCTCACGTGTCCGGTCCACCGGGTGATTGCGCGTGGCGCGCATGGCGCTATAGTCCGCGCCTCTGACTTCGGGGGCCGGAATGGCGGACATTCATGTGGGAATTATCATGGGCAGCCAGTCCGACTGGGCGACCATGAAACACGCGGCCGAGGTGCTGGATGCGCTCGGCGTCGCCTATGAGACGCGCATTGTCTCGGCGCATCGCACCCCCGACCGCTTGTGGGAATACGGGCGGGCGGCGGCGGACCGGGGCTTGAAGGTCATCATTGCGGGTGCCGGCGGGGCCGCGCATCTGCCGGGTATGATGGCGTCGAAAACACGGGTGCCGGTCATTGGCGTCCCGGTGGAAACCCGCGCGCTTGGCGGCCTCGACAGCCTTTATTCCATCGTTCAGATGCCGCGCGGGTTTCCGGTGGCGACCATGGCCATAGGCGAGACCGGGGCGGTGAACGCCGGTCTGCTGGCGGCCGCGATCCTTGCCACGTCAGACCCAGGCTTGGCCGACCGTCTTGACGCCTGGCGCGCCGCCCTTTCGGCCTCGGTCAAGGAAGCGCCCGAGGGATGAGCCGCCTAGGGTTCATCGGCACCGGCGCCATCGCCACACCCATGATCCGGCACCTCGCCGCCAAGGGGTATGCCATCACCGCCACGCACCGCAACACCGACATATCCGCCGCGCTGGTCCGCGATTGCGGTATCGCCCTGGCCAGCCCGCAAGCGGTCATCGACGCCGCGGATGTGGTCTTTCTCTGCCTGCGCCCGCAGGTGGCCGAAGCTGTCATTGACCCGCTCAGGTTCCGCGCCGAGCAGCGCATCGTCTCGGTCATGGCGGCGGTGCCGCGTGCCCGGCTTGAAGCGCTCTGCGCACCCGCCGCCGATTTCGTCCAGACCATCCCGATGGAATATCTCGCGCTCGGCGGCTGCCCACTGGCGGCCTACGGCGATCACGCCCTGCTGGCAGAATTCTTCGCGCCGGAAAACCCGGTGGTGCCGGTGGCCAGCGAAGACGCGCTGAACGCGCATTTCGCGATCTGCACGATGGTGTCCGGCTTTCTGGACCTGATGGCCACCGGCGCGGGCTGGCTGGGCGGGCAGACCGGCGATACGGACGCGGCGGAATTTTATGCAACCCAGTTGATCTCCGGCTACCTGGCCACCATGGAAAAAAACGGCGCAGGCAGCCTGATCCGCGAACGCGACGAACTGGCGACCGAGGCGACGCTGAGCCTGCAGTTGACCACCGCCCTGCGCACCGGCGGCGCGCATGAGGTGCTGGCAGAGGCGCTTGAAGCCATCGGTCAGCGGCTGGCGGGCGCGTGAGCCGCGCCGCCCTGCCCCCGGGGTCGGTCATCGGCATCCTGGGCGGTGGTCAGCTGGGCCGGATGCTGGCGGTGGCGGCCTCGCGCCTGGGCCTCAGGTGCCACATCTACGACCCTTCGCCCGCGCCGCCTGCGGGGCAAGTGGCCGATAAATGCGTCCAGGGCACCTGGGATGATATCGCCGCTCTGGCGGCCTTTGCCCGCGACGTGGACGTGGTGACCTTTGAATTTGAGAACATCCCCGCCACAGCCCTTGACGCGCTGGAGGCCCACGCCCCGGTCCACCCGCCGCGCGCCGCCCTGGCGATCAGCCAGGACCGGCTGGACGAAAAAACCTTTCTGCAAGGCCTGGGTCTGGTAACGGCCCGGTTCGCGCCGGTCGATGATGCGGCCTCGCTGGATGCGGCGCTGGATCAGATCGGGCGGCCCGCGATCCTGAAAACCCGGCGTCTGGGCTATGACGGTAAGGGTCAGGTGCGCATCGGCGCAGCCGACCACGCCGGTGCAGCGCTGGCGGCGATGCGCGGCGCGCCCGCGATTCTGGAAGGCCTGGTCGCCTTCACCCACGAGGTCTCGGTTATCGGTGCGCGCGGCAAAGACGGGGCGACCGCCTGTTATGATCCAGGCGAAAATCTGCACGAGGGCGGGATCCTTCGCACCACGCGTGTGCCGGCCCGCCTGACCTCAGGCCAGCGCAGCGATGCTGTGTTATTGACCGCCAAGATCCTGACTGCGCTCGATTATGTCGGCGTGATCGGGGTCGAGATTTTTGTGACCCCCGATGGACTTGTAGTCAACGAATTCGCCCCGCGCGTGCATAATTCCGGCCACTGGACGCAAAATGGCGCTGCCATCGACCAGTTTGAACAACACATCCGCGCGGTCGCAGGATGGCCTTTGGGCCACGCCACGCGCCATTCAGACATCGAGATGGAGAACCTGATCGGCGACGACGTGCTGCGCGCCGACGCAATCGTCGCCGACGGCCAAAGCGCGCTGCATCTTTACGGCAAGGCCGAAGTGCGCGAAGGCCGGAAAATGGGCCACATAAACCGGGTGTTGGGGCGCTGATCCGCAATTATTGCGCCGCGTTGCACGCGTCGCCCCGGGGCGAGGGGTGAAGTGCGTGAAGAAATCGGTCCGGTGGACCGATTTTAGCGCCGAACGACAGGGACCGACCCGTATCAGCGGCGCGCTTCGGTCGTGCAAAGCTCGATTTGTCCACTGGACAAATCGCCAGACGCTCTGCACCCCTCGCGCCCCCCGGAGCAACAGTGTTTATATTGCGTAGAATTTCTGATCGCGTTCCATTGCATTCAGGGTAACGACCATTTTTCGCATGACGGCGGTGATGGCCAGTTTGGGTGGTTTTCCTGCATCGACGAGCCGCTGGTAGAGGGCAGAGAACGGGGTTCTTTTGGCGCGTGTCGCCGACAGCGCCGCCATGTAGAGGGTATTTCGCAGGTCTTTTCGCCCGCCGCGGCACACCCGTTTGCCACGCCAGCGACCGCTTTGCCGCGCGAACGGTGCCACGCCGACCAGAGCGGCGATTTCCCCGCGTGTGACGCGGCCGAGCTCGGGAAGCCCGGCAATCATCGCCGCACTGGTGACCGCCCCGATCCCGGGAAGGCTGGTCAGGCGGCGGGCGCGATTGCGCCAGGCCGTGTCCGCTTCGATCAGGGCATTGATCTGCGCGTCCAGCGCCCTGATATCGGCCTCCAACCGGGTCAGTGCGTGGCGGATCATGGCGCGGATATCTTCAAACGCGGCTTGTTTGAGCTGGCATTTTTCGGCAATGCGGCGGGTCAGAAGCGCCCGCCGTCGCGTGGTCAAAGCCTTGATGTAGCGCTGACCTGCTGGCTCATCGAGGCTTGGTGCGGGGCGCATCCGCTGGCCGAACAGCGCCAGAATATAGGCATCGATCCGGTCGGTCTTGGCCAGTTGCCCGCCTGCATAGGCGAATTGCCGGACCCGCTGGGGCAGCAGCCGCGCCACCGGAACTCCGGCGCCCTGAAGGGCCTCATACAGCGCCGATTCATAGCCGCCACTGGCCTCCAGAACGACGAGCTCAGGCGATGTTCCGGCCAACTTCTCAAGCAGCATCGCATGGCCCTGCGGCGTGTTCGGCAAACTGAAATGACGCTCGCTGTCGCCCTGCAACAGGCAAATGTCCAGGCCGTCCCGCGAAATGTCGCATCCCGCGAAGTAAGGTGTTAAGGTCACGTTATCCATCCTTATCTGCGGCCTTGGCGACAACAGCGCCGGGCCAGTCAACAGTTCGGTTTGGGTGGTTACCCAAGGGGCTGGGGACCCGGCTCCCAGACGACCTCAAAGCGGGTCAAGTATTTGCCGGCCTCCCGCCCGCCAACAAAATAGCAGACCGCGGACAGATAAGTATTTATGGAAGAATGATGATTGACAGGAGGAGTTGACCCCATTTCTTGGCTTTGAGAAATATTTCGAGGCGAATCGAGGCAGCGCCCCTTGTCCTCGTATGTCTTGCGCTGCCTGCGGCGGTGCCCGGTCTGATCTGTGCGGAACCGGCGTTCAGCCCTCGGACAGAGCCCAGTCCCAATACATCTCGCGCACCCGGGCGGTGACCGGGCCGGATTGATAATGGGTGCCGTCGAATTCGGTGACCGGCGTCACTTTCATCATGTTGCCCGACATGAACACCTCGTCGGCGGCGCGGAAGTCGTCGAAATTCAGCACAGTCTCGTGCACCTCGATGCCCTCGGCGCGTAAGTTGGTCAGATGCCGCGCGCGCGTTATCCCGGCCAGGAACGTGCCGTTGGCTACGGGTGTGAACACCGCGCCGTCGCGGACCATGAAAATGTTGGCCGTCGCTGTTTCGGCGACATTGCCCATGGCGTCAGCCACCAGAGCGTTGCCAAAGCCCCTGGCGCGGGCCTCGGCCAGCATGCGGGCGTTGTTGGGGTAAAGACATCCCGCTTTCGCATCGACCACCGCGTCTTCCAGCACCGGCCTGCGAAAGCGGGTTGTGGTCAGGGTCGTCGCCGCACCCGGCGCGGCCATGGGTATTTCTTCCAGGCATATGGCAAACCCGGTCTCGCCGGGCTTTGGCACCACGCCCAGATCGCCACCCTCCAGCGCCCAATACATCGGCCGGATATAGACCGCAGCCCCCGGTGCATAGCCTTTCAGCCCCGCGCGGATGATCGAAACCATTTCTTCGGCGGTGACCGTGGGTGTGATCATCAGCGCCTCGGCTGACCGGTTCACGCGGTCGCAATGGGCCGCCAGATCGGGGGCCACGCCCTCGAACCATCGCGCTCCGTCAAAAACCGTGGTGCCCAGCCACGACCCATGATCGGCGGCGCGCATAATCATCACATCGTCGTCGTGCCAAGTGCCCTGAAAAAAGGTGCGGATATTGGTGCCGGTTGCCATTGTCGAGCCCTTTTCGGAACCCGGCGAACCTAGGCCGGAAGGCGCAAGGCGTCCAGAGGACTCAAGCGGCGGCCGCGGCCAGGATCGAGGGAAGATCAAGCGGAGTTCGGGTCATCGCCGGGTTTCCGTCAGCATCGCGGGGCCAGTCTTCGACCGCGCGATCGCGGTAAATTTCAACTCCGTTGCCATCCGGATCGTCGAAATAGATCGCTTCGCTGACCCCGTGATCGGACGCGCCGGTCGGTTCGACGCCGGCATCCATCGCGCGGCGCAGGGCGCGGCCCAGGGCGCGGCGGTCGGGGAACAGAAACGCCGTGTGATAAAGCCCGGTATGGCCTGGCGGCGGCGCGGTGCCGCCGCGGCTTTCCCAGGTGTTCAGGCCCAGATGGTGGTGATAGCCGCCGGCCGCCAAAAACGCCGCCTGATCGCCGTATTGATGTTGTACCTCTAATCCGATCACATCGCGGTAAAAGGCGACGGCGCGATCCAGATCGGCGACCCTCAGGTGGACGTGGCCGATGCGGGTCTCGGGTTCGGCGTGGGACATGGGCGGGCTCCTTTCCTAGTCCATGTATTATCTGAAATCGCCGGCGAAACGTCCAGTTCTGCAAAGCCGCCGTGCGCAGCCGATCAGGTTCAATCGTATGGAAACGCCGCTGGGCGGGGCTGTCCGCAGGTTCGACCAGGCAAGGCGGGACTTCAGCAGGGCGCGCGGAGAGCGCCGCGACGCTGCGCCGGACCGACCATCCGGCTGACCCCTGACTTTTGCCGCACCAGCGTTCAGATGTCGAATATTTCGCCCAATGTCTTAGCGACTTCGCGCTGCGCGGTTTTCAGCAACGGTGTCCCGTGGGCGCTGAGCAGATGGTTGAACGGCACTGCCATCAGGCGCTGAAAATCGGCGGCCTCGGGTTTGGCGGCGTTGCGCCACCCCGGTCCGACGTTGGCGGGTTTCAGAAACCCCGAAGCACCCATGGACTTGGCCGTCGGCGCGTCAAAATATTCGTCCGCTTCGGCCCAGTTTTGCAAGCTGTCGCAGGTGATCAGAACCCCACCGTGCCGCGCCAGGCGCAGGATCGCCTCGGGACGGTTGGTGGTTTCAAACAGGAAGACTGTGCTGTCGGCCACCGGTCCGGGCTGATCGGCGGCGAGCGGGTGGTCAGGTTTTTCGCCGCGACCGAATTCGAACCCCTCGGGTGCCCAGAACCGAGCCGCGTATCGGTCGATGTAAAAGGCGTCGTCGCGGCCGTGGAACCAGCCAAGCCTCGCGATGTTACGCACAAGACCGAGGTCGTCGAGCTGCCTCAGACCCGCATCATCCAGTCGCAGGCTGTTGACCAAAGTCAAATCGCGCCCATCGCGCACAACGGTCATGTTGCGGCTGAACTGTCGGCGCACGTCGTCGAATTCCAGCACCATCTGGCCCATGACGAAAAAGACGTCGGGCAGGACCTCTTGCAGGTCACCATGGGCAAGCCGCGGGGGAACTCTGTCATCGGCCTGCTTTGGTCGCACCGGCATCCGTGCCGGAAGTTTGGATGTGAACCCGAATTTGCCGGTCAGGCAAGCGCTGTTGTTCGGATCGCACCTGCCAAATGCGCGGGCAACCCGCGATCTGACGACGGTGAAAAATCTTTGCGAAGATTTTTCGGGGCGAAGAAAATTCGTCAATTTTCTTGCGGCTCACCCGCCGTCCATGCCCAAAATCTCATAGGTTCGCGCCAGGATCGGGGCGGCGGAATCGCGGCGACCTCTCGTCAGCTCATCCGCTGCCAACCGCAGGGTTTCTCCGAAATATTCGGCGAAAATCGCTAGGTGAAATTGCTTCGGCGGCAGTAACCTGACAATTGCGGGCCGCGCCGACTGCGGTAGACGCGAGGCGAAAACCTTGGGAGGGAAACAAATGTGCAATATTTGTGTGATGAATTCGGTGAAGGAACGGATGCTGTCGCGCCGGGATTTTTTCCGCGCCAGCGCGGTCACTGCGGCGGCAGCAACAGTTGGTGGCGTGATTTCGGCCCCGTCGGCGCTGGCGGGATCGCACGGCGGGGTTGTGGACATGACCCATACTTATGACGAGTCGTTTCCCACCTATTTCGGCGCGCCGGGCTTCGAACGAAAGCAAGGGTTCAATTTTGCCGAACATGGCTTCAACCTCTTGAATCTGACGATCAACGAACACACCGGAACGCACATCGATGCGCCTTTGCACTTTTCCGAGGACGGGGCCTCGGTCGATGAAATTCCGGTCAGCGATCTGGTGATCCCGCTCTGCGTCGTGCACATTCGCGAACGCGCGGCCAGCGACCCGGATACTCGGGTAACACCGGACGACTTGAAGGCCTGGATTTCGGCCAATGGCCCGATCCCGGACAAGGCCTGCGTTGCGATGAATTCGGGCTGGGATGCCAAGACCGGCGGCGATGGCTTTCGCAACGCCGATGACACCGGGGTGATGCATTTCCCGGGCTTCCATATCGAGGCGACGCTGATGCTGCTGGAGGAAACCACCTCGGCCGCGCTTGCGGTTGACAGCCTGTCGCTGGACCACGGCCCCAGCGCCGATTTCGTATCGCATTATGCCTGGCTGCCGTCGGGGCGCTACGGCATCGAATGTCTGGCCGGTCTGAACAACGTGCCCGCTGCGGGGGCCACGCTGATTGTCGGCGCGCCAAAGCACAAAGGCGGCACCGGCGGACCGAGCCGCATATTTGCGATGCTCTGAGGCGACCAGTCTTGCCACCGTCGGTCGGGGTGTCACGCCCCGACCATGCCGACAATCTCGTAGGTTCGTGCCAGGATCGGGGCGGCGATGTCGCGGGCGCGGGCGGCGCCTTCGGCGAGAACTTGGTCGATCTGGGCCGGGTCGCGCATCAGGCGGGTCATTTCGGTCGATATCGGTCCCAGTTTTGCCACGGCCAGGTCAGCGAGCAGCGGCTTGAACTCGGAAAATGCCTTGCCGCCCACCTGGGCCAGCACCGCGTCGACGCTCTGGTCGCTGAGGGCCGCGTAGATGTCAATGAGATTGGCCGCTTCGGTGCGGCCTTCCAGACCCTTGGCCTCGGACGGCAGAGCGTCCGGGTCGGTGCGGGCCTTGCGGAATTTTCGCGCGATGGTGTCGGCGTCATCGTCCATGTTGATGCGGGACATGTCCGAGGGGTCGGATTTCGACATCTTCTTGGTGCCGTCGCGCAGGCTCATCACCTTGGTGGCCACGCCTTCGATCACCGGTTCGGTGATCGGGAAGAACGCGGTTCCGAAGTCGTTGTTGAATTTGGCAGCGATGTCGCGGGTCAGTTCCAGGTGCTGTTTCTGGTCATCACCGACCGGCACATGGGTGGCGTGATACAAGAGAATGTCAGCCGCCATCAGCGCCGGATAGGCAAAAAGCCCGAGCGAAACGTTTTCCGAGTTCTTGCCGGCCTTATCCTTGAACTGGGTCATCCGGCCCATCCAGCCCAGGCGCGCCACACAGTTGAAGACCCAACCCAGTTGCGCGTGTTCGGCCACTTGGCTTTGGTTGAACAGGATTGATTTTTGCGAGTCGAGGCCGGCGGCGATGAAAAACGCGGCGAGTTCGCGGGTATTCTGGCGCAGCGCGGCCGGGTCCTGCCAGACGCTGATCGCGTGCAGATCGACCATGCAATAGATGGTCTCGAACCCATCCGCCTGCATTTCGACAAAGCGTTTGACCGCGCCCAGGTAATTGCCCAGCGTCAGGCCGCCCGACGGCTGGATGCCGGAGAATACGCGCGGGGTGAACCCGGCGATGCCCTGGGGCACTTGCGTTGTGGCCATGGACAGGCTCCGTCTGGCAATTAGATCGCTCGTCGCTTATCGCTGGCGCAATCGCCCGTCAACCTGGGCCGGAAGGAACGCCTTGTCAGACACCCGTGAACCTTCGCCGGTCAATCCGCTGCCGCCAGTGGTGGTGGCGTTGGCATTGGTGGTCTTTGGCGCCGAATTTGCCCTGTGGGGTGCCGAAAGCGCCTATTGGGGCGGGCCGGCCGGTATCGGCTGGCGTGCGACTGCGATAATGGACTACGGATATTTCGCCGAGGCCCTGGACTGGATGGTCGCCAACGGCCGCTATCCAGCCGAGTTGACGCGCCGTTTCGTCACCTATCCGTTTGTGCACCTGGGCTTTGGCCATGCGATCTTCGCGCTGGTCCTCTTGCTGGCCCTGGGCAAGATGGTGGGCGAGGTGTTCCGGGGCTGGGCGGTGGCGGTGGTGTTTTTCGGGTCCGCCATCGGCGGGGCGCTGGCCTATTCGCTGGTTCTCGACGATCCGGTACCGCTGATCGGCGGTTATCCGGCGGTTTACGGGCTGATCGGGGCTTACAGTTATATTCTGTGGCTGGTCGCCGGGGCCACGGGGCAGCAGCGGCTGGGGGCCTTCCGCCTGATCGCTGTGTTGATGGGCATTCAGCTGCTGTTCACCGCGCTTTTTGACGGGCGCAACGACTGGGTGGCTGATCTGGGCGGTTTTGCCACCGGCTTCGCGTTGTCGTTTCTGGTCAGCCCCGGCGGCTGGGCACGCCTGAAAGCGGTGTTACGCCGCGGGTAAAGCCGCGTCGCACCACCCCGTGTCGAGGCGTGGTGATGGGTTTGGTGATCGCGGCCCCGGCCAGGCGGGCGCGCAATATCAATCCGGACCGCCGGCAAGCTGGTGCTCGACCAGCGCCACCCAAAACGACGAGCCAGGCACCAGTGCCGCATCGCTAAAGTCGTAACCGGCCGCATGCAGGGGGCGGGCGCTGGCCCCCTCGGTGCCATTGCCTAAGAGCAGCAAGGCCCCCGGCACGGCTGCCGCCATATGGGCGAAATCTTCGGAGAATAGCATCGGCGCGCAGGCGGCGTTGACGGCGTCTTCGCCCAACAGCGCGCGCCCGGCCCCGGCGACAGCGCTGACCGCATCGCCGTCGTTGATGGTGGGCGGGAAAATCGTGTCATACTTCACAGTTGCTTCGGCCCCATGGGCCGCGCAAATACCCCCGACGATCTGGCGCATATGCGCTTCGATGGTGGCGTTGGCCGCGGGCGTCAAAGCCCGCGCGTCGCCGGAAAGCACCGCCCGGCCCGGCAGCACATTGCGCCGCCCGTCGGTGGTGAACCCGGTTACCGACACGACGCCGTTCTGACCGGGATCGAGCTTGCGCGACACGATGGTCTGCAACGCGCCGACGATCTCGGCCCCGACCGTAATCGCATCGACCCCCATATGCGGCAGGGCCGCGTGACCGCCGCGCGTGGCAATCTCGATCTCAAACAGGCTTTCGGAGGCGGTCATCGGCCCGGCGCGGGTGGCGACGGTGCCCAGCGGCTGGCCCGGCATGTTGTGGATGGCGAAGACCTGATCGACCGGAAAGCGGGCAAAAAGCCCGTCGCCGATCATCGCTTTGGCCCCCAGCCCATGCTCTTCGTTCGGCTGAAAGATGAACACCACACAGCCGTTGAATGCGCCCTCACGGGCCAGATATTTCGCCGCCCCCAGCAGCATGCTCATATGCCCGTCGTGCCCGCAGGCGTGCATAACGCCGGGGGTTTCCGAGCCATAGGCGTGGTCCGGCCGCTCGCCGATCGGCAGCGCGTCCATATCAGCCCTCAGCCCGATGGCGCGGGCGCCGTTGCCCCGCTGCAGCACCCCAACAACGCCGGTGCCGCCCAGGCCGGTGTGGACCTCGACCCCAAAGCTTTCCAAAAGTCCGGCCACGCGCGCCGCGGTCCGCGCCTCGTAAAACCCAAGCTCGGGGTGGCGGTGAAAGTCTTGCCGCCAGGCGGTCATTTCTTCAAGTAAATCAATCGCCTTCATGGCCATTACTCCGTCGCGCGCATCTGAAACCATGTATGGGCGCGGTACAAGACAAATAACTCGCGCGGCACCCACCGAAACCGCAACTCAGGCCCGGCAGTAAGCGGCCAGTGGAAATGTGTTAAGATACCGATAGTTAATTGATTCGACATGCGAAATATGCGGCCAAATGGGAATTCTGCGGCGAATATTCATAGCGTTTTTCTATCAGAGTCCCGGACAGGACCTGAGACGGGCGACTTTGCGAGGAAGGTGCTATGCCATTGACGGCGATACAATCGTCATTGCCCGGACAAAAATTCGACTGGCGGGAATAGATGCGCCGGAGTTGGATCACCCCTGGGGGCAAAAGTCGAAATGGGCGCTTGTCAGACTTTGCAAAGGCAGAGAGGTCACGGCTCAGCTTAGCCAGGAATTCTCGTACGACCGAAAGGTCGCGACCTGTTACTTGTCCGATGGCCGCGATCTGGGGGCCGAATTGGTGAAGATGGGCCTTGCCCTTGACTGGCCCAAGTACTCGGGCGGACGATACAAACGGATGGAGCCTTATGGTATTCGCAACAAACTTTGGATAACGGCGCGCCGCCAGGACGGGTTGCACTAGCGCCTGATGACTTTGGACAGAAACGCCGCCGCAACGCACCGAGGATTGCGCCTGACCGGGCGGGAGCGAGAATCGCGCCCGGCGTCGTGCTGCAAGCACGCCCATGGCGTGACGGGCGGACAGGCGCGATCCGGGGCTGAAGCCCCGGGAAAGGGAATATCTAAAGCATATTGCATTTAATCTGAGGCATATCCCGCGGCCTTGAGGAAGTTCCAGCATTGGTCTGGGTCGAAGAGATCACAAATGTCGCTGAGGGCGTCAAAGAGGGCATCGAAGGTTCTTGCTCCAACCCTTCGCAGGTGAGCTTTCAACTTTGAGAACGCCATTTCGATCGGGTTTAGATCCGGGGAGTAGGGTGGCAGGAACAAGAACCAGCATCCGCGCGCCCTCAACGCCTGTGCCGCGCGGTGGCTTTTGTGGGTGGAAAGATTGTCGGGAATGACCACAGTTCCAGGGTCCAGCGCAGGCGCAAGCTGGGTCTCGATATAAGTCTCGAACGCCGATCCATCCATTGCGCCGCTGATCACCCAGGGTGCAATCAGCGCGTTATGGGTCAGCCCGGCGATGAAGGTCTGCGTGCCCCATTTTCCAAAGGGTGCGGTGCCATAAAGCCGCTCACCCCTGAAGCTGCGCCCGCGCAACCGGGTGAGGTTGGTTTTGACGGCGGTTTCATCGATGAATACCAGCCTGTGCGGTTCGGCGCGCATGCGCGGCTGGCGGCGGCTGATCCATTCCCTTCGCGCCTTATGCAGGGCGGGCCGGTCACGTTCCTGCGCGACAAGTCCTTTTTTTATATGAAAACCCTGCGCGTTCCAGAGCCCGGTGGATTGAGGAGAGCTGAACGCTCACGCCGTGCGTCTCCGCAAGCGCACCCGCAAGTTCCTGCAATGTTATGTCCGGTTCAGCCCGGACAATCTCGATCAGGAAACCCGCATGCGGTGCCAGCTTGCCAAACCGGCCCGCTGGCCTGCCCTGTGGCTTGGGTGTGACCTCGCCCCGCTCACGTTGATCCGCCGCATAACGCACCGCCGTCGCTGCACTGACGCCATAAACCCGCCCCGCAGCGCGACAAGAGTTTCCGGCCGCAATATACCCGCATATCCGCTGCCGAAGATCCAAAGAATACGGTTTGCCCATGCTCCACCTCCTCACGGGAAATGAATCAGACAAACAACACTTTGGGAATCCCCTTTCGATTCACATCAAACGCAAACCGCTTTAGGCGATTCAAAGCAATCTCATCTTGCGCCAGGCGTTGAAATTTAGAAACACCGCGCTCATCTATCGCCCACACGCGCCAGCAACGCCTGTGCCGCCGCCTGTTCGGCCTGTCGCTTGGACCCGGCGCGGGCGCGCGTTTTGGTGCCGTCGGCGAGGCGCGCTTCGATGGTGAAAACCAGCGCGTGATCGGGGCCCTCGCGGGCAAGTTCGGTATAGGCGGGCGGGCCTTCGCCGCGCGCCTGGGCCCATTCCTGCAGGCTTGTTTTGGGGTCGCGGGCGTCGGCCTTGACCGACCCGACCCGGTCGCCCCAGAGCCGCAGCACAAAGTCCTGCGCCGCAGAAAACCCGCCGTCAAGATAGACCGCCGCGATCACCGCCTCCATCGCGTTGCCCAGCAGCGCTTGCTTGCGCCGACCGCCCGACAGCATCTCGGACCGGCCCAGTTTCAGCGCCGCGCCCAGGTCGACCGCGCGCGCCACCTCGGCGCACATTTCGCGCCGCACCAGCGCGTTGAACCGGGGCGCCAGCACGCCCTCGGCGGCCGCATCATCGGCATCGAGCACCGCTTCGGCGATCACCAGACCCAGAACCCGGTCGCCCAGAAACTCCAGCCGTTCGTTGTCAGGCCGCGTGGGCGCGCCGACCGAGGCATGGGTCATGGCGCGGCGCAGGAGCGAGGGATCACCGAACCGGTATCCGATCCGGTCGCAAAGTGCCGTAAGCTCGGACGACAGCCTCACTTAACCCCCACAAAAAACCGGTCCGCGCGCCAGGTCCAGAAGAACAGCAGCGACCGCCCGGCCGAGGAAAAGATCACCCGGTCAGCGCGGCCAACCAGGTTTTCCATCGGCACGAAACCAACCCCGCCGGCCGATTGCGCCACCCGGCTGTCGGTGGAATTGTCGCGGTTGTCGCCCATGGCGAAGAAGTGCCCCGCAGGCACGGTGAACACTTTGGTGTTGTCGGAAAACTGGGTGCGGATGTTCAATACATTGTGGACATTCCCGTCGGGGAAGGTTTCCTGAAACCTCGACTTTGTGCATAAACCGCCACGACCGACCGCACCGTTTTCGCACTGGGGCAGCCCTCGAAGCGGCCCCTGCTGGTCAAAGACCTCGTCAAACCGCCCGGCCGGCGACTGCACCGCAAACGCGCCGTTGATCGACACCACACCGTTGGTCACCTGGATGCGATCGCCGGGCAGGCCGACCACGCGCTTGATGAAATCGGTTCCCGACACCGGGTGGCGGAAAACCACAATGTCGCCGCGGTCGGGTTCGGAGCCTAGAATACGCCCCGGAAACGGGCACATCGACCAGGGGCAGGAATGCTGGGAATAGCCGTAGGCCATCTTGTTGACGAACAGAAAATCGCCGATCAACAGCGTGTCCTTCATCGAGCCGGAGGGGATCCAGAAGGGTTGAAAAAAAAGCGTGCGGAACACGCCAGCGATGATCAGCGCCCAAAAGACGGTGCGGATCGTCTCGGCGATACCACCGCTTTTTTTCGTTGCCTTTTCGGCCATAAGTGTCCGCCCTTGTGAATCTGGCGTTACTTGGAAGTCCGGGCGCGGGGAGTCAAGCCAGCATCGGCGGGGTCGCGTCAGGCCCGACCAACTGGCAGCGCCTCGATCACCACAAAAGCCTGGGCCCAGGGGTGATCGTCGGTCAGCGAGACGTGGACGGCGGCGGTGTGGTCTGGCGGGGTCATGTCTTTGAGACGTTCAACCGCCCAGCCGGTCAGCTCCATCACCGGCTGGCCGGAGCGCAAATTCCGCACCGACATGTCTTTCCAGGCGATACCCATCCTCAGCCCGGTGCCGAGCGCCTTGGAACAGGCCTCTTTCGCGGCCCATCTTTTGGCGTAGGTTCCGGCGGTGTCGGCGCGGCGTTCGGCCTTGCGCTGTTCGGTCTTGGTAAAGACCCGGTTGCGAAAGCGGTCGCCGAAGCGGTCCAAAGTGCCTTGAATGCGGTCGATATTCGCCAAGTCCGTGCCGATGCCGAGGATCATGCGGCCTCCGTTTTACGCGCGCCACTATGGTGGTCGTGGGGCTGAAGAACAAGCCGCCGCCTTAGGGGTTTGGTCAGATCGGCCTTGTATGGATTAGCGATGAACAGCCCGCTTCGGACATTGACGACACAGCTTTTTTTGGGCGTGGTGCTTGCCGCGCTTAGCGCCTGCGGCGGGACGGCGTGGAACACCCAGATCGCCGAAACCCCGGTGGTGCGTCGGCTGATGATCGAAAGCATCCGGGTCGGCCAAACCACCGAACAGGATTTCGTCACCAGGTGGGGCCAGCCGACCCAGAAAACCCGCCAGGGCGGGCAAACCGAGTTCATCTACCGCAACATGATCGACCGGCACCCGCAGTGGGCGGTTCAGTTCGGCGACAGCGAGGCCTGGGTGATCGTGACCTTCCAATACGGTGTCGCCATCGCCGCGCGGTCCAACGATACCGAGGTCTGTCGCGCGACCTTCCCGCCGCGCCCGCCGGGGCCGGGGTTCAATAATCCGGCGGTGATCGCCCCGGTCGGCACCTGCCCCGGGCTTTTCCGCCCGCACGTCGGACCGATCCCGATCATCGATCCGATGACCGGCGAGGTGGTGATGAGCGAAGGCATGGCAACCGAAGCCAGCGCCGCGGATCCGGACGGCAACGCGGTCTATGCAGACGATATGTCTGCACTCGGGGAAAAGCCGGACTAGCACCCGGGCTGGTCGCCTGACCGGAACACATGGTCAATGCCAGCGCCTTCGGCGGGGACATTTTCAGGCAAAGACGCCAAAATCTCTGCGACTGCCGCGCCGTTCTCATTATCACCCTTCCCCAAATACTTATCTGTCCGCGGTCTGCTATTTTGTTGGCGGGCGGGAGGCCGGCAAATACTTGACCCGCTTTGAGGTCGTCTGGGAGCCGGGTCCCCAGCCCCTTGGGTAACCACCCAAACCGAACTGTTGACTGGCCCGGCGCTGTTGTCGCCAAGGCCGCAGATAAGGATGGATAACGTGACCTTAACACCTTACTTCGCGGGATGCGACATTTCGCGGGACGGCCTGGACATTTGCCTGTTGCAGGGCGACAGCGAGCGTCATTTCAGTTTGCCGAACACGCCGCAGGGCCATGCGATGCTGCTTGAGAAGTTGGCCGGAACATCGCCTGAGCTCGTCGTTCTGGAGGCCAGTGGCGGCTATGAATCGGCGCTGTATGAGGCCCTTCAGGGCGCCGGAGTTCCGGTGGCGCGGCTGCTGCCCCAGCGGGTCCGGCAATTCGCCTATGCAGGCGGGCAACTGGCCAAGACCGACCGGATCGAGGCCGATATCAGGGCGCTGGACGCGCAGATCAATGCCCTGATCGAAGCGGACACGGCCTGGCGCAATCGCGCCCGCCGCCTGACCAGCCTTCCCGGGATCGGGGCGGTCACCAGTGCGGCGATGATTGCCGGGCTTCCCGAGCTCGGCCGCGTCACACGCGGGGAAATCGCCGCTCTGGTCGGCGTGGCACCGTTCGCGCGGCAAAGCGGTCGCTGGCGGGGCAAACGGGTGTGCCGCGGCGGGCGAAAAGACCTGCGAAATACCCTCTACATGGCGGCGCTGTCGGCGACACGCGCCAAAAGAACCCCGTTCTCTGCCCTCTACCAGCGGCTCGTCGATGCAGGAAAACCACCCAAACTGGCCATCACCGCCGTCATGCGAAAAATGGTCGTTACCCTGAATGCAATGGAACGCGATCAGAAATTCTACGCAATATAAACACTGTTGCTCCGGGGAGCGCGACGGGCAGCGCCCCTCGCCCCGTGGCGGCGCCGGAGGCGGCGCAAAATGTCAGCCGCGCGCGCTGTCCATGATCGAGCGCATCCTGCGGATTGCGGCGTCAAGTCCCAGGAAAATGGCCTCGCCGACCAGAAAATGCCCGATGTTCAGCTCGCGAACCTGCGGCAGCGCCGCGACCGGCGCGACGGTATCGTAGGTCAGACCATGCCCGGCATGCACTTCCAGCCCAAGCGAATGGGCAAAATCCGCCATTTCGGTAAGCGCGGTTAGTTCGGCAGCGCGATCATCGAAGCGCCTCTCGGCATGGGCGTCACAATAGGCGCCGGTGTGCAGTTCGATCACCTGCGCACCGATCCGGTGCGCGGATTCGATCTGGCGCGCATCGGCCGCGATGAAGATCGAGACCCGGCAGCCGGCGTCGCGCAGGGGGGCCAGGAAATGGGTCAGATGGTTTTCTTCGCGCGCCACGTCCAGCCCGCCCTCGGTGGTCCGTTCCTCGCGTTTTTCGGGCACGATGCAGACCGCATGCGGCGTGTGGCGCAGGGCGATGACCTGCATCTCGGGGGTGGCCGCCATCTCGAAGTTCAGCGGCACGGTCAGCGCCGCCATCAGCCCGTCGATGTCGGCGTCCGAGATATGCCGGCGGTCTTCGCGAAGATGCGCGGTGATGCCGTCGGCACCCGCGGCTTCGGCGATTTTGGCGGCCCGAAGAGGTTCGGGGTAATCGCCGCCGCGGGCGTTGCGGACGGTGGCCACGTGATCGATGTTGACGCCAAGCCGAAGCTGCTGGTCAGCCATTGCGCTTCTCCTTTTCCGCCGCACGCGCTTGGGCGGCGGTTCGCTTGGCCAGGCGTTTTTCGGCGCGCTCCCGCATCCGGCCCAGACGCCGTTTCTGGTAGGCCGATATGACCGGGACCGAAAGGTAATAAGTGACCAGACCGGCGATCAGCCCGGGAATGATGCCGCCAACCGTGTAGGGAAGAAAAACCTCGTCATAGAACCGCGAAAGTCCGGCCCAGTCGACCGGATTTCCGCTTATCGACGCCACCAGGTTGCGCATCAGATCGCCGCCCGCGTCGGTGAATTTGCCAACCAGCGACCGGTCGACATTGGGGTCAAACTCGGTCCCCAACAGGAAATGCCCGGTTTTCAACGAAACCACGCCGATCGGCACAAATGTCAGCGGGTTGCCGAAGAACGTGGCCAGAAGCGCGGCCAGAATATTCCCGCCAATGGCCTTGGCGAGCAGCGCGGCAAACAAGAAATGCAGGCCGAAGAACGGCGAGAACGTTACGAAAATCCCGGCAAATATTCCGCGCGCAATCCTGTATGGCGGGTCGGGCAAACGCCGCAACCGGTGCATGACATAAGACGCCGCGCGCCCCCAGCCGCCGCGCGGATAAAGGCTGTCGGCGATCAGTTGCAGGTAAGAGCGCTGTTTGCGACGTCTGAACACCAGCCCTGGCGCCCCCCTTCTTTTCTATGGTTGCCGATCCAGATCCCGGTGCCGTTCGATCGCTGCCACGTCGCTGTCGGCCTCAAGCGCGGTCTGCACAGCGTGCATGTGTTTCACATCGCGCAGATCAATTTCGATCAGCAGTCGGTAGAAATCCGGTTTCCGGTCGGCGAATGTCAGGTCCGAGATATTCGCCCGCTGTTCGCCGATCAATGTGCAAATTCGTCCCAGCACGCCGGCGTCGTTGCTGATGGTCAGATCAAAGCTGACGGTATTGACGGCCGGATGATTGCCTTCGTTCCAGCGCAGGTCGACCCATCGGTCGGGCTGGTCTTCGAAAGCAGCCAGCGCATGGCAATCGATGGCGTGCAGCATTACGCCCCGCCCGCGATAGGTGATGCCGATAATTCGTTCGCCCGGCACCGGCTGACAACACTGCGAGCGTTGATACGACTGATCCGAGCTGAGGCCGATCACCTCGCGCCCGGTTTCGACCTCTTCACCTTTGCGCGGGGCAACGTCGGGATATATCAGCTGAACCACTTCGCTGGCCACCAGTTCGGCGGACCCGATGCGGGCCAGAACCTCGGCACCGTTCACCAGCCCCAGCCGCTGAGACGCCGTGCGCAGAGCCTTGTCGGTGGCGCGTTTGCCGATGTGATCAAATGCGACGCGCGCCAATTCGCGGCCCAGATTTACGAACCGTTCGCGATCTTCTTCGCGCAAGCTGCGCCGGATCGCCGCCTTGGCGCGACCGGTCACCACGATGTCGATCCAGGTGGCTTGGGGGCGCTGGCCTTCGGCGGTCATAACCTCGACCGCCTGCCCGTTTCTGAGCCGGGTCCAAAGCGGCACCCGGATGCCGTCGATCTTGCCGCCGACGCAGCTGTCGCCGATCCTTGTGTGGATGGCATATGCGAAATCCAGCGGCGTAGCCCCGCGCGGCAGCTGAACAACGTCGCCCTTGGGCGTGAAACAAAAGACCTGATCGGAATACATCTCGAGCTTTACATGCTCGAGAAACTCATCGTGATCTTCAGATGAATCAAGCCGTTCGGTCAGCGTCTCGACCCATTTTGCCGGATCGATGGCAAAGGGGTTTTCGGCCCGCACCCCATCGCGATAGGACCAATGCGCGGCAACGCCGGCCTCGGCCACTTCGTTCATCTCGCGGGTTCTGATCTGGATCTCGACCCGGCGACCATCGCGCCCCGAGACGGTGGTGTGGATCGACCGATAGCCGTTCAACTTGGGCTGGCTGATGTAATCCTTGAACCGCCCCGGCACTGCAAGCCAGCGCTGGTGAACGGCGCCGAGGGCGCGGTAGCAATCCATCTCGGTTTCGGCGATCACCCGGAACCCGTAGACATCCGAGAGGCGGGAATAGCTCTGTTCTTTTTCCTGCATTTTCCGCCAGATCGAATAAGGTTGTTTGGCGCGGCCCAAAACCTCGGCCTTGACGTTGGCCTTGTTCAGCTCGGCGCGAATGTCGCCGGTGATCTTTTCGATCAGATCGCCGGTGTCGCGTTGCAGCCGGACGAAGCGGCGCATCAGCGACGACCGGCCTTCGGGGTTGAGAACGTGAAAGCTGAGGTCTTCCAGTTCCTGCCGCATCCATTGCATACCCATGCGCCCGGCCAGCGGCGCAAAGATATCCATGGTTTCGCGGGCTTTTTGCGCCTGTTTTTCCGGCTTCATGTGCTTGATCGTGCGCATGTTGTGCAGCCGGTCGGCCAGTTTGACCAGGATCACCCGCAAATCCTTTGACATGGCCATGAAGAGTTTGCGAAAGTTTTCGGCCTGCTTAGCCTCGATCGAGCTCAGTTGCAGGTTGGTCAGTTTGGTTACGCCATCCACAAGCTCGGCAATCTCGGTGCCAAAGCGATCGGCCAGCGCCGCATAGGTCGATTTGGTGTCTTCGATCGTGTCGTGCAGAATTGCAGTGGCGATGGTCGCGTCGTCCAGATGCATCCCGGCCAGAATCGCGGCCACCGCTACCGGATGCGCAAAATAGGGCTCGCCGGAATGGCGCGTCTGACCTTCGTGCATCTCATCGGCATAGGCGAAAGCCCCGCGAATCAACTCTGCGTTGGTGTTGGGGTTGTAGGTGCAGACCAGCGCGATCAGGTCGTTGACATCGATCATTAAAGTCCGCCGCCATTGGGCGCGCGCGCCCTTATTACCGCCCTTGCGCTTCCATCAATGCGCGCAGCAGTTTTTCTTCGCTGAGGTCGTCTTCGGCCGGACGGTCGGCTTCAGCACCCATCAGCAGGGCCATCGCGTCCTCTTCCGGCTCATCAACCTCAATCTGGGTCTGATGCGATTCGATCAGACGTTCGCGCAGATCTTCGGCCGACTGGGTTTCATCGGCGATCTCGCGCAGGCTGACCACCGGGTTCTTGTCGTTGTCACGGTCGATCGTGATTTCGGAACCAGCGGCAATTTCGCGCGCCCTGTGGGCGGCGAGCATCACCAGGTCGAACCGGTTGGGAACCTTATCGACGCAATCTTCAACGGTTACGCGGGCCATCGGAGCTCCTGTAGCGCGGGTAATGAGGTCGCTTACTTAAGCGCAATGCCGCACCTTGGCAAGCCCGTGATTGCGCGATTCGCCCCTGTATTTACAGGGGGATTATGGTGGATTTCTCGGCCTCGGGCAGGGCGGCGGTCATTTCGGCGATGCTTTGGTTCAAAACCGGGTGGCGCCAGTCGGGCGCCACGTCGTTGGCGGGAACCAAAACAAAGGCGCGATCGTGCAGGCGCGGATGCGGCAGGATCAGCTGATCGGGCGCGCGCAGGCGTTGCGATTGCGGCGGGCGATTGACCCAATCGTCAAATGTCGCGCTGTCGGGCAAGATCCGCGCGCCCATGGCCAAAAGATCCAGATCCAGCGTGCGCCGACCCCATCTTTCAACCCGCTCGCGCCCGAATTCCGTTTCGATTTCATGAAGATGCCTCAACAATGCCTGAGGACTGCGGTTGGTCCCGACCAATGCCACCGCATTCACATAGTCCGGGCCTGCACCGGCGGGAAAACAAGGTGTCTCATAGAACCGGCTGATCGCGATAATCCGGTCGGGATCAGACCCGATTCGCACCAGCGCACGGTCCAATGTTACCCTTACGTCAACTCCGTGCAGGGGCATGTTCGCCCCAAGGGCCACAAGCGCATTTTCCAGTTTTTATTGCCTTTTATTTGGTTGCTCCGGCCAAATTTTACCGTATCTTCACATTAGGACTGCCGAATTCATCGGATTATTAGACAATCCGAACACTCACGGAAACCCGGCGGTTTTTACCGGAAAGGGACATTATGTTTTACAGAGACGAGCGGCTGGCGCTCTTTATTGATGGCGCCAACCTTTACGCCGCAGCCAAGGCGCTTGGGTTCGATATTGACTACAAGCTGCTGCGGCAAGAGTTCATGCGACGGGGCAAGCTTCTCAGGGCGTTTTATTATACGGCGCTTTTGGAAAGCGATGATTTTTCGCCGATACGGCCGCTGGTCGACTGGTTGAATTACAATGGCTTTACCATGGTTACGAAACCGGCGAAGGAATACATCGACAGTCAGGGGCGGCGCAAAGTCAAAGGCAGCATGGATATCGAGTTGGTCGTGGACGCGATGGAACTGGCACCTCGGGTCGATCACATCGTTCTGTTCTCGGGCGATGGCGATTTTCGGCCGATGGTGGCAAGCCTTCAGCGGCAGGGGGTGCGGGTTTCGGTGGTCTCGACCATCCGCAGCCAGCCGCCGATGATCGCTGATGATCTGCGAAGGCAGGCCGACAATTTCATCGAGCTGGACGAGCTTAAGGATGTCGTTGGGCGTCCGCCGCGCGAACCGCGCGAACACGACGCCGGAGTGGAGTATTCGGAGACCAAGGACTGAGCCGCGCCTGGCTGGCGCCGGTTTGCGCCGGACCGGTACCGTGAGGGCAGGACCAGCCCCCTGCATAATTGCCGGGCGCATCCGCCCCGCATACCCGCAGTGTCCGGCCGAACGCTAACCTGCGAGGTTTGCCCTTTCCGCCAGGCAGCAGGTCAAGCGCTGCATAACCCCAACTTGGGTGCTGGCAAAGGCATTCGACACGTCCTAAATAAGACCATGACCCAAGCATCGACCGAACCAACGCGGCCCCCGCTTACGCTTTACCTCGCAGCACCGCGCGGGTTCTGCGCGGGCGTCGACCGCGCCATCAAGATTGTGGAAATGGCGCTGGTAAAATGGGGCGCACCGGTCTTTGTGCGCCACGAAATCGTCCACAACGCCTTTGTGGTCGATGGCTTGCGGGCGCGCGGCGCGGTTTTTGTCGAAGACCTGGACGACTGCCCCACCGACAGACCGGTCATCTTCTCGGCCCACGGCGTGCCCAAGGCAGTGCCAGCCGAAGCCGCGCGGCGTGAGATGCTTTTCGTCGATGCCACCTGCCCGCTGGTCAGCAAGGTGCATGTCGGCGCGGCGCGCCACAATGAGGCCGGTCTGCAGATGGTGATGATTGGCCATGCCGGTCATCCCGAAACCGTCGGCACCATGGGCCAGTTGCCACCGGGCGAAGTGCTGTTGGTCGAAACGCTCGGTGATGTGGCGCGGCTTGGGGTGCGCGACCCCGGACGGCTGGCCTATATCACCCAGACCACGTTGTCGGTCGATGACACGTCCGCGATTGTGGCCGCGCTCAAAGCGCGGTTTCCGGGCATTGTCGGGCCGCACAAGGAAGACATTTGTTACGCCACCACCAACCGCCAGGAGGCGGTCAAGGCCGCCGCACCGCTGGTCGATGCGCTGCTGGTCATCGGGGCGCCGAACTCATCGAACTCGCGGCGCCTGGTCGAGGTTGGGGCCAAGGCGGGCTGCGGGTATTCGCAGCTGATCGCGCGGGCCGGCGATATCGACTGGCGCGCGCTTGAAGGGATCAGCGCGCTGGCGATCACCGCGGGCGCGTCTGCGCCCGAAGAATTGGTCGATGAGGTGGTGGACGCCTTTCGTGCGCGCTTTGATCTTACGGTCAAGACCGTGGAGACCACCAAAGAGGCCGTTGAGTTCAAAGTGCCGCGGGTTCTGAGGCAGGCATCTTGAGGGGCGACCGCCAAACGCCCGAGGCCGAACTTGCCGCGTTTATCGGGGCCGCGCGTGCCTGAGTTCTTCGCCTTTACCGACGGGGCCTGTTCGGGCAACCCCGGCCCGGGCGGCTGGGGCGCGCTGTTGCAGGCGCGCAACGGCGAGACGGTGATCCGCGAGCGCGAGCTGAGCGGTGGCGCGGTCGAGACCACCAACAACCGCATGGAATTGTTGGCCGCGATCGAGGCGCTTGAAGCGCTGGAGCGGGCCAGCGAGATCACGGTGGTGACCGACAGCGCCTACGTCAAGAACGGGATCGAGACCTGGCTGGCCAACTGGAAGCGCCGGGGCTGGAAGACTGCCGCCAAAAAGCCGGTCAAGAACGAAGACTTGTGGCGGCGGCTTGACGACGCGGCTGCGCGTCACCGCGTGGTCTGGCAGTGGGTCAAGGGCCACGCCGGGCACCCGGAAAACGAACGCGCCGATGCGCTGGCACGGGCCGGAATGGACCCTTTCAAGCCGGTGAAAAAGCCCAAGCCAAAGGCCTGACGCCAGATTGCCGCGCGCGCCGGAACCGGTTAGCAAGGCGGCAATTGGAAAGGACCGCACATGACCCAAGCGCTCGATCCTGTCGATCTGACCGCGCGTCTGGTGCGCTGTGCTTCGGTGACGCCGAACGACGACGGCGCGCTTGATGTGGTGCAAGCGGTTCTGGAAGCGGGCGGTTTTGACTGCACGCGCATCCCGCGCCGCGATATCGACAACCTTTTCGCCCGGTGGGGCGAGAAAGGGCATGGCCGCAGTTTCGGCTTTAACGGCCACACCGATGTGGTGCCGGCGGGCGATGCTGCCGACTGGCGTTTTGATCCCTTTTCCGCCCAAATCTCCGACGGCAGGCTTTGGGGGCGCGGGGCGGCCGACATGAAATCGGGCGTCGCGGCATTTGCGGCGGCGGCTGTTGAATTTGTTACAAATTCCCCGCCCGACGGCGCGGTAATCCTTTCGATCACCGGCGACGAAGAGGCGGATGCAACCGACGGAACCGCCGCGATTCTGGAGTGGATGGCCGGGAACGGCGAGGCGATGAGCGCCTGCCTGGTGGGCGAGCCGACCTGCCCCGGGACCATGGGCGAGATGATGAAAGTCGGGCGGCGCGGATCGATGACCGCCTACATCAAAGCAACCGGCGTTCAGGGTCATTCGGCCTATCCACACCGCGCGAAAAACCCGGTGCAGGCCATCGCACGATTAGCCGACCTTCTGGCCCGGCACGGGTTGGATCAGGGCACCGAACACTTCGGCGCCTCGACGCTGGCCGTGACCACGATCGACACCGGCAACGCGGCAAACAACGTCATTCCGGCGACCTGCCGGATGGCGGTCAACATCCGGTTCAACGACGCCCACGACTCGGACAGCCTGACCGCCTGGCTGGAAAGCGAGGCGGCGAGGGTTGGGGCTAAAACCGACGTAACAATCACCATGCGGACCCAGGTTTCGGGCGAAAGCTTTCTGACGCCGCCGGGGGAGCTGAGCGCGCTGGTGGCGCGTGTGGTCGAAGAAATGACCGGGGTCAGACCGGAACTTTCGACATCCGGCGGCACGTCGGACGCCCGGTTCATCAAAAACCATTGCCCGGTTGTCGAATTTGGCCTGGTTGGCGCGACCATGCACAAAGTCGATGAACATGTTGAGGTTGCCCATATTCGCCAATTGAAGGACATCTATTCGGGCATTCTGGCCGGGTATTTCGCCTGATGGACCAGCGCTGGCTGGTGGTCATGGTCAAAGAGCCGCGCCCGGGGCGGGTCAAGACGCGGCTGGCGCGCGACATCGGCAATGTGGCTGCTGCCTGGTGGTTCCGCCATCAAACGGCGCGGCTGATCCGACGCCTGCACGACCCGCGCTGGACTTTGGTTCTGGCGGTCAGTCCGGACAGCGAAGGCCTGCAAAGCAAGGTCTGGCAAGGGCGCGTGCCGCGCATCGCCCAAGGCCGAGGCGATCTGGGGGACCGGATGGCGCGGGTATTTGGCGGCATGCCCGATGGTCCGGTGGTCATTATCGGCAGTGATATTCCGGACATCACGCGGGCGCGGGTCTGGCGGGCCTTCCGGAAACTGGGACCTTGCGAGGCGGTGATCGGACCGGCCATCGACGGCGGCTTTTGGCTGCTCGGGCTCAAGCACCGCCGCCTGGCCCTTGCCGGGCTTTTTGACGGTGTGCGCTGGTCGACCGCGCACGCGCGCGCGGACACGCTGGAACGCCTGGCGGGTCTGCGGGTCGCCGAAGTTGGCACACTTGGCGACATCGACACCGCCGCGGACCTGCGGCACACGCCGTAGAAAGGCCTAACACCGGCCCGAATGCGGCCAATAAAGACCCGCTGTTGGAACGCGCGCCCGCGGCAGGCTCGCCCGCCGCGCCCTTGTAATCATCACATTTCCAAAAAATACTCCGGGGAGAGCGCGGGAGGGGCCGCGCCCCTCTCGCCCCTTCGCGACGCGGAACGCGGCGCAAACCCTTGCCTTTTTCTTTTACGTGATTATCCCTTAACGACAAGTAAAAATCACTCCTGGATTCCTCTCTAATGCCCCGGATGGCGACAGACAGTGAGTTCAGGGCGTATTTCTATATCGAGAAAGTTCTGGCCGATCTAAAGCATATTGCATTTAATCTGAGGCATATCCCGCGGCCTTGAGGAAGTTCCAGCATTGGTCTGGGTCGAAGAGATCACAAATGTCGCTGAGGGCGTCAAAGAGGGCATCGAAGGTTCTTGCTCCAACCCTTCGCAGGTGAGCTTTCAACTTTGAGAACACCATTTCGATCGGGTTAAGATCCGGGGAGTAGGGTGGCAGGAACAAGAACCAGCATCCGCGCGCCCTCAACGCCTGTGCCGCGCGGTGGCTTTTGTGGGTGGAAAGATTGTCGAGAATGACCACAGTTCCAGGGTCCAGCGCAGGCGCAAGCTGGGTCTCGATATAAGTCTCGAACGCCGATCCATCCATTGCGCCGCTGATCACCCAGGGTGCAATCAGCGCGTTATGGGTCAGCCCGGCGATGAAGGTCTGCGTGCCCCATTTTCCAAAGGGTGCGGTGCCATAAAGCCGCTCACCCCCGAAGCTGCGCCCGCGCAACCGGGTGAGGTTGGTTTTGACGGCGGTTTCATCGATGAATACCAGCCTGTGCGGTTCGGCGCGCATGCGCGGCTGGCGGCGGCTGATCCATTCCCTTCGCGCCTTATGCAGGGCGGGCCGGTCACGTTCCTGCGCGACAAGTCCTTTTTTTATATGAAAACCCTGCGCGTTCCAGAGCCCGGTGGATTGAGGAGAGCTGAACGCTCACGCCGTGCGTCTCCGCAAGCGCACCCGCAAGTTCCTGCAATGTTATGTCCGGTTCAGCCCGGACAATCTCGATCAGGAAACCCGCATGCGGTGCCAGCTTGCCAAACCGGCCCGCTGGCCTGCCCTGTGGCTTGGGTGTGACCTCGCCCCGCTCACGTTGATCCGCCGCATAACGCACCGCCGTCGCTGCACTGACGCCATAAACCCGCCCCGCAGCGCGACAAGAGTTTCCGGCCGCAATATACCCGCATATCCGCTGCCGAAGATCCAAAGAATACGGTTTGCCCATGCTCCACCTCCTCACGGGAAATGAATCAGACAAACAACACTTTGGGAATCCCCTTTCGATTGGGGATTATATACGAAAGTGCCCATTTTCTGTTGACGCCTTACCGGGATTGTGGCACTATACTTCCATAAAGAGCGGAGGCAGACATGGCAACGAACGCACCGGGCAAGCACTTCCGCAAGGGTATGTCGCTGGTCGAGGTCATGCGGGTATTCCCCGACGATGCAGCGGCGGAGGCATGGTTCATCAAAGCCCGCTGGCCGAACGGCATCCATTGCCCTTGCTGCGGGTCTGTCAGCGTGCAGACCGGCGCGGCGCACAAGACCATGCCCTACCGCTGCCGCGACTGCCGCAAGCGGTTCTCGGTCAAGACCGGGACCGTCATGCAATCCTCGAAGCTGGGCTTTCAGGTATGGGCGCTGGCCGGTTACCTCATGACGACGGGTCTGAAGGGGCAGGCCAGCATGAAGCTGCATCGTGACCTGGCCATAACGCAGAAAACGGCATGGCACCTGGCGCACCGAATCCGCGAGACGTGGGCGCGGGAGAGTAGCCCGTTTGCAGGTCCGGTCGAAGCCGACGAGACCTATATCGGCGGCAAGCGGCGGAATATGCCCAACGCCAAGCGGAAAGAGTTGACGGGCCGGGGCACGGTCGGCAAGGCAGCGGTCGCGGGCGTGAAGGACCGGGAAACCAACCGGGTAGCCGCGCGCCGCATGGAGGCTACCGACGCCGGGGCGCTGCAAAAGTTCGTGCGGGAGCATGTCGAAGCCGGCGCAACCCTCTACACCGACGAGGCGGCCGCCTATCGCGGGATGCCGGAATTCGAGCATGAGGCGGTCAACCACAGCGCCAGGGAATATGTGCGCGACATGGCGCACACGAACGGCATGGAGTCGTTCTGGTCCATGCTGAAACGCGGTTACGCCGGCACTTTCCACAAGTTCTCCGAGAAACACCTTGACCGCTATGTCGCGGAGTTTGCCGGACGGCACAACATTCGCCCGCGCGACACCATCGACATGATGCAGTCGGGTGCCATCGGCATGACCGGCAAGCGATTGCGCTACCGCGACCTCATCGCAGACAACGGACTGCCGAGCGGGGCGAGGGGCTAGAGACCTGGACGAGCAGGCCAATCATGCACTAACATTCAAACTGGACCACTCAGTGGGGGCTGATCAGCAGGAACGTTTCGGGAAAGAATTGAGACCGACCAGCCTAATGGAAGTTCGAGGTCGGCGACCTTGACTTCCAGTTTCAGGACTCGCTCTTCCAGAGCTTTCAGTTTTTCGTCACCCATGGCTTTGCTCCCCGGTCGTGGGTGGTGAGCCTTGGCCGCTGGGAGACGGCCGGGGCTCTCTCGAGAGGCAGGGCGATTCCGTTCCCCGCCTCCAAAGCATCGTCTAAAGCGGTTTGCGTTTGATGTGAATCGAAAGGGGATTCCCAAAGTGTTGTTTGTCTGATTCATTTCCCGTGAGGAGGTGGAGCATGGGCAAACCGTATTCTTTGGATCTTCGGCAGCGGATATGCGGGTATATTGCGGCCGGAAACTCTTGTCGCGCTGCGGGGCGGGTTTATGGCGTCAGTGCAGCGACGGCGGTGCGTTATGCGGCGGATCAACGTGAGCGGGGCGAGGTCACACCCAAGCCACAGGGCAGGCCAGCGGGCCGGTTTGGCAAGCTGGCACCGCATGCGGGTTTCCTGATCGAGATTGTCCGGGCTGAACCGGACATAACATTGCAGGAACTTGCGGGTGCGCTTGCGGAGACGCACGGCGTGAGCGTTCAGCTCTCCTCAATCCACCGGGCTCTGGAACGCGCAGGGTTTTCATATAAAAAAAGGACTTGTCGCGCAGGAACGTGACCGGCCCGCCCTGCATAAGGCGCGAAGGGAATGGATCAGCCGCCGCCAGCCGCGCATGCGCGCCGAACCGCACAGGCTGGTATTCATCGATGAAACCGCCGTCAAAACCAACCTCACCCGGTTGCGCGGGCGCAGCTTCAGGGGTGAGCGGCTTTATGGCACCGCACCCTTTGGAAAATGGGGCACGCAGACCTTCATCGCCGGGCTGACCCATAACGCGCTGATTGCACCCTGGGTGATCAGCGGCGCAATGGATGGATCGGCGTTCGAGACTTATATCGAGACCCAGCTTGCGCCTGCGCTGGACCCTGGAACTGTGGTCATTCTCGACAATCTTTCCACCCACAAAAGCCACCGCGCGGCACAGGCGTTGAGGGCGCGCGGATGCTGGTTCTTGTTCCTGCCACCCTACTCCCCGGATCTTAACCCGATCGAAATGGCGTTCTCAAAGTTGAAAGCTCACCTGCGAAGGGTTGGAGCAAGAACCTTCGATGCCCTCTTTGACGCCCTCAGCGACATTTGTGATCTCTTCGACCCAGACCAATGCTGGAACTTCCTCAAGGCCGCGGGATATGCCTCAGATTAAATGTAATATGCTTTAGTCGCGGTTCTCCGCGTCTTTCGTATAATCCCACTTGGAAGGCTTCTTGGATACCTTGTATCCCTCCGAGGCGCTCGACCCGCCTTGAACTATCCAATCTAGGCATATCAGGCTTCCCCCGCAACATCGTTCAGACCCGCTCTGTCGGGCCGCCCGCTGAATAGAATAGCCTGCCCCCGGCATGGGGTAGCTCCCCGCGCTTGGCGAATAGGCGGGGCTTCTTCCGTTCTGGACGATGTTGCAACGGCCCGGCACCAGCGACGGGCCTTGTGAGGGTCTGCCGTGCTGCCTGTCTATGTCATCAATCTCGACCGCCGCCCGGATCGCTGGGCAATGATGTCGGAACAGCTCGACCGCTTGGGAATCGAGGCAACGCGCATCCCGACTGTCGATGCCCGGCTGCTCGCCGCGCAAGAGCGGTGGGAAATGGAGACGAACGGCAATCCGCCGTTCTGGCGCATCAACCAGGGCGCGGCGGCCGGGATGCTCGGACATAGCAAGGCCATGATCGAACTTCTCGGTACGGATGCGCCGGCGGCGCTGATCCTTGAAGACGACGCCGAACTCGCGCCCGACACGCCGGCGCTTCTGGAGGGAGTGGATTGGTGGCCCGCACGCGCGCATGTCGTGCGGTTGGAGGCCAGTAATCGCCATTCCCGGTCTCTGTGGCGTCCAAGCGGTAGCACGCCGTCCTGTCGGGCGTTGCAACGGCTGGAGCGATGGTGTGGGGGATCGGCGGCCTATATGATCGAACGGCGCGGCGTGCGGGTCGCGTTGAAGGCGTTTGCCGATCCAGACCATACAGTGGACCATATCCTGTTCGATCTTCGCTATTCGAAGACGGCGCGACAGTTACGGACGGTGCAGATTGTGCCGGCGATGGCGCGACAGCGGGCCGAGGACGGCACGGACCAAGAGGAATGGCGTCAGAAGGCCGAGTTACAGGGCAGAAAGCGACGCATGTATCGGCTGCGTCGCAATCTGCGCTCAATGCCCTACAAGACGCGCGTGCTCGCCTTGCTGGCGCTCGGCATGGTGCGAAAGACGCCCATCCTCTACAAGGAAACACCACAGCAAGAGGAAGGCTGCTGATGTCCGATTCCCGCAAGCGCGGTCGCCCGGTCGAGAAACCGGAACCCGACTTCATACCGGACAACCCAAAGAATGTGCTGCGCGCATTGGTAACAGCGCCTCCGCGCGGCAAGGACGATTGGGATTATCTCAAGCGGGAGCCGGAGTCGTCTGAATGACGACGCTTGGGCACTTTCGTATATAATCCCCTTTCGATTCACATCAAACGCAAACCGCTTTAAGGCCCGTCACAATCAAGACCATCGGAAATGACAAGTAGAAATAGAACCCCGGTCGCCGCTAACGACCGAGGCTCTCAACGCATCTTATCAAGCCGTCCAGCCAGTGACAAACCCTCATTGTGACTCGGGTATATAAGCCCCAACCCATACGGCAGTAGGCGCAGCGCCCATACGATCAACGCGGTCGCCCGGGCGGACAGCCAGTTTGCAACGCCATAGCCTTGGTGCGATGGCCTGGACGCGGTTGGCGGGGATTTTGATCTTGCCGGTGTTCAAGGGTTTCTGACCGTCGAATTCTGCATTGCCTGTTACGCGCATTTATCGGATGAAACCCCGATTTATGCAACCTTGGCCGGCCCGGCGCGCCAGCCGATTGGGCCATCGAACGCGACCTGCCCGTGGTTCCGTCAATTCGTCGCTCAGCCATCTGGATGAAGGATGTTTCAGGTGCTAAGCAGACCTAATCGCGGGGTCGGCGCGCGGCGCTGGCGTGCGGGAAATGCCAAAGGGGACGATCCATGATTCTCGGCCATATCGGCGTGCGCAAAGGGTCCCAGGGTGTTCCCGGCAAGAATTTCCGGGCGTTATGCGGCAAACCGTTGATAGACTGGTCGCTGGATCAGCTGTTGGCCAGTTCGCGGGTCGATTCCGTGGTTGTTTCGACTGATGACCCGGAAATTTACGACCATTCTGTCGCCAGGGGCACGCTTGCCATCGGGCTGAGGCCCGCCCATCTGGCCAGCGCCTCGTCCGGCAAATGGGGGGTCTGGCAACACGCACTGGATGCGTCCGAGGCGCTGGCTGGTCCGGTCAACGTGTTCCTTGACCTCGATTGCACGTCGCCGCTCAGGTTGCCCGAAGACATCGATAAAGCGCTTGATCTGTTCGACCAGCAAAAACCCGACATGGTGATGAGCTGTTGCCGCGCGCGAAAAAACCCGTATTTCAACCTTGTCGAACCCGATGAAACCGGGTCCTTGCGGGTGTCCAAGCCCTTGCTGGGCGGCGTGGTCGCGCGCCAGCAGGCCCCGATTGTCTATGAACATGCGGCATCGACCTATGTGTTGGCACCCGAATATCTGCGGCGCGCCGACAGCCTTTTTCATGGACGCGTAATCCCCTACATCATGCCGCCCGAACGCTGTATGGACATCGACAGCGAACATGATTTCGCGATCGTCGAATTTCTGAAAAGCGCCGAGATATCCAAAAATCACCCTGGGTAGCCACGCCCAATACCGACAAATGCAAAGTTGAAGAGAGCATCGGACCATGGAAAACCAACTGAGCGGGCGGACGATTTTCATCACCGGGTCGGGCGGTGTGTTGGGATCAACCTATGTGCGCCGGATGTTGGCCGCGGGGGCGCGGGTGATCGGATCGGACATTCCCGGGGACCGCGCCGACGCTTTGGTCGCTGCCCACGATCAGGACCCGAATTTCCGCTTTTACCAGCTTGACGTCAGCGACGAAGATCAGGTTGGCCGGATATTCAAACGAATCGCAGGCGACGGATGGGACGCGAATGTCGTTCTGAACAATGCCGCGGTCACCCCCGAAATGGTCATGGGTGCCGGCAGCAGCATACCGGATTTCGCCGATACGACGGTAGAGGCCTGGGAAAAAACCCTGCGCACCAACCTGACCGGCGCGTTCATGGTCGCGCGGCAAATGGATCGCGATATTGTCGGGCGCTACCCGGCGACGCTGATCAACGTGGCATCGATGTATGCGCTGAACGGGCCACACCACAAGATTTACGATGGTATGCCGTTCAAGAACTTTTCCGCCTATTCAACGACAAAAGCGGGAATTCATGGTCTGACCCTGTGGCTGGCCGGGGCCTGGGCCCCGCGCAGCGCAACCGTCAACACAATCGCGCCGGGTGCCGTTTTCAACAACCATTCCGAGGAATTTCAGCGCCGGGTAAGCGAACTGGTCATGGTGAACCGCATGGCCGAACCCGATGAGATAGCCGACGCGATGTTGTTTCTGTGTTCGGCCCAGGCCGGGTACATGACCGGACAGCTGATGAATGTCGATGGCGGGTTTTCGGGGTGGTAGGGCAAACCGTTCTGGTCATCGGCGCCGGGTCGATAGGCCGTCGGCACGCCGCCAATCTGGACCGACTTGGAGAGAAATTCGAACTGATCCCCTGGCGCGACCATGATCGCGCAATAATCGACGGGCGGCGCGATGTCGGGGCCGTGGTTATTGCCACCGCCACACCCATTCGGCTGGACCTTTTGGCGATGTGCGCCGAAAACGGCTGGCCGTTTTACTGCGAAAAACCGCTGGCATGGCGGGTATCGGACGTTGACCAATTGTACCGGGTGGCGGCACCGGTGGCCGACCGCAGCATGCTGGGGTTCATGATGCGCTATCACCCGGCAATCCGAGCGCTTTTCGAAATCGACCTGACCACCGCTTACCGGTTTCATTTCAATATCGGGCATGACGTGCGCCAGTGGCGCGCGAACTGGCGGTTTTCGCAAAGCTACGCGGCGGCGGCCGAAGGCGGCGGCGTCCTGTTGGACCTGTGCCACGAGACCGACATCGCCAACGCATTGTTCCCGGGCCTCGGGGTTTCGGGCGCAAACAGCATCGGCCATGTTGATTTTCCGGGCGTGGATTTCGCGACCTCGGTTTCCCTGGTATCGGGATCGGGCGTGCAGGGCACGGTCGCGATGGATTATCTGTCGCCGGTCAGCCAACGGCGCATGGCAGTCGACGGATTGGCGCGGGTCGTCAACCTTGATCTTGTCGATCCGGTTTTGTTGACGATATCGGATGCGGGCAATTCAGCCACACAAGGGTTCGAGTTCGACCGGAACGACATGTATCTGGACGCGATGCGCGATTTTTTGGCGCTTGTATCGGGCAAAACCGGGTCAGCGAACCCGCTGATGCCGCGATTTGACCGGATGCGGTCGACGGCGGATTTGATCGCCCGAGCGTGGAAGGCGCGACGGTTCACTGGGTCGCTGGACATGGCGATGGATTAGGGCTGGGCCGACCAATCGACCATCTGGGCATCTATCGCGGCGATTGTGCGCGCGGTCGCGCCGGAATGCGCGCGAAAGAACGCCTCGATCCGGGCCGCCGTCGGGCGGTCCCCGGTTGTCATCAACTCGTCGGCCAGTTCGTCTGGTGACACGACCTGACAAACGCCCGCCGCAATCGCTTCGCGCGCCGGGTATTCGATGGTGCCGATTTCCGGGCCGACGATCACCGGCTTTTTCAGGGCCAGCGGTTCGATGATGTTATGCGCGCCGGACGACAGAAACCCGCCACCGGCCACGGTTTGATCGGCGGCGGCCAGGTAGGCGTACATTTCGCCCAGACTATCACCCAGAAACACGTCGCAGGGCGTGATTGCCACCGGCTGAAACGCCGGGTCAAAGGCGCGGCTGCGGCGCGTTACGTCAAGGCCCTTGGCCTCGATCATCGCGCTGACCGCGTCGAACCTTTCCGGCGCGCGCGGCACATAGATGAACAAGGGCTTTGGCGCGCGTCCGCCTTCGGCGGCGTCCAGTACACGGAGGATCGCGTCGATATATATCGCGTCTTCACCTTCGACCGCGCTGGCAATCGTAATGACCGGGCGATCCCTGGCCAAGACGCCGCGCAGACGCGCGCCCGCGTCAATCAGGGTCTGGGGGATCGGTTGGTCAAACCGCAATTCGCCGGTCACGGTGATCGGATTTACCCCGACATTCGCAAATCGTTCGCGTTGCAGGTCGGATTTCACGAAGGCACCCGCGAATCCCCGCATCAAATCGGCGCGCCACCGGCCATTCGCGGCATCGCGCGCGATGCTGTTTGACGGGTATTGGGCATTGCACATGAACAACGCCACGCGCGCGCGGCGCGCCGACATGATCATTTCAGGCCAGATTTCGATTTCCATAACCAGGCCGTATTTGGGCGAGAACGCTTTGAAAAACCTGGAAAAACACCAACCAAACTCAAAGGGTACCCAGACCGCGCGCAAATCGCCCTTGGCAATGTCGCTGGCAAAAACCCGCTGGCTTTCCCGCCGGCCGGCCGGGGTGAAATGGCTGATGACAACACGGTCGCCTCGGTCCAACAGCGCGCGGATCAGGGGCACGGCTGATCGCACCTCGCCCAATGATACGGCGTGGACCCATACAGCACGCGGCAGGGGTTTGTGTCCGCCCAGGCGTTGCCCGAGATCGCGCGCATAATCGCGGTCTTTGCGGCCCCGTACCCACAAATAGATCAGCACCAAGGGAAATCCCACCACCCACAGCGCCTTGTAAACCCACAATGCGCGGCGCAGACGGGGCGTCGGAAAACCGTTCATCGGTCGGCTCCGATCAAAGCCATCAGCCGATGCGCAACCTCGTCCGCGCCTTTCGCCGCCTGGTCCAGAACCCGGCCCGCCGCCGCGATCTGTTGGGCAAAGTCTTTGGATAATGCGGCTGCGACGGCGGGCGCGTCTGCAACCTCGGTGACGGCGCATGCGGTTTTCAGCATGCCATAATCCGCACGGAAATTGCCGGTGTTGGGCCCGTGCATTATCGCCGAACCCAGCCGCGCCGGTTCCCAGGGGTTGTGGCCCGCGACCGACCCGAACGTTCCCCCCATCAGCGTCACCGGGCAAAGACGATACCACAGACCCATTTCGCCAAATGTGTCGGCGATCCAGACCGGCGCGTCAGGGATCGGCAATTCGCCCCTGGATCGCAGGTTCGCGGCCAATCCGGCGGCCGCGGCCATCTGAGCGATCGCGGCCCCGCGCGCCGGATATCGCGGGGCGATGATCAACAGGCCGGTCGATCCGCGGTCCATGGCGATGCGCTGTGCCGCCAGGGCGACGGCTTCGTCTTCGGGGTGCGACGATGTGGCCAGCCAGACCGGCCTTGCGCCAAGGGTGGATTTCAGGCGCGCCAGTTCGTCGGGGTCGTGCGCCAGTGCCGGGGCGGCAGCCTTTAGCGGCCCGGTAACCGCGACGCGGTCGCGGATCGGCGCGGTCAGGCCGAGATGTTCCAGGTTTCGCGCCGTCCGGTCGTCCTGCGCCGATAGCCACGCCATCCGCGCCAACAGGGCGGCGTAGACCCGGCGCGCCCGGGATCGGGCGTCAAAGGCCCTTTGGCCCATGCGGGCATTGATCATCGCCATTGGAATCGAGCGTTGGTCCGTGCGCACCACCAGACCGGGCCACAAATCCTGTTCGGCCCAGACAGCAAGATCGGGCCGCCAGTGGTTCAGAAACGCCCTTGTCGGGCCGGCCAGGTCCAGCGGCAGGTATTGGTGGCGGGTCCGGGCAGGCATGTTTTGGCCGATGACCTGTCCGGAACTGAGCGATGTGGACGTCATCAGAAAGTTCAGATCGGGGTCGATGGCGGCCAGACGCGCGATCAGCCCGCGCAGGGCCAGAACCTCGCCCAATCCGACTCCGTGCAGCCAGACCAGCCTGCCTTCGGGGCGGGGTGCGCTGGCGCGGCCGAGTTTTTCGCGCCACCGGTCGGGGTCTTCTTTTCCGCGCCGGATGCGCGCTTTCAGAATTGGGCGGGCCAGCGGAGCCAATACCGCCGTTGCCGCCAGATATGCGCACAGCATCAATGGCAAGGCCGGGGGTAGGGGCAGGCGTTCAGGCAAGATCGGAAAACTTTTTTTGCAGGGATGAGCGCCAAAACCCGGGGTCTTGCAGGGCCAGCACAAATCGATCCGCGGCCCTGCCTTCGCCATAGGCCGTGTGGCGCGGATAGGGTTTGCCCCATTCGTCGGCAAGAAACCGGTCGATGGCGTACCGGTCGTTTGCGGCGGTGGTGAAAACCGAAGGCGCCTCGGCCCGGTTGGTTTGCCGCGAACCGATATCCAGCGACGGGATGCCCAGAAACGGCGCCTCGCGCACGCCGGCGGATGAATTTCCGACGATTGCGCTGGCATTGCGCATCAGTTCCGAAAAATGGGCAAAACGCATGGATGGCAACACGCGAAAGCGGTCAAGCGGCAAACTCGCCAGGGTGGCAAATATCGCCTCGGACCCCGGATCGTTGTTGGGGGCGATCACCACAAACCGCCGCCGCGATTTTTCCAGCGACTGAAAGAGCTGATCCGCCTGCGCGCCCATCGTGTCGGCCTCGGATGTCACTGGGTGAAACGTCGCGATACCGAAATCCGAAAATCCGATGTCATAGCGGTCGCGCACCTGATCCAGAGTGACCCCGGACGGTCGCGAATGAAAATCCAGCTCGGGCGAGCCGATGACATGGACCGATTGGCTGGGTTCCCCCAAGGCCATGACCCGCCGCGCCGCGCGTTCCGATGACACGAAATGTACGCTCGCCAGTTTGGAATTACAGTGGCGGAACACCTCGTCGATCGTGCCCGACACCTCGCCGCCCTCGATATGGGCGGAACGTACATAACGGGTGGCGGTCACCAGCGCGCAGGCCAATGCCTCGACCCGGTCGCCGTGGAAGACTACCAGATCGGGGCGATTATTTTCGACAAATTGCGAAAACCCGGTGATCGTGCGCGCCAGGATCAGGTCCTGGGGGTCGCCGGGTGTCTGATTTTCAAATTCATGCACAGTAACGCCCGTGGTTCTTTGCACCTCGACCCTGGTCAGCCCATAGCGTTCCAGCATATGCATCCCGGTCACGAAAAACGACACCGCAAAGCCCGCGTCCCGCGCCGCGGTCGCCAGCGGTTCCAGCTTGCCGAAATCGGCCCGGGTGCCGGTGACGAAGAGGATGGATTTGGTCATGGGGCGTTCACTGTTGCGCCAAAGCCGTGCTGCGGCGTTGTGCTGTGCGGTAAGAAAGCCAGTTGGGTGCAATTTTTTCCAGCCACGTGGAAAAATACCATTTTCGACGTTTATGAAAGCGCCGACCGGCATTTTTGAAATGCCAGAGCTTGCCGATCGTGCTGCTGACGTCGTTATATATTCTTGCGTCCAACTTCAAAACCTGGAGTGACCCCTGTTGGCCCAGACCAAGGCCATCTGTCAGTCCCGCGTCCGGCAGGATTTCCGTTAACGCCTGTTGGTCGCTGCAATCGCCGGTTCGACATTGTGCGATCCACGACACCACAAAATCCCGCACGGCATTCATGTTGCGCAGGAAAATGACGCCTGTGTTGACCTTCCCATTCAGGTAGGGGTCGGCGCTTCGCATTTCATTGGGATGACGGGGCGTTACTGCAATATCGGCGCGGTCAAACTCGCCAATTTCTACGCGGTCAATAATGACAACATCGGCGTCGATATATAGGCAATCTTCGGTCGAACGGTTCAAAAAGTCCAACAAACAAGTAGGCTTGTGGGTAGCTTTGATGTTTCCCGTGCTGGTCTTTAGCCCATATTCTTTGGGGGGATCGATCTGAATCAGTTCGCTTTTTAAGGCCTTGCGTTGCTTTTTGGTCAACCCAAGATCGTAGACAATCGGAAACCGCCCGGTCTTGCGCCGAACGTTTTGTTCCAGCGTCGGAAGGAAGTGGTAAAACCCGCTATCCGCGCATGTCACGATGCGATATTGAACGTCATTTTGTTGCGAGCCCAATTTCATGCCGCGCTCATGTGCCTTATGAAATTATCGACGGATGCTTTGAACACAATCGTCGCTGCCTGGCAAATCTGCAGCATGTCCGGAGCATCTCGGCCCTGGTCTAGCTGATCCAGCCATGTCTTGGGCGTCGCATAATGTGGGGCAAAGCGATAGGCGCTGAATTTGCGCGAAAACGGAATGCAGATTGTGCGCCGCCCCATCAACATGGCCCAGTAAACGCCGTGGTAGGAATTGGAAATGACGGTGCGTCCGCTGGCGATAAACGCCAGCGCCTCGGCAAGTGAACCGCAGTTATTGCTTAGGCGGGGCATGCTTTCGGGGATCGTAATTCCCTGACTGCCGGTCTTGCCGGCATGGTTGTAGAAAACCACGTCATGTTCAGGCGCTTTTGCACGGTCAAACAGCGGCGACATACAGCTGGCGCAAGGGGCAAATTCATAGTGGGCGTCACCCCAATCGCGGGTGCCGATCAGGTCACACAGCGCGCGGGCGCGCCTGTATTTGCGGCTGATTGGAAAATTTTGGACGGTACTGACCCCCCATGCGATATGGGCCTTTGCCCCTTGATCAATGCCAGGTTGGGTGGCAAGCCCGCCAAAGATTTTTCCGCCGCCACAGACGCCCATATCGTAATCTTGACCCGGTTCGCGCAGATCGCACACAGTGGCATCGCCCCAATCAAAATAGTCATACGGGCTGCAGGCGAAGTCACCGATATTGCGCGTGTTGCGGAGGTGAAAAAACGAAATTTTCAAAACCTAACCCCCGTACAGATCGCGGAGGCCATCGCCTGAAGTGATACCATGCCGGGCTAAAAAGTCTGTAGCTGCATTGTCTTTGATGGGGTTCAGCTCGATCAACTCGGCCTTGGTCCGGACCGCCGCGGCCCGCTTTACCTGCTTAGTGCCCGAGAGCGCCCCACGCGCGATCTTGGCAGCGGTATCGGCGCGCGACATCAGGTAATAATGGTTCAGTTGCAGCACCTCTGTCGTGACAAAATCAGCGGCCATGCGCCCGGCCCTGCTGGCAACCTTGCCCACCGCATTGGCGCTGTTGCCTCCCATGGTGCTGGTGCGAAATTTATGTGTGCTCACTTGCGTCACGTCGCATGGGTCGACGATGCACTTGAAATTGAGCAGCGGCCCGGATGCCTGAACCGCGCGCATATTATAAACAAACGGCACCGGCTCGTCGCGCGGTCGGTCATTCCCGGAGTGGCCAAACATTGTCCAGGGCAAAGATATATTGCTATGGGCCTTCAACCCGGACAGCGCCTCAGCGATCGTGGCATGGCTACGCGGCACAATAAATTCATCCACATCTATAAACGCCATCCACCGGAACCGCGCCCCAAATGTCGCGATGGCGTGGCAATAAGCCAATATTTGGCGCGGCAGCACCAGTACGGGCTTTACCGTCTCGGTGTACAGTTGCCACGGCACCACCGTCACAGGTAAACCACAGAAATGGCGCGCAATATCGGCGGTGTCGTCGGTTGACATATTGTCATAGAGGATGACCTCGCTGGCCCCGGCCAACGTATGAAACCGCAACCAATCGCCTATCCGCATGCATTCATCTTTGGCAATCACGACAATGGCCAGACCATTCCGGTCGGGTGTCGGCGTCGGCGGCTTGATCGCAATTTTTGATGCGTGACGGACCTTGCACTGAAACGGCCAGATCATGTAGAGCACCTCCAGAAACCTAAATCGTCCGGCCCGTTGAGGCGCGCGGCGATGAAGGCGTAATCGCCCTTGAGGCGAGGATAATACTGTGAGGTCAAGTATCCCAAAAAGGCATCTCGGGCGCTTGGATCAAAGGATAGCGAGTCGGGATTGGCGGCAATATCGGCCAGTGCAGCAGGTGTTTCAGCCCGATCCGCAACGCCGTCGATGGCCCAGAAACACTGACCACATGCAACGACGGGTTTGTCTAAAAACATCGCCTCCAGCCCAACAGATGAATTTACGGTCAGCACCGCTCGCGCTGCCTTGACTTGGGCAAATGTATCGCTGGCGTTATCAAAATAGATCGGTAAATCGCCTGAATTGGCTAGCAAATGCGTGAAGCTCCGGTTGGCCGTAGGGTGTTCTTTGACGCGCAGATGCCAGCCGCTTGGCAATCGTTTGGCGGCCGCGATAAGGGCATCGACGAACAGCTCGACCCTCGGGAATGCGCCGCCGAACAACCTTAGTTGGCTGTCGCCGGGTGTTTGCAGCGCGGCAAACAAAAATGGTTCGGTCAGTGGCGGTAAATGTCCGATGTCAACACTTGCATCCGTCGGTCGGCGTTGCTGAATTTCGCGCCCGACGGCGCGCCAGTCGGGAGTTGGGACGTCGCGCAGGCACGCGCGGTATGGGGCGATGTCGCGTGGCAGGCCATTGGCGAAATTTACACCGCATGGGTCCGCGGTGATCCGACCGGGCAGGGGGCAAGCTCAAAATACAGTGTTCGCGCACCGGCGTCGCGGGCCCCGTCCATAAAAACACGGCGGCTACCATTCAGCCCGTTCCAGCAGACGGCAATCGCATCGGGTCGGGCGGCAAACATGGCGCGCGCGCCGCAATATTGTAGCCAAAGCAACTTGTGCCCCGCCCACCGCCAGATGGGGCCGTGACCGCGTTCCTTGGACATTGCCAATGCGTCGGCGGCGCGCTTATCCGCCTCGGGCCAGCGACCCATACTCAATGGGACAAAACGGATCCAGCGGATGGCTACGCCGGATCCCAGTGCCGCGGCAATTCTCGTGCGTTTGGTCTTGCGCGGATCGAGACAGATGAATTGCGCGCCCTGCATCAATCCAACTGCTCCCATTTCAATTGTGTATTGCGGATCACTCGCTGTTTTAGCGTCCGCCCCACCACCCGATCAAAGTCATACCCCGCAATCTCGCCCGATCCGGGGCGGCGGGCCCAGATGTCCGCCTCGGTGATCACATGCCCGGCGGGCAGGTCGCGGTCGGCGACCACGCTGGCGCGGGCGAAGCGATAGACGGGTTCCTCGGCCTCGGTCCGCACCTTGGGGTTCATCAGCGCGGTGTGAATCTCGCGGCTGCGGTCGATCAGATATCGCAGTTCGGCCGGGTCCATCGAATTGATGATGTCGGGGCCCTGGCGATAGCGCGTGTCGGTATAATGGCGTTCAAGGATCGACGCTCCCAGGGCCACCGATGCCAGCGCCATTTCCGGCCCGATCGCATGATCGGAAAAGCCGACAACGGTGTCGGGAAAGGCGCGCCTCAGTTCGCTAACACCTTGCAGCGATACGATCTCGGGCGGGCTGGGGTATAGGTTGGTGCATTCCAAAAGCGCATAATCAACCCCGGCAACGTCCAGAATTTCCACCGATTTTCGAACGCTGTCGATTGTCTGCATGCCCGTCGACATGATCACCGGCAGCCCCTTGCGCGCAATGTGGCGGATCAGGGGAATGTTGTCGGCTTCGCCGGATCCGATCTTGAACGCCGGGACGCCGATTTCTTCAAGAAAATCAGCGGCCTTGCGGCTGAAGGGGGTTGAAATGTAGATCATCCCCAGCGTCTCGGTATAGGCTTTCAGCGTAATTTCATCGTCGGGCGACAGGGCGCAGCGTTCCATCACGTGCCAGATCGATTGATCGGCGTTAGGGGGAAAAATATCCTTGGCCTCGTCGGTCATTTCGTCTTCGATGAAATGGGTCTGGTGCTTGATCATTTCGCACCCGGCGCCCGCCGCTAGGCGCACCATTTCGCGGGCCACGTCCAGACTGCCGCCGTGATTGATCCCGATCTCGGCAATGACCAGCGGCGGTTGCGTCGGTCCGATCAGGCGGGTGGCAATTTTCATCAGGCGGGCCTGTTGCGATTGGATAACCCAAGGACTAAGGATTGATCCCGCCAAGCGCAATCATTCCGATGGGCGCGGGTGTCGATTACGGGCAAAACCGGCGACCCGTGCGCGCGGCCTTTCATGGCAATCGGTCGTAGCAATGGGAAATGGTGGGCGACCCTGGATCGCCGACCCAACCGATAAACCATTGATAAGGCTGCAACCACTCAGTGGGCGGGTTGCGATTTGTCCCAACTTTGTGGATCACCGGATACACCTTAAGGCGCCTCTAAAAATTCCTTCCGGCGCTCTCAATCGGTTAGAATCGGGGCGACGTGACACGGGCATCAGGGGAACCAGCGATGGGCCAAATGAGCTTTTTTGACATCGCAAATCGGTATGCGGGGCTGGACGCCAAGAACGACCCGCTGGTGAAGATCGGCGAGGTTGTTCCGTGGGAAGACTTCCGACCGCGTCTCGAGGCGGCATGGCGCAAGCCGGCCGAGGACCGGAAGTCTCCGGCGGGACGCAAGCCGTGGGATGCTCTGGTGATGTTCAAGGCGATCGTTCTCTGCGCGCTTTACAACCTGTCGGACGATCAGGTGGAGTGCCAGCTTCGCGACCGCCTCTCGTTCATGCGGTTTCTGGGGTTGGGGCTTGAGGACCGGGTTCCCGACGCCAAGACGGTGTGGCTCTACCGCGAACACTTGGCGCAGGCGGGGGTGATCGAGGCGTTGTTCGATGCCTTCGACGGCTCTCTGAAGAAGCGGGGCTACTTGGCGATGGGCGGCCAGATCATCGACGCCTCGATCGTCCCGGTCCCCCAACAGCGCAACAGCCGTGACGAGAACGCGCGGATCAAGGATGGCGAGACGCCGGAGGGCTGGGAGAAGCAGCCGGCCAAGCGTCGCCAGAAGGATACGGACGCGCGGTGGACCAAGAAGCACGGCAAGAGCCATTACGGCTACAAGAACCATGTGAATGTGGACCGCCGCCGCAAGCTGGTGCGGCGTTATCAGGTGACCGACGCGGCGGTGCACGACAGCCAGGTCGTGGAGGACATCCTGGATGCGGACAACACTGCTTCGGACGTGTGGGCGGACAGCGCCTACCGGTCGGCGGAGATCGAGGCGAAGCTGGGTGAGAAGGGTCTGAAGAGCCGGATCCACCGCAAGGGGCATCGCAACAAGCCGCTGAACGAGCGCGAGAAGCGGGGCAACGAGACCCGTTCGAAGGTGCGGGCTCGGGTGGAGCACGTCTTCGGGGCCCAGAGCAACGACATGGGCGGGACGCCGGTGCGCGGCATCGGGCTGGTGCGGGCCAAGGCACGGATCGGGCTGAAGAACCTCGCCTATAACATGCGCCGCCTGGTGCAGTTGGAGCGCCTCGCGGCGGCGGCGCTACCGTGACGGTATTCAGGGCAGGAGTCCGTGCAGGCTACGAGTTTCGGCATCAAATCAACCGCTCAGGAGCGACCGAACGCCAAAATCCCGAGGCCGGGTGACGTCCGCTGCCCCGGTTCGGGCTCATCTGGGCATTTTTCGAGGTGCCCCTTAGTCAACTCATCGCAAATGAGCTGCACTGAAAAGGGACTGCTGCCGAAGAAAATCAAGGGACGCGCTAGGGTGTTTGATCCCAGAGTTTGATGGTGCGATCTTTTCTTCGGAATGGAAGGAGGCACTATGGGACAGATACGTCACGGCTGCGCCACGACCACGCACGCCATCCGAGCAGCAATACAGCGATCACAAGCTACGAACGCGGCGCTGAGCCGGGAGCTCGGCATCAACGTCAAGACGGTGGCCAAGTGGCGCAAGCTCGAGACGGTGCAGGATCGAAAGACCGGGCCGACGGACCCCAGTTCCACCGTTCTGGGCGAGGGCGAGGAGGCGATGATCGTTGCGTTTCGGCGGCACACGCTCCTGCCGCTGGACGATTGCCTTTATGCCTTGCAGCCGACGATCCCTCATCTGACACGGTCTTCCCTGCACCGTTGTCTGCAGCGACATGGGATATCGCGGCTGCCGGACATGGAGGGCGACAAGCCGAAGCGGCAGAAGTTCAAACGCTACCCCATCGGCTATTTCCACATCGACATCGCCGAGCTGCGCACCAATGAGGGCAAGCTGTATTTGTTCGTGGGCATTGACCGAACCAGCAAGTTTGCGGTGGCGCGGCTTTGCAAGAAAGCCACCCGCAGGACCGCGTGGGAGTTCCTGGAGGCGTTGCTGGACGCAGTGCCGTATCGCCTTCACACCATCCTGACCGACAACGGTATCCAGTTCGCAGAGCAGCCGCGCAATCGGAACACGGTTATCTCACGGTCAATGCGCTTCGACATGATCTGCGAGGCCAACGGCATCGAGCATCGTCTGACCAAGCCCAACCACCCTTGGACAAACGGCCAGGTCGAACGGATGAACCGAACGATCAAGGACGCAACGGTCAAGCGATATCACTACGACGGCCACGACCAACTCCGCACACATGTCGGCGATTTCCTGGATGCTTACAACTTCGCCAGGCGCCTTAAGACCCTCAAAGGCCTCACGCCCTACGAATACATCTGCAAAATCTGGACTTCAGAGCCAGAACGATTCATCCTCGATCCAATCCATCAGATGCCGGGACTGAACACCTAGCTTGTGTTCCACCCCCGAAACCATTCCACAAACCGCGGAATGCCCTCGCTCAGCGGAGTGGCGGGCAGATAGCCGGTGAGCCGCTTCAAAAGCGTCGCATTGGCCCAGGTGGCGGGGACGTCGCCGGGCTGCATGTCGAGGAATTCCTTGATGGCTTCGCGCCCGCAGGCCGCTTCGATTGCGGCGATAAACTCCATCAACGTGTCGGGGTTCGATTCGCCGATATTGACCAGACGCCAAGGTGCGACGGGGCTGAGGCTGTCGCCCTCCACCCCCGCCCCCTGCCCCGGCACCGCGTCGAAAAGCCGGATGATCGCCTCGATGAGATCGTCGATGAAGACGAAATCGCGGCGCATGTTCCAGTGGTTGAAAACCTTGATCGGCTGACCCTCCAGGATCGCCTTCGTGAACAGCCAATAGGCCATATCGGGCCGGCCCCAGGGTCCGTAGACGGTAAAAAACCGAAGCATGGTGATCGGAAGGTCCCAGATGTGGGAATGGGCATGGGCCAGCACTTCGGTCGCCTTTTTGGTGGCGGCATAGGGCGACACTGGCCAGTCGGCGCGCATGGTCTCGGCATAGGGCATTGTCTGACGTCAGCGCCTTTGGGACAGATATGAGGGTTTAGCATCAGGAGGATTTCTGGTTCATCGCAACCGTCAAGGAGTGAAGATGAACAAGCAATCCGGAACCAGCAAAGCCTCGGCTGACAGGCTGGTCAAAACCATCCGCCGCAAGACCCGGCAAACGTATTCAGCCGAGGAGAAGATCCGCATTGTTTTGGCGGGTCTTCGGGGCGAGGAAAGCATCTCAGCACTGTGTCGCCGCGAGGGCATCTCAGAGAGTCTGTATTACAGCTGGTCCAAGGAGTTCCCCGAAGCAGGGAAACGCCGTCTGTCCGGCGATACGGCGCGTCAGGCGACGTCACCCGAGGTGAAGGAGCTACGTTCTGAGGCCTTGGCATTGAAAGAATGTGTGGCCGACCTGATCCTGGAAAACCGTCTGCTCAAAAAAAGCATGACAGGGGATGGGGGATACGAGGAATGAGGTATCCAGCGTCAGAGAAGTTGGAAATCATCCGCACCGTTGAGGGGTCCCATCTGCCTGCGAAGCAAACCTTGGATATGCTGGGCATTCCGCGCACCACATTCTACCGATGGTATGACCGCTATGTCGAAGGCGGCTTTGACGCCCTGGCGGATCGCTCACCCTGCCCAAAGTCGGTCTGGAACCGCATTCCCCAAGATCGGCGAGACGATCTGATTGAATTTGCACTGGAGCACGAGGCGCTGACGACCCGGGAACTGGCGGTAAAGTATACCGATGAGAAGCAGTATTTTATCTCTGAATCATCGGTTTACCGCTTTCTGAAGGAAGCTGATCTGATCACCGCGCCCGACTATGTTGTGATCAAAGCTGCCGACGAGTTCACGGACAAAACCACCGCTATCAACCAGATGTGGCAAACCGACTTCACCTACTTCAGGATCATTGGCTGGGGTTGGTATTATCTCAGCACGATCCTGGACGATTACAGCCGCTACATCATCGCCTGGAAGCTCTGCACAAACATGCGGGCCGAGGACGTGGCGGCGACGATTGAGCTGGCCCTGGCGGCGTCAGGTTGTGATCAGGCGGTTGTGAGACACAAGCCCCGTCTGCTGAGCGATAACGGCTCTTGCTACATCTCTGGCGACCTGGCCGAATGGCTCGAGGATCGACAGATGGACCACGTTCGCGGTGCGCCGTTCCATCCGCAAACCCAGGGGAAGATCGAGCGCTGGCATCAGACGATGAAGAACCGGGTTTTGCTGGAAAACTACTATCTGCCCGGCGATCTTAAACGCCAGATCGGGGCCTTCGTCGATTACTACAACAACCAGCGCTACCACGAGAGCCTGAACAACGTCACACCCGCCGACGTCTACTTCGGGCGCGGCAAGGCCATCATCAGAGAAAGGGAAAAGATCAAGAAACTGACAATCCGACAACGCCGCTTGCAACATCAAAAACTCGCGGCATAATCAATCACACAAACGAACCAGAGCCTCCAAAACTCAAACCGCTCTGATGTCCCATTTTATATGACGACGGACAGTATCAACCCAAAGGACTTTGGTTCCGAACGGACGAAAGTTCGGTGGCAGGTCACAACATCAACGCCCGTGGACACGAAAATAAAGGCAAAAAACAAACCAATCTATTTCACGAAGTTAGAGTTGGAGAATATCCGCTCTTTTGGCGGGTCGCAGTGCCTCGATCTCACTGACGACAAACGGCGGCCGGCACAGTGGACGCTGATCCTGGGGAACAATGGAGTCGGCAAGACAACCCTGCTGCAATGCCTCGCGCGGATGCGTCCACGATTCAACAAAGAGCCGGATGTGAGTCAGGATTCTCAGCCAGATTGGCTAGATTCGGACCTCGCGCGCGAAGAAGAAGAAGAAAACGACGTTCTCAAAGGACTCACGCGATAGGGCACTGACGAACTCGCAAAGTTCCGCGCGGAATTGATCACGGGCGCAACATTTGATGGATCGAGCAAACGGGGAAATCGCCCGAAACCCTCCCTTATCAATTCACGCTACTTTTGATCCATAGGCGCTGACGCCAGACAAACAAAGGCTGAAATGCGTTTAAGGCGTTATGGTTCGTCGGACCGGCCGCCTGCCCATTCGTCAAGATAAGTGTTGCCTCCGGGCGCACTACGCGTGCATCCTAGCCGTCTAATCGGAACTCGGGCTGGCGGCGAGCTGCCAAAGACGCAATGCCGAATTCGACACGTGTAACTCTGAAACAGTTTCGCTATTTTGTGCGGATTGCGGAGCGTGGGAGCATATCGAGCGCGTCGCACGATCTGAACATCGCCCAGACCGCGCTGGGCCTGCAGGTTCGTGCGCTTGAAGAAAGCCTCGGCGTGACATTGCTGGTCCGCCACCCCAAGGGGGTGCAGCCTACCGCTGAGGGCCAACTGGTCTATGACTCTTCGTGCGAGATATTAAGAGCGGTCAACGCAATGGTTGTGGCCGTGAGCAATAACTCAAAGACGCAGCCCCGCGACATCTGGCTTGGTCTGGCCCCAAATCTCATTCGCGCCATCGGCACCCGGGCGGTTGTTTTGCAGGCAGACCGCATACCAGGCGTCAGGTTACACATTTCGGAAGGATCCCGCGGCAACTTGTTGCAGGATGTCGTAAGGGGCGAACTGGACTGGGCAATTGTCCATGAGGCTGAGGCTGTCGAAGGCTGCCGCTCGGTTCCGATCCTCCGCCAATCGGTCATGCTGATCTGCAGACCCGGCTCAGGTCTGCCACCGGGTCCCGTGGCGCTGCAGGATGTTTTGGCGCGCGACCTTGTGCTTGACAGCGGTAGACGGGTGATTTCGGGGGTTGTCGCCAAAGCCGCGCAAAACCTGAAACTAAAACCCATTGTCAGATTCGAGGCCGATTCTGTCAGCACTATCCGGCAGGTGATCCTGAACGAAGGTGTCTGTGGTCTGCTCAACCGTGCGATCGTACAGGATGAGATCGACCAGGGCACGCTTGAGGGTCACATAATCATCGAGCCACCGCTGGATATCACCGCCTATTTCATCACCAGATCGCAGGATGCGCCCAGTGCCTCAGACTTGCCGGTGCTGGAATTCATCGACACGCTGGTCGATGATTACTGCGCCGAGAACCCGGATGGCGAGGTGCGGCTGGCCATGGTGGCGTCGATGCTGCAGCCCGAAACCGCCAAGTGACCCGCGTTGACAGGTTTTGCTTAAACTGCCTACCCCCTAGCGCGTTATTGCTTTGGACCTCTGCGGCGTCGGGTGCGATCTTTTTTAGGCCAAAGGCTTGGCGTTCGTAGGCGGTGCCGCCGCGGGCCTAATGTTCGTATCGGTCTGATTGCGTCGACTGATAAGAATTCGGTGGGCTGTGTCGCCGTCGCCTGCGTTCATTCCGGTTCCGTGGCTAAAGAAAATTACGAAACGCCTGATGGCACCCAGATCGGTGCCCGGCTAACCAGGCAGGTGGCAAATCTGTCAGGAGATGACTGATGCGGCGGACAAACGAATTCTTTGAGGTCACATGATGATCGCTCTCTACCGGCTTGGATTCTTGGCCGCCCTTCTGGCGCTGTGGAGCGTCGCTGCGGCGCGGATGGGCTCGATTGTCGTTCCAAGTCCGCTTGCCACGTTCGAGGCGGCGATCCGGTTGATCGGGGACGGGGTCCTTCTGAGTGCAGTAGGCGACAGCCTGCGGGTCTATCTAAGTGGCTTTGTGCTGGCGGTCGTCCTAGCGGTGCCGCTGGGTGTGGTGATGGGCGGATTTCGGGTTTTTGGCAAGACGCTAGAGGTCTATGTCTTTGCGCTGGCCGCCACGCCGCGGGTGGCGTTCATTCCTCTTATCATCGTTCTTCTTGGATTGGGGATAGAGGCCAAAGTCTTTATTGTCTTTCTCGGTGCGCTGATGCCGATCCTGATCAATACGTACGCCGGAGTTCTGGCCGCAGACACCGAACTGATAGAAATGGCGCGTTCTGTCGGGGCCAGTCGCGCGCGCATATTTGGCGCCATCGTGCTGCCCGGTGCAGTGCCTTATGTAATCACCGGTCTGCGCATCGGGGCGACGATCGGGCTTATCAACACAGTAGTCGCAGAGCTTTACACTGCCGTGCGCGGCCTTGGCGGGCTGCTGGCAATCTATGGGAATACCTTCCGAATGGCAGAGTATTTCGTGGTGGTTCTGGCGCTGGCGCTGATCGGCGTTATCGTAACTGAAAGCTTGCGTTATGCTGAAGTGCGCGTGTCGCGCTGGCGCGAAGTGGATTAGGCCGGAGCCCGGTAGTTTCTGGTTCCTGGCCCAAATGAGGGGAAAACTGAGATGAGACTTTCTATATCAAAATTGATAGCGGCTGCAATGGCCATGACGCTGGGGTTGGCGGCACCTGTGCAAGCCGAGCCGTTGCGTCTGATCGTGACACATTTAGCACCGCCACTGGTGCCAAACTCGGTCATGGATCTAGCGCTGGAGCTCGGATATTTCGAACGTGAGGGCGTCGAGGTCGAGTTGATCCGTGTGCAGCAAACGCCTTTGGCGCTGGCGGCGATTTTGGCAGGTGAAGGCGACATGGCAAATGTCGGCGTGAATGCGGTGCTGGGATTGCGCATACAGGGTGACCGGACTCTGAAGGCCGTGACATCGCCCAACAAGTCCCTGCCATTTTTGATCGCGGCAAAAGCTGCGATTGCCAGCCCGGCAGATCTGCTGGGGCGTAGCTTTGGCGTCGGGCGGATCGGCAGTCTGGACCACGCGCTCAGCACCCGCGTTCTGGAAGCGCAGGATGTGCTTATCGATGATCTCGATGTTGTGACCCTTGGCCAACCTTCGGTTCGGGCCCAGGCGCTGGTTGCTGGCCAGATCGATGCGACGACGATGTCGATCGGAACCTGGCTATCGATCCCGGACAAGTCGGGCATCTCGGTTCTGATCGCTCCGGACGACTATTATGCAGCCGCGCCGGTTGTAAACAAAGTAAACGTGGTGACGGACGAATTCTTGCGGACACGCCGCGCTGACGTCGTTGCTGTGGTGCGTGCTTTGACGAAAATCTCGCGTGATTTTGCTCGCGACCCGTCCACTTGGGCCGCCGTTATGGTGCAGCACGCGCCGCAGATGACCCTAGAGACCTTGCAACAACTGGCGCAAAGCTTTGCAGGGGGTTGGAGCGTCAATGGCGGGATGGGCCGGACCGAGCTGCAATTCACCCAGGATTGGGTGTTTCAGACGGAAGATTTCAAGGATGCGGACCCGATCGCGCTTGACGATTGGGTGGACTTCACTGTGGCGGACGAAGTTTTGGATGAAATCGGAACCCAGGAAGATGCGGATTTGCCTTCGCGATGATATCAGCCGATCCCGCGCACTGGACGCCGCAACGCCGGCGATCGCCTTAGACAATGTGGGCAAATCCTTTGGCGGAGCCGCGGCCAGAGGGGGCGCGGTTGCTGCATTGCGGGGCGTTTCGATGGCCGTGGCGGACGGGACGTTCCTGGCCTTGCTTGGGCCATCGGGCTGCGGCAAGACAACGATGCTGCGACTTGTCGACGGGCTGATCCAACCCGACGATGGGACGGTGCGCGTTTTCGGCGCGCCGCCGCAGCCCGGGCCCGGCATCGGATTGGTTTTTCAATCCTTTCGCCTCATCCCCTGGGCGACAGTCACGCAGAACATCCGATTTGCGCTGCACAGCACCGGGCTCGGCAAGGCCGACTGCGCCGAACGGGTCCGGCAATACATTGAGATGGTCGGACTGAACCGATTTGCAGATGCCTATCCCGCCGCACTGTCAGGTGGCATGAAACAGCGCGTTGCGTTGGCCCGTGCGCTTGCACCCGAACCGGCGGTGTTGTTGATGGACGAACCATTCGCCAGCATCGACGCGCAAACCCGCGAACTGATGCAAGTCGAATTGATGCGGATCTGGACGCTGCGCCATCCAGCTGTAATGTTCGTTACCCACAGCGTTGACGAGGCGATTGTGCTGGCCGACAATGTTGCCCTGATGGGCCCAAGCCCCGGCAGTGTGATCGAGACGGTGTCGGTCGATCTGGAAAGGCCGCGCTGGACCTACGACGCCCGCGCCGAGCCGCGCTATGTCGAGCTTCGCAAGTACCTGTCGAACCGGATGCGACAGCTTGTATTCGCCGACCCTGCTTCGGAATTCCACGGCCGTGATCTTGGGCTGCCCGATGCCCCAGAATAGGTTCCTGCAATCAGCTCGGGTGAATGATATGACCGGCAACAGTAAAGAAAGGATACCAGTAATGGCATTAACCCCCCGCATCAGGTCGGCAATCGCCGCTGCAATCCCGCTGTCGATGGCCACGGCGGCTCAGGCATGCGGCGCGATGAAAATCCTTGGCCTGTTCGCCGTATTGGCAGTGTTGGCCGCACCCGTGCTTGGAGAAAGTCATGTGACGGGCGATGCCGCCGCCGGCGAGGCGGTCTTTTCCAAGAAATGCGTCACCTGCCATGTCGTGGTGAACGATGCGGGCGAGACCCTGGTCGGACGAAAGGCCAAAGTCGGCCCCAACCTTTACGGTGTGGCCATGCGCACGCTGGGCACTTATCCCGGCTATCGCTATGGCAAATCCATGGTCAAGGCGGGTGAGGCGGGTGTTGTCTGGAATGAAGAGAACTTCGTCGGCTACGCGCTGGATCCGACCGGCTGGTTGCGTGCCACGCTTGGTGATCCCAAGGCCCGCGGCAAGATGACTTTCAAGGTGCGCAAGGAAGAGGACGCGCTAAACATGTTTGCGTTTCTGGCCTCGATCGGCCCAGAGGTCGCAATGGACGACGGTGACGAACTGGAAGAGGAATTGGAAGTGGCTTCGGTCGAAATTCCGGTCTCCTACGCATCTGCCCAGGCCGATCGCGGAAAGCGCAAATACATAAACGACTGTGAGGAGTGCCACGCAAAAGATCTTAAAGGGGGGGGGACGAACGGTGGGGCGCCACTGCGCGGCGTGAATTTCGGGAAGAAGTACTTTGACGGGGCGCCAGCCTCTTGGTTGTTTGAGTACTTGAGCAACGAGATGCCGCCAAATTCGCCAGGGCGTTATTCTGCGCATACCTACGCCGACCTGATGGCCTACGTCCTCAAGCGGAACGGCTTCAAGGCCGGCGCGCCTTTGCCCTCGGACCTTGATGAGCTCGACAATCTGATCATGCAGAAGTGATGGGGGTCCGGCGCGGGGACGGCGGCAGGCGTTTGGCTGGACCCTGACTATGTGGCTGTCAGAGATCACCCTCCAGTTGATCGCATTCCGTGTCCTGGCACTTCTGATCATTGCTGGCGTTCATGGTGGCATCGTTGCGGGGGCGGCGGTCTTTTTGGGCGACGAGGGACCGAAATACGACGGCCGCCTGACCATTGTGCCGGCCCGCCATATCGATTTGGTGGGCGCGGTCAGCCTGATCTTTTTTGGGCTCGGCTGGGCAAAGCCGATGGCTGTCGACGCGCAACAGTTCCGCATCGGTCGGGCTGGCATTGTTGTCGTCATCCTGGCCGGCTTTGTCGGCCTGCTTGTCACGGCCGCGCTTCTCGACGCGCTGATCTTGCCAGCACTGACGACGTTGCCGCTTACGGCCGGGCTAACGACGGCGGCGTTCCTGCGGGCCGCCAGCAGCCTGTCGATCTGGTTCGCGCTGCTCGGCCTCATCCCGATCCCGCCGCTCACTGGCGGGCTGCTTTTAAATGCGATCGGCATCCGCGTCTCACGGCAGGCACAGTGGATCCTTACTGCCGTGCTGCTGGTGGCGGTGGCGACGGGCGTGGTCCGCCAGATTCTCGGCCCGGCTTACGCCGTGCTGGCGTTGGTAATCCTCGGCGAATGACAAGAAATCAGAGGGCGGGGATGGAATCGACGTGCCCAATCGGCGCCGCCCCATAGCGCTTAAGGATGGCCGCCAGGGTGCCGTCCGATTGAAGCCGGCCGATGGCCCGGACGATCTTGCGTTTAAGCGTGAGGTCGCCCTTCCAAAGGCCGAAGACCAGATTATAGCGGGCCAGTTCATCGGGCAGCGAGGCGACCCACCAGCCGTTGTCCGCCGCCAGCCCGCCGGCCATCAGTGCCTCGGTGACACCGCCGTCCAGCTCACCGCCGGCGATGCCTTCGACGAGCTGCTGGCTGTTGCGCAAGACGCGGACGGTGACGTCGTGGCGGCGCAGGTAACTTGACAGGCCGATGCGGTCGAGACCAGAGATGTTGGTCAGTGCCCCGAGGGTGAGACCGTCGATATCTTCCAGCGGCGCCGGTGCCACGATCGCCCAGCCGGTCTGGGCGTAGGGCGGACCGGTATCGAGGAACGACCGGGTGAGCGTCGAATCGACGACGCCCCCGGCAAGCACTTGGCACTTGCCGCGGTTGATGCCCCAATTGAGCGGATTGAAGTCGCGACCAAAGGCATCGTTGGGGCTGAGCAGTAGCTTGACTCCGAGGTAGTCGGCTACGGCCGCGAGGATCTCGACGTCGATCCCCGGTCGGTCGGGATCGCCGGTGACCAGCGGCGGGTAGGTCGTCGGAATGCAGGCACGGATGGCTTGGTTCGCTTCGACTTCGCTAAGCGAGGTATCGGGTGGCAGGAAAGTGACCAGCACCAACAGGGCGAGGGCGAAAACGATGCCGCCGAGGTCGCGCGCCAGTCGCCGCAGAGTGAGCATGGTGAAACCCTCAGGCCTTGCGGAATTCAAACAGCGCGATAGCGAACAGCACCACGCCAGCAATCGCCATGATCGCAATGCCGAGGCGCGGATCGAACTGGTTATAATCGATGAGCGCGCCGCGCAGCGCGTCGACGGCATAGGTCAATGGATTGTATTGGACGATGTTGACCAGCCACTCGGGATAGACGACGCGGGTCTGGGCCCCGGTCAGCGCCGGGTTGAGGGGAAAGATCGAGCTAGACGTGAAGTAGAGCGGCAGGATGACGGCGTTCGAGAAGATGCCGAAGCCCTGAAAACTGCGGATGTGGTTCGCGATAACCACGCCCAGCGAGGTTAGCGCGAAGGCCAGCAACGCCATCAGCCCCAGCGCCTCTAGCACTTTGACAGGTGTCAGACTGACATCGGCAAAACGCGCCAGCAACAGCACCAGACAGCCGTGCATCACAGCGACCGTCGCCCCGCCGAGCACCTTGCCCAGCAGTATTGTGCCCCGCGACAGCGGCGACACCAGCACTTCGCGCAGAAAGCCGAATTCGCGGTCCCAGATCACAGAAACTGCGGATTGCACCGACGTGAACAGGATGTTCAGGGCGATCACTGCGGGAAAGATAAACTGAAGATAGGTGAACGGCACAACAAAGGTGGTCTTGCCGTATATTTCGCCGCGGAAATAGGGATTCAGCCCGATGCCAAGGATCAGCACCCACAGGATTGGTCGGCTGACGCCACCAATCAGTTGGCCCCGGTCGCGGAACGAGCGTTTCACCTCGCGCAGCCACAACCCGTAAAGCCCGCCGAGTTGTACCATCAGAAACGAACGCTCCGTCCCCGGTCCGGTCATCGGGTATGCTCCCCGCCGATTTTGCCGAAAGCCTTGGTTTGCTCGCGCGCACCCGCCGCCTTGTCACGGATGTCGCGGCCCGTCAGGTTCAGAAACACCGATTCCAGGCTTGGCACTTCGATCGACAAGGCCCGGATACGGGCGCCGTTTTCGGCCAGAAAGCTTTCCGAAAAAGCGTCATCCGAGGTCAGAATAATTTCAGTTTTGTCGTCTCTGCTCAGCCGCGTGCCATAGCGTGTGACGATCTCGGCGTGGTCGGCTTCGGTCTTGGGCACTATGCGCAAAAGCTGTTGGCCAAATTGTCGTTTTAGCGCATCCGGCGCGCCATCGGCCAGAACCTTGCCATGGTCAATGACGCAGACCTGATCACAGTTTTCGACCTCTTCGATATAATGCGTCGTCACCAGCACAGTGATCGCCCGTTCGGCCTGAAGGCGGCGGATATAGTGCCAAATACGGTCGCGGGTCTGGGCGTCGAGCCCAACTGTCGGCTCGTCCAACAGCAGAATTTCGGATTCGTGGATCAGCGCGCGGGCGATCTCGAGCCGCCGTTTCATGCCCGAAGACAGGGTGCGGGCGGTCTTGTCGGCCCAATCGGTCAGTTCGACCAACGCCAACATTTCCTCGATCCGCTGCCGGCGCAACTTGCGCGGCACACCGAATACCAGCCCGTGCAGATCGAGGTTCTCGCGCACCGATAGCCGGTCATCGAGGCTGGGTTCCTGAAACACGACGCCCAGGCGCTGCCGTGCCTGCAGCGGTCGGCGCATGACATCGACACCCGCCACAAAGGCACTGCCTTCTTCCGGCCGCAGCAAGGTGCAAAGGATGTGCATCAGCGTGGTCTTGCCCGCGCCGTTGGGCCCCAGCAGCGCGAACAGCTCCTGGTCGCGGACCTCGAGGCTGACCCCGTCCAGCGCCAGCGTGCGTCCGTAGCGCTTGGATATGGCGTCGAGGCGGATGGCGGGCCCGGAATTCGGCATGCTTGGCATCAGGGGGTGGCCATCGCCGGGAACCCGTACTTCTCGAGGATGCCGGCGATCGTCCCGTCTTCGCTCAGCGCGACGATCGCCTGGTCGATGGCCGTGCGCAAGAAGGTCTCGTCGGCGAGTAACAGCGCGCCCACACCCAGTGTGGTCGGCGGCAAGGGGTTCGGATTGATCACGTGAAGGTCGGCAAAGGCTGGCTCGTCGCGCTGCTTGGCCCAAAAAGTCGGGGCCCAGACCAAAGCGACGTCGACCGTGCCGTTGAGAATCGACTCTAGGCTGAGATCGTTGGTGCCCATCGGGTATGTCGGCCAGCGGTCTTCCGCAGACAGCGCAGTAAGGTAGGAGACCAGCCGGAGGTGTGCCGACGTTCCCATCGTTGCAGCGATCGCACGCGCGGGCGCAAGGTCGGCGAGCGCGTGGATGTCGGGGTCGGTGGCGACAAAGACATATTGGGACTCGTAGTACGGTCGGGTCAGAGTGATCCAGTTGGCATAACCCCCTGGGATCAGCTTGAAGCCCATGTGCACGTCACAATGAAACAGCATGATCTTATAGACTTTGGTGATGTCGTCGCTGACGAAATCGCTTTCGACCACGTATCGCTGCGGCTCAAGCAACAGCGCCCCGGCAACAGCGTCGGCGATGTCGGCGCCCAATTCCCAGTCGGGGTCGCGCCGATCCACGCAGTAGCGAAGTTGCGACTCATCCAGCCGCCGGCCGATATTCCACTGGCCATTGGCAAAGGGCACCTCGTAGAATTCCGGCTGCTGAGCCGAAACCGAGTCCGGCAACAACACCGCCATCAGAATTGCCAACGCCATCGCCAGAAACGCGTCAGCCAGACGCGGAAAAGCATGTGCAATGCGCAAGATCGTACCTCACAAAAGCACCGGGCGGACTGGAAGCCTCCGAATCCGCCCGGGCCGGGTTTCAAGATGCGCTCAGCCGGTCAGTCGGGAAGCGCGAACACGTACAGAGTCGCCGGGTTGTCCGACGGAAGCTTAATTTCCGGAGTAATTGATGCCAACCGGCCCAGGCCGGAGGCCCAATTCGCGGTTATCGCGACGTATTGCTTGCCGCCAGCCTCGTAGGTGATCGGGAAGGATTCCAGCGAATTGCTCAACTTGCCGCTACTCCACAGGATTTCGCCGGTCTCGTCGTCGAAGGCCATGAGCTTGCGGTCGAGAGTACCAACGAACACCAGGCCGCCACCTGTCGGCAGGGTCGAGCTGGTGATCGGCGCACGCTGCCGGTACTGCCACATCTCCGACTGGTCGGTCAGGTTGATGGCACGGACTTGGCCGATATTGCCGTCGCTGTCGGGCAACTCCACGCGAGCGTAGGTTTGCCGGCCGCTACCGGTGTAAATCTCGCCCGGGTCGAGCGGGTTCACCGTGGTGTTAGAGCAGAACTCCACCGTCGGCAGATAGAGCGCCTCGGTCCGCGGGCTGTAGGCCGCGGCCTGCCAGGCCTTCGCGCCCGGGTCGGCCGGGCAGTTGAAGGTACTCTCGCCGACTATCGGATGCACCGCCGGATTGATGGTCTTCTCGCCGGTCACCTGATCGATCGAAAGCACTATATTCTGCGGCGCGGTCTCGACACCCCACAGCCACTGGCCAGTGGTCCGGTCGAGCGACTCGACGATGCCGATCTTGCCGGTCGTCACCACTTGTTGCCGCATTTCGCCATCGAATGGCAAGTCGATGAGCAAGCGCTCATAGGCGTAGTCGAGGTCGAGGCCGTCGGTCGGGAGGTACTGGTGGTACCACTCGAGGTCGCCGGTGGTCGCGTCGATGGCGAGGGTGGAGTTGGTGTACAGCGCGTCGTTGGTGACGTTGGGATCCGAGCTCGCGGGCTTCAGCCCGGCCATCTCCATGTTCCACGGATAGGGCTGACCGACGCCAGCGAAGATCAAGTTCTGCTCAGGGTCGTAGGACGCCGTGATCCATGCCGAAGCGCCGTGCCGGCTTTCCAGTGGAACGCCGTTCCAGCTGTTGCCCTCGGGCGTATCGCCACGGGCGATGGTGTTAACACGCCACAATTCCGCACCAGTATCCGGGTCATGGCCGGTGAAAAAGCAGCCGCCGCCCTGGGCGCCACTACAGCCGGTCGTGCCCTGGACAATGACACTGTTGGCCACAATCGGTCCGCTGGAAAACGAGAAGCGCTTTCTGTGGTCGGCGACCTGCTTGTCCCAAGCCAATTGGCCGGTCTTGGCATTGATCGCGAGCAGATGGGCGTCGCGGGTCGCGATGATCAGGTTGTCACCGTAGATCGCCTTGGAACGCACCCCGCTGACTCTCGCGTCCTCCGGCAGATCGTATTCATACTCCCAGATCAGGTCGCCGCTGGCCGCGTCGAGTGCCTGGATCGTGTGGTCGGAATTCTGGATGTACAAGATCCCGTCATGGACCACCGGAGTCTCTTGTGTCCGCCCCCCCGGCGACAAGCCCCAGGCCCAAGCCAGCTTGAGATCGCCGACGTTGTCCTTGTTGATTTGGTCGAGCGGGCTGTAACCCCAGCCGTTGTAGGTGCGCCGCCACATCAACCAGTCGCCATCGGGCGGGTTGAGCAGCATTTCGTCGGTCACTGGCGAAATGCTGTCAATCGGGTTATCCTGGGCTGCAGCAAAACTTGCCGTTGCGCCATAGGTCATGGCCGAAAACAACAGAATACTCTTGATCCCTGGTTTCTTAGGCATTTTAGGTTTCCTCCCTTGCCCGGTTACTTGTCGCTAGCAATTGGTTTTTGTTTAGCGGTGTCTTGCGACTGACGTCGTCAGGCTCGTTGATATCGAGGCTCAGGAATACACTTTGTCTGCGCTATTTTTCCGGTCCAAATATCATCGGCACCAATTCCCCATCGACGACAGTGTTTCATGGGGTGCGCTGTCGATCCAAGATAATTATGCTTGGGCGGCTAGTCAGTTTCTGCTCTGTCATGCCCTTACTATGCCGCGACAATAAGCATGAAGGATTCTGCAAGCATGAAGGATTCTGCGCAGAGCATTAGACGAACGTTGAAATATCCCTTTCAGCCAGCGCTGTATAAGCATCCGCATTAAGATCCATCTTTTTTTGATATGCGTCGCAAATCACGAGTAAGAACTGAAATCGCGTTCAGTTCGCGAAACAGACGCTACAACAGCCGCACGCCCCGCGCAAAGGGTTTGATCGGAGCACAAAATACCCACAAAATGCAGGAAATGGCATTCTACTTGGGGAATGTCGGTTGAAATCTTGAAAATTCACCAGAGGCCATAACCTCGCCCCATTTTTCTGCAGAGGTGCATATCAAGCAAGAAGTAACCGAAGCATGTCCATTAGATACATTTCGGAACTTGACGGCCTGCGCGGGCCTGCGCGCGATCGCCGGCCTGCGCGCGATCGCCGCGATCGCAGTCGTCGCCTTTCACGTTCGACTCCCGGGCGTGCTCGGCGGATTCCTCGGCGTTGACGTGTTTTTCGTGTTGAGCGGGTATCTCACGGCCTCAATCGCGCTCTCGGGGCGCTATACCTTCTTCGAATTCATGGGGCGACGCCTTTGCCGGTTATGGCCCTTGCTCTTGTGCGTGAGCGCCGCCGTTGCCTTCTTTCTCCCCGCCGTTGCCTTCTTTCTCCCCGCCGGTGCCTCCGTGTGGCGTGAGGTGCTTCCCGGCACTCTCTTCCTCGGCAATCTCTCGGTGATACTCTTCGGAACGCCCGAGATCATGATTCACACTTGGACCCTTGGCGCTGAAATGCAGTTTTACGCGGTTCTTGCGGTCCTCGTATTCGTCGCGCCCGGTGTTGCCACGTTTAGGGTGATCGCCGCCGGGCTCTTCCTATCTGTGACCGCCGCTAGGCTGGGTTACTCGCACGGTGAAAATTGGCAACACGGCTTCTATAGTCCGCTCGCTCACTCTTCCGGGCTCTTCCTCGGCGCATTTCTCGCGACGCTTCCAATTGAGCGCGTGCGCGGCGCCTCGGCGTTGTTCGTTTCCTCGATCGCCGCTGTCTTAACGACTTTCGCGCTTGCCGAGTTTCACACGGCCGCCACGCTGTCTTATTGGATCACGATGGCGGAGATCGCTACGGCCGGATTGATTGTGTCGATCGTCTCAGGTGTCGGTGTGTTAGGTGCCGCACTTCGAATGCCGGTTATGCGAACTCTCGGCGTTTGGTCGTTTGGCATTTACCTATGGCACTACCCGATCGCTGTCATTGCCCGAGCTTCTCTCTCGCCCGGGCTCGCATTCATCGCCACATTAACAGCGTCGGTCTTATTGGCGGCCCTCACATATCATCTGGTTGAGAAGCCGACGAGGGCCGCCGGGCGCCATAGGCTGAGGGCGCCGCGCGCGATCCTCTGAAAATCTCAGCCGTCACAAGCGCCATTGGATACGCGCCATAGACGCAACCTTGAAATGCCAGCAGCGAACGGCAACTTTGTCCCGGCGGGTTCAAGGGGTCGGCGCGACACTTTAGTTTTTAAGCAAAGATAGAGTGTTACCTATGAAGTATCGGCGCCGAATATTTTTCACGGACAAACACAAGGGCACCTCGATTTATTGACATTCTGAGGGCATATTATGCCTGATTTCGGTTCTATCGGCCATCGGCACGCTGGGTTTTAGGTGGTCAGTCTCGATCCTTAATCCGCGCCGGGCATTGGTGGCGCAGATCGCCACAGCATCCTCGTGTTTTCATACCGGGAATGGGTTTAGGCGGTGCAACTGGCCAAGCCGCCGGATGTTGTAGGCAAGGTTCTTCATCCCGATCCTGGCCCTGGCCCGCGCCAGACCGATGGTTCGCACCAGCGTGCCACCCATGTCGTTCGCCTGCGCGCCGAACACATGCTCGACACGGACACGAACCGAGGATTTCGTCCTGTTGCTTTTCATTGCCTGTTCGGTCAGAGGCCTGCCCCGTTTGCCCTTGCGGTGGATGCGGCTTGTCAGTCCTCTCGCCCTGAGCTTCGCCTCGATTTCTTCCGACCGGTAGGCCGCATCTGCCCAGACCCTGGAGGCGGTGTTGCCGCGCATCAGCAACTCGTCCACCACCTGGCTGTCGTGAACGGCAGCGCCCGTGACGTGATAGCGCCGGATCAGTTTGTGCTTACGATCGACATTCACATGGTTCTTGTAGCCATAGTGGCTTTTGCCGTGCTTTTTGGTCCAGCGTGCATCAACGTCCTTCTGTGATCGCTTGGCAGGCTTGTTTTCCCAGTCTTCCGGCACCTCGCCACCCTTGATCGCCGCGTTTTCCGCGCGCGTGTTGTGGTTGCGCGGCACCGGCACGATGGACGCGTCCAGTATCTGGCCGCCCCGTGCAATGTAGCCCTGCCGCGCCAGATGTCCGTCAAAGAGTTTGAACAAATCATCCACCTTGCCCGCCTGCGCCAGCGCCTCGCGATACAGCCACACGGTCTTTGCGTCCGGCACCCGGTCACCAAGACCAAGACCCAGAAAACGCATAAACGAAAGCCGGTCCCGGATCTGGTATTCGACCTGATCGTCCGAAAGGTTGTAAAGCGCGCTCAGAACCAGGGTTTTGAACATCAGTACCGCGTCCATCGGCTTGCGCCCCGCGCGTGATTTCCGCTCACTTTCAGGCTTGCGCCAGACCTGCTCCAGAAGCGGGCGGAACTCTTCCCACGGTACAACTGCATTGATCTCGACCAGCGGGTCCTTCTTCGCATCCAGGCTCTCGTAACGATCTGAAAGATCAAAAAAGCCCATCTGTGCCATGACTGCCATCCCTCCGCCGCATCATCCTGCAAATCTACAGCGCGTTCACGCCAGATGCAATTTATAGAGGTGCCCAGAAGTCAGATTAGTTACGTGCATACCTGCATGCGGATTCGTACGAGCGTCTGATCCGCGTCCGGTAGTGTGCAAATCGACGACCGGCGGAGGGAGGTTATGAAAAACGCCCGAAGCATTACAGCCCAACTTGGTGGTTCCTGGCACGGTCAATATGGAACTACCCCATGCCCGGTCTGTCAGCCGGAACGCCGCAGAGACCAGATCGCGTTAAGTATCGTAACCGTCCGGCCTGACCGCTCTGCCGCGCCGTGGAGGGGTCGGATAGTGTCCACCACGGATAGTGTCCACCACGGATAGTGGACACTACGGGGTTTGGGGTGGCGCGTCGAACGAAGCGGCTTTGGACAGACGACGAGAAGCGGTCGATCTGTTTTCAGACGGTGGTGCCGGGCGTATCGGTCGCGCAGGTCGCGCGCCGGTATGCCGCAGGTCGCGCGCCGGTATGCGATGAATGCGAATCTGATCTTCAAATGGCTGCATGACCCTCGCTTTGCGCCCGACCCGGAACTGGCAACGGCGGGTGTGCCATGTTTTCTTCCGGTTGAGATCGTGGATCAGGCCTTGGATAAGGATGAACCGCCTGTCGTTGAAGCTGGCGTTGCCAAGGGCACGATCGAGATCGAGCATGCTGGTGGACACCGGCTCCGGATCAGCGGTGCCTACGATCCCGGGGCGTTGGCACATCTGATCCGTGTCCTGTCCGGATGATCCCTGTTCCGTCCAGCACCAAGGTCTGGCTGGCGGCTGGAGTGACGGACATGCGCCGGGGTTTTGCCACGCTGGCTGCCCAGGCAGAGCAGACCCTGAAACAGAACCCGTTCACCGGCAATATGTTCGTGTTTCGAGGGCGCCGTGGCGATCTGATCAAGGTCATTTGGTGGGATGGCCAAGGAGCCTGTCTGTTCAGCAAGCGCCTGGAGAAGGGAAAGTTCGTGTGGCCAGCCGCTAAGGACGGGAAGATCGCGCTGACGCCGGCGCAGTTGGCGATGCTGCTTGAAGGCATTGACTGGCGTATGCCCAAGAGGACATGGTGCCCGCTGACAGCAGGCTGAGTAAACCATTTATTTCCAAAGGATTGATGCCGTTGTGGGATTCCCACCGTCTCGGATAAGTGGTAGGTATCAGCCATGCTCGATGACATCAAAAAGCTGCCTGATGACCCGTCGGCATTGAAGGCGTTGATCGCTTCCATGGCGTCAGAACTGACGAACCGGAATGCCGGGCTGAAGAGCCGCGATGTGTTGATCGAGAAGCTGAAGCATCAACTCGCGGGCCTGCGTCGTCATCAGTTCGGTTCGCGTTCAGAAAGCCTTGATCAGCTTGAACTGAAACTGGAAGAGCAAGAGATCGCACGGGCGGCGGAAAGCCCGCCCCCCGAGCCGTCGTCCGACGATGCCGATGAGAAACGGCAGCCAAAGCGCCGCCCACTGCCCGATCACCTGCCGCGCAACGAGACCGTAATTGGAATCGGCGAAGACTGCGCATCTTGCGGCGGCAGACTGCGCCGACTCGGCGAGGATGTGACCGAAGAGCTGGAATACAAGCCGGGGCGTTTTGTCGTGAACCGGATCGTGCGTCCGCGCATGGCCTGTACCTGCTGCGAGAAGATCAGCCAGGCCGCATTGCCATCGCGTCCCATCGAACGCGGTCGTCCAGGACCCGGTCTGTTGGCGCATGTGTTGGTCAACAAATACGCGGATCATCTGCCGCTCTATCGCCAATCGCAAATCTTCGACCGCGACGGGATCGACCTTGAACGCTCAACTTTGGCTGACTGGGTCGGCAACTCCACGGCGCTGCTCGAACCCCTGGCTGATGCCATTGGCCGTCATGTCCTGAACGGACAAGCAATCTTCGCTGATGATACGCCCGTGAAGATGCAGGCGCCGGGTAGCGGCAAATGCAAGACGGCACGGTTCTGGACATACGCCAGAGATGAACGGCCATGGGCTGGCGATGCGTCCCCGGCGGCCTGGTATCAGTTCAGTGTCGACCGAAAGGGCATACGTACAATCGGCCATCTCAAGGACTACACCGGCTGGATGCACGCCGATGGCTACGCTGGATTTGAAGAGCTGTACCGCTCAGGCCGTATTCACGAGGTGGCCTGCATGGCGCATATCCGGCGCAAGTTCGTCGATGTGCAGCAATCCCAGGGCTCTGCCATCGCCGAAGAAGCGATCAGGCGCATCGCCGAACTTTACGCGGTCGAGAAGCAAGCCCGTGGATCGCCGCCGGATGAGCGGGTGCGGTTGGGGCAGGCAAAGGCAAAGCAGGTTCTCGATGATCCCGACACGTGGCTCGGTGCACAGCTCACGCGCATCTCTGGCAAAACGCCGCTGGCGCAGGCAATCCGCTATGCCATCACCCGCATCAAACGGCTCAGGCCCTATCTTGATCACGGCTTGCTGGAGATAGACAACAACACAGCCGAAAGGGGAATGCGGGCCATCGCCATAGGCCGCAAGAACTGGCTCTTTGCCGGGTCCGAGCGTGGCGGCCGATCAGCCGCCATTGCCTACACGCTGATTGAGACAGCCAAGCTGAACGGCGTTGACCCTCAGGGCTGGCTCACAGATGTTCTGAGCCGCATCGCCGATCACAAGATCACCCGCATCGATGAACTTTTGCCTTGGTGTTACGCTGCCCCGGCAGCGTAACAGCGACCAGCTTATCCTCGCCAGAGCACCTTCACCGGACGGTCACTAAGTATCTCAAAATCAAACAATAAAATCCATATGCATTGCTTCAAGCGCCGGTGCAGTTTTGCCGAAATTGCCACCGCAATTTCGTTGCCCTTGGAACATGCCCAGGTCGACATTGCGGCGCGCCGGGAACCCCGACACGCGGATCATGATTCCGCTGCAATCTCGCTATTGTTGGTCGGCCAAAGGTATTGCGACTCGCTCATATAATATTGCGATTTCAGTAGGCGTGTGGATCAGTATTCTGGCGTTTTGCTGACTATTTGCTGACTGAAGAATACAATTGTTGCAAATCTATTCTTCTAAAGCACTTCACCTGAACTTGGAATCAATGGGGATTCCCAAAGGGATTGATTTGTGATTCACGCTATTTGGAGGTGAATTATGAGCAATACTTATTCTTTGGATTTGCGCACGCGGGTGATTTCACAGGTTCGGACGGGGTTTTCCCGGCGCGAGGTTGCGCGGCGTTTCGGAGTGAGCCCGAGCTTTGTCATCAAGGTCGTTCAGCGTTTTGAGAAATCCGGCTCAGCAGCATCAGCAAAACAGGGGCGACCGAGCGGCAAGGGCAAGCTGGCGGCTTTCAGAACGGCGCTGGTGGCACAAGTTGCAGCGCATCCCGATCTGACTTTGGCGGAATTGAGGGACTGGCTCGCGCGCAAACATCGGGTGGGTGTGCATCTCTTCTCGATCAGCCGAGTCCTGAAATCCGCAGGCTTCACATATAAAAAAATCGCTTCTGGCAGTGGAGGCTGGTCGCGCGCGGGCGCGCCGTAAGCGCTATATCTGGCAGGTTCATCGCCAGCCGTTCATGCGCAAAACCCCGCACCGGCTGGTCTTTATCGACGAGACCAGCGTGAAGACCAACATGACGCGGATGCGGGGCCGGTCGCTCAAAGGCCAGCGCCTGCGCGCCACAGCACCTTTTGGATATTGGCGCACACAAACCTTCATTGCCGGGCTCAGATGCGATGGCCTGATCGCACCCTGGGTGCTGGACGGGCCGGTCAACCGAGCTGGTTTCGAGGCCTATGTCGAAACCCAGCTCGCGCCGGCGCTGAACCAAGGTGATGTTGTCATCCTCGATAACCTGTCCTCGCACAAGAGCGCGAAAGCCGCCGCGATCCTGCGCAAATGCGGCGCTTGGTTCCTGTTCCTGCCACCCTATTCCCCGGATCTAAACCCGATCGAAATGGCGTTTTCAAAGCTCAAAGCCCATCTCCGGCGGATCAAGGCCAGAACAATCGACGCCCTGTGGCGGGCGGTAGGAGAAATCTGTGACCTCTACGACGAAACTGAATGCTGGAACTACTTCAAGGCAGCCGGTTATGCGCACGACTAAAAGTGAAACGCTTTAAGCCATTGAAAATAGTGGTGAGCCCGACAGGGATCGAACCTGTGACCCACTGATTAAAAGTCAGTTGCTCTACCAACTGAGCTACGGGCCCACTCAAGGCGCCCGTTTAGAAAACCCGCCCATCCGGGTCAAGCGGAAATCGCCGCGCGCAACGGGCGGACTGGCAAAAGTCCTGCGCCGGGGCTATATCGCCCGCCATGGCTGACGCACCGAAAATATCCGGTCTGCCGTTCATGAAAATGCACGGGGCGGGCAATGACTTCGTGGTGATCGACACCCGGGGCACGGGTGCGGCTGTCGGCCCGGCGCTGGCCCGCGCGCTGGGCGACCGGCATTGCGGCGTCGGCTTTGACCAATTGGCCGAAATAATGGGGCCGCAGGATGGGGCCGATGCTACGCTGCGGTTCTGGAACGCCGATGGCTCGACCGCCGGGGCCTGCGGCAACGCCACCCGTTGCGTGGCCGAACATCTGATGGCGGGCCGCGACACGATCACGCTGAAAACCGAACGCGGGCTGCTGCGCGCCGAGCGCGTGGGCGGCCGGGTCCGTGTCAACATGGGTGCGGCGCAGCTTGGTTGGGCCGATATTCCGCTCACCGAGGCCGTGGATAGCGATCATCTGCCTATCGACGGCGACCCGGCGGCGGTCGGCATGGGCAACCCCCATTGCGTTTTCTTTGTGAAAGACGCTGCAAGCGTCGATGTTGCCGCGCGCGGATCAGCAATGGAACATCACGCGCTGTTCCCCAAGGCCACCAACGTCGAGTTCGCCCAAGTGCGCGCCCGCGACGACATCCGCATGCGGGTCTGGGAACGCAGCACCGGCATCACCCTGGCCTGCGGCTCGGGCGCCTGCGCAACCGCTGTGGCCGCGCACCGCCGCGGGTTGACCGGCGCGCGGGTCCGCATCGAGCTTGACGGCGGCTGGCTCGAGATCGAGCTGACCGACGAAGGCGTCTGGATGTCCGGCCCCACGGCCCATGTATATGATGGCGTCCTGACGCCCGAGTTTCTGGCAGGCCTCGGCTGATGGACCGCCGCGCGCCCATTTTTTCCAACCACGGGTGTCGTCTGAATTCATACGAAACGGCGGCCATGGGCGAACTTGCCGCCGCCGCTGGCTTGTCGGATGCGGTAATCATCAACACCTGCGCGGTGACGGCGCAAGCGGTTCGCAAAGCCCGCCAGGACATCCGCCGCCAGCGCCGCGAAAACCCGCGGGCGCGCATCATCGTCACCGGCTGCGCCGCGCAGATTGACCCAGGCTCTTTCGCCGCAATGGACGAGGTCAGCGTAGTGATCGGCAATGCCGAAAAAATGCGGCCCACCACCTGGACAGCCCTTGCCACCGGCGCGACCGAACCGGTGCAAGTCAACGACATCATGTCAGTCACCGAGACCACCGGCCATCTGATCGACGGGTTCGGCACCCGGTCGCGCGCTTATGTTCAGGTGCAAAACGGCTGTGACCACCGCTGTACTTTTTGCGTTATCCCTTACGGGCGCGGAAATTCACGCTCGGTCCCGGCGAGCGTCGTGGTCGATCAGATCCGGCGTCTGGTCGATGTCGGCTTCAACGAAGTGGTTCTGACCGGCGTCGACATGACTTCCTGGGGCGCCGACCTGCCGGTGCAGCCGCGTTTGGGTGATCTGGTGCGGCGCATCCTGAAACTGGTCCCGGACCTCAAGCGCCTGCGTATTTCGTCGATCGACTCGATCGAAGCCGACGACGCCCTGATGGCGGCATTGGCCGAGGAAGAGCGGCTGATGCCGCATCTGCACCTCAGCCTGCAATCGGGCGATGACATGATCCTGAAACGCATGAAGCGCCGCCACCTGCGCGCCGACGCCATCGACTTTTGCGCCCGTGCGCGCCGCCTGCGCCCCGACATTACCTTTGGCGCCGACCTCATCGCGGGCTTTCCGACCGAGACGCAATCGATGTTCGAAAACTCGGCTCGGCTGGTGGACGACTGCGGCCTGACCTGGCTGCACGTCTTTCCCTATTCGCCGCGCCCCGGCACCCCGGCGGCGCGGATGCCTCAGGTCGCGGGCACCGCGATCCGCGACCGCGCCGCGCGCCTTCGGAAAGCAGGCGACAGGGCGGTGGCGAATTACCTGGCGGCCCTAGTCGGGCTGACGCACAGCGTTCTGATGGAAAGCCCGCGCCTGGGTCGGACCGAACATTTTGCCCAAGTGACCTTTGCCGCCGATCAACCCGTGGGTCAGATCGTTCCGGCGCGGGTCAGCGGTGTAAACGCGGGCCGGCTGGTTGCCTGAGACGCGCCCGATCCTTTACAGCTTTCGCCGCTGCCCCTATGCCATGCGCGCGCGGCTGGCCATCGCCAGTGCGGGCGTGACCTGCGACCTGCGCGAGGTCGTGCTGCGCGACAAAGCCCCGGAATTTCTGGCCACTTCGCCCTCGGCCACCGTGCCCTGCCTGAACACCGGCGAGAAAGTGATCGACGAAAGCCTCGACATCATGATCTGGGCGCTCGAAGCGCACGACCCCGAGCATTGGCTCGATATGCCGGCATCAGGCCACGCGCTGGTCGCGCAGGCCGACGGCCCGTTCAAAACCGCCCTCGATCATTATAAATACGCGTCCCGCCACCCCGAGATCGACGCCCTGGCCGAACGCGCTGCCGCCGCTAAGTTTTTGCGCGACCTCGATGCGATGCTGCGCGGCAATGTCTGGCTTTTTGGCAACCGCCCGAGGCTTGCCGACATGGCCATCGCGCCATTCGTCCGGCAATTCGCCCACGTCGATCTCGACTGGTTCCAGGCCCAACACTGGCCTGACCTGGCCGCCTGGATCGCCGCCTTCAAGGCCTCGCGCCGCTTCGCGGCAATCATGGCCAAATACCAAAGGTGGCAGGCCGGAGATGCGGTCACGATTTTTCCGGCCTGACGGGTCTTGGCTCAGGCCGCCGTCCGAGACCGCGCCACGCTGATTTTCAAAGCGGCTTCAGCCGCCTCGCGCCCCTTTTCCACAAAATGCGCCTTGAAAATCTGGATGTGGTGATCGGTTTCCTGAAAGTGATGCGGGGTCAAGGCGACCGACAGAACCGGCACGCCGGTCTCCAGCCCCGCCCGCATCAACCCGTCCACCACCGCCTGCGCCACGAAATCATGACGGTATATCCCGCCATCCACGATCAGCGCCGCCGCAACCACCGCGCCATAACGCCCCGACCGCGCCAGATCGCGCGCCATCAGGGGCAATTCAAACGCGCCCGGCACATCGAAAACGTCAACGAGCCGGTCGGGAATGACCGCCAGAAACCCTTTGAGCGCCTGATCGACAATCTCGGCGTGCCAGCCGGCTTTGACAAAAGCATATCGGGTGTGTGTCATCGTTATCTCCTTTCCAAAAAGCGACACATGTCACCCAAGGCGATAACGGGCGCGCTTCCCCGCCAAGGGTGTGGCGCGCCGCATTCTCTTCCATCCGGACTTTCACCGTCGGCTCTGGCCTCGCACCAGATCTGCTGACCCCCGGATCCAGTCCGGGGCGCTCGCGGGCTTGCGCGGTCGGGCCCCGCTTACCGCCGGTGGGGACTTTCACCCCGCCCTGAGAATGGGGCCACCGTCATCGGCAGAACGTCGGAAGTCAAGACCCGCGCAAATGACCGATGGCGCTCATGCGGCGCAGGAAATCGGTTGCGCCGCGCAAATGCGCGCCGCGGCAAAGGGGGCGCTGCCCCCAGCCCGCCAAGAAGCGAATGCACCACTGAAGTATTTCGTAAAGCCAAGAAATTGATCGGATATCGCCCCCATCATACTTCCAGAAGTACTCCGGGGAGCGCGAGGGGCAGCGCCCCTCGCCTGTGGCGACGCGTGAAACCCGGCGCAAATCCTTAGCCAGCTTTCGCGAGGTCGGCAATCAGGCGGTCGACATCGCCGCGGCGCCTGTCCAGCATTGCCTGGATTTCGGTCCGCTCGCTCAACAGCAGGTTCACACCCTCGATGTACATGTTGAAAAATCGCTCTTCGCCGCTGCGGTCGGTGACCATAAAGGCGACTTCAAACGGCGACACGCCGTCGAGCCAGGCCACTGTCCTCACCTCGACAAAGCTTTTCACCTTGCGCGCATCGCGAACTTCGACGCCGCCGCCGATAAACTCGCGGAACCGCTTGCCGTACTTGCGCGCCATATAACCGCGAAATACCTGCGTAAACCGCGCCAGCTCGCCCGCGCTCATCGACCAGGCGTCAACGCCAAGCGTATAGCGCGCAATCGTGTCCACATCGGCGTAATTGGCGAAGAGCACCTCAAAATCGCCAATCATCCCGGCCTCGGATTTGCCCGAGTTGATGATCGTGTTGATGTCGTCGACAACCTTACCAACCAGCCGCTTCGCGGCCCGCTCGGTAATCGCCAGCGCCGGCAATGCCCCGGCGATGGTGGCCAATAGGCTGGTGGCGACAAATGTTCTTCGGTCCATATTATTCAAGTCCCAATTCCTCAAACGGGTCCGTAACGTCTTCGGCGGCCTGTTCCCCGCCCAGCTTAAAACGCCTCGATTGTAGATATAGTAGTCGCGACTGCGCATAGCTATCGGCAGAGTTGTCTAAAATGTCATCGACCGTGACCGCAAATTTATCGCGGGTGTCCAGCGCCCACATCAGGCTGGATGCGGTGCCGATATAGGCCTCGGGCACCGGCAGGATATAACTCAGCGGGTTGGTCACCAGATCAGCCACGCGGCCGACCGTATGGCGCGCGGTCGAGGGGCCGACCAGCGGCAGTTCCACGTAAGCGCCTTCGCCCACGCCCCAGACATAAAGCGTCTCGCCAAAATCGGTGCTGGCGCCGTCAAGCCCGGCGAATGTTGCAAAGTCGAATAATCCGCCAACGCCAATGGTGGTATTCAAGACAAAGCGCACCGACGAGACCACCGCGATGTCAAACCGCCCTTGCAATGTCGAGTTGATTACGTTGCGAGGCTCCGAGAAATTAAAGGCAATATTCCTGACGGCCCTTGCAACCGGGTCCGGCACAAAGGTCCCATAAGCCTTGGCGCTGGGCCGCAGAACCGCCCGGTCGACCGACACGTTGACCTGGTGGATTGCCCGGTTACTCTCCTCGTTCGGGTCATTGATGTCGTTGGGCCCGCTAGGGTGCGCGCAGGCCACAAGCGCCAGCAGCGCGCCGGTAAAAAAGACCAGGCGCAAGGGCACTGAGACACGCAAGTTCTGGCAACTGAACATAGGGCCGCGGGTTCTCCCGTCTTGGCAAAATTACTGCTCTGGTTTCGCAACTGAGTATTGTGATTGCCCTACCTTGGCAAGCGAAGCAGCCCGTCCCCGGGCAACAGGCGGTTTTTTGCGGTTCACATTTTGCGGGCACCCAATTAGCGTCGAATCGGAAACAACCGCCCAAATATGGACCGATTGATGCCCCAAACGATAGACTCCCGCCTGGCCGACCTGGGGGTCACCTTGCCCGAACCCGCAGCTGCGGTGGCCAATTACGTGCCTTACGTGCGCCAGGGTGCGACGCTCTATGTCTCGGGTCAGGTATCCGCAGCAGGTGGTGAAATGATCACCGGAAAACTGGGCGACGACATGAGCACCGAAGATGGCGCGGCCGCGGCGCGGGTCTGTGCGATCAATCTGCTCTCGCAGGTCAAGGCCGCCTGCGACGGTGATATCGAACGGTTGAAGCGCGTCGTCAAACTGACTGGCTTTGTCAATTCGACGCTCGATTTCCACGACCAGCCCAAGGTCATTAACGGCGCGTCCGATTTTCTGGTCGCCGCACTGGGCGACCGGGGCCGCCACGCGCGGTCGGCAGTCAGCGCCGCGGCACTGCCCTTTGGCGTCGCGGTCGAGATCGAAGGGATATTCGAGGTCGAATGACCCTGCCACCGCAGTTTCTGGCGCGCCCGCTTGCCCACAGGGGCCTGCACGACGCGCGCGCGGGCTGGGTGCAAAACAGCCTTTCGGCGATGCGCGCGGCGATTGACGCAAGCTATGGCATCGAATGCGATCTTCAGCTTTCAGCCGACGGGCTCGCGATGGTTTTTCACGATCACCAGCTGGACCCACTGACGGACGCAACAGGTCGCGTTTCCGATTTCAGCGCCGATCAACTGGCAGCGACGCGGCTGACCGGAAGCGCGGAGGACATTCCGCGCCTGACGGATCTGCTTGACCTCGTGGCGGGACGGGTGCCGCTGTTGATCGAACTGAAAGATCAGACCCAGCGGCCAGGCGGGTCGGTCGGACCGCTAGAGGCGGCCACGATTGCCGCCCTTGACCGGTACGATGGCCCGGTGGCGCTGATATCGTTTCAGCCGGCAATGGTTCAAGAGCTTGCCCGCATCGCCCCCGATATTCCGCGTGGTCTGGTGGGTAGAAACTTCGACCACCACCATCTTAGCGTCGAGGAAAACGCGGCCCTGACCGATTATGCGGCCTTCGAAGCGACCGGTTCGTGCTTTGTCAGCCACAAATGGCGTCATCTCGATGCCCCGGCGGTCAAACGCCTGAAATCGCAAGGCGTGCCGGTGCTCGCCTGGACCATCCGCAGCCGCAAAGACGAAGCCGTCGCGCGCGCGATCGCCGATAACGTTACCTTCGAGGGCTACCTTGCCGCTTGACGGCGCTGCCATCCCTCAGTCATTTCGGCCCCAATGGCCGACACGCACATCGAAATAGAGGTTCTGGACCGGATCGACCGGATCGATCCGGACGATTGGGACGCCTGCGCCTGCCCCGAGGCCGACCATGGCCGCCCGATTGACCCGTTCACAACGCACCGGTTTCTGAGCGCGCTCGAGATCAGCGGTTCGGTTGGGCCGGGCACCGGCTGGGCGCCGCGTCATCTGGTGGCGCGCGCCGGCGGCCAGGTGATCGGTTGCGCGCCGCTTTACGCCAAGGGCCACAGTCAGGGCGAATACATCTTCGATTTCAACTGGGCCCATGCTTATGAGCAGGCCGGTGGGCGCTACTATCCCAAACTTCAGATCGCAGTGCCGTTCACGCCCGCGACCGGGCGCCGGTTTCTGACCCGCCCCGGGTGGGAAAAGGCCGGAATTTCCGCTTTGACCCAGGGGGCCATTCAAGTGGCCGCAGAAAACCACCTGAGTTCGGTTCACGTCACCTTCTGCACGGCCGCCGAGGCCGAGGCCGGGCGCGCCATGGGACTGATGCATCGCACCAGCCAGCAGTTTCACTGGCACAACGACAGCTACCCCGATTTCGACGCTTTCGTGGCCTCGCTGAACGCCCGCAAGCGCAAGAACATCCGCCGCGAACGGGCTCAGGCAAAAGATTTCGGGGGGCGGATCGTGGCGCTGACCGGCGACGCGATCACGCCTGCGCATTGGGATGCGTTCTGGGTTTTTTATCAGAACACCGGCAGGCGCAAATGGGGGTCGCCCTATCTGACACGGACGTTTTTTGACGCGGCGCAGAAAAACCTGCGCGATGACATCCTGTTGGTGCTCGCCGAACGCGACGGCGAATTCGTCGCCGGGGCACTGAATTTCATCGGGCGCAACGCGCTCTATGGCCGCTATTGGGGCTGCGTCGAAGACCATCCCATGCTGCACTTTGAGCTTTGCTATTACCGCGCCATCGATTTTGCCATCGCGCACGGGCTGGCCCGCGTCGAAGCCGGCGCACAGGGCGAACACAAGCTGGCGCGCGGCTACATGCCCACCACCACCCATTCGCTGCACTGGTTCGCCGATCCGGGATTTGCCGGAGCGATCGCCAAATACCTTGATGCCGAACGCGCAGCGGTGGATGAAGAGATCGATGTGCTGACCGAATACGGCCCATTCCGAAAAACCCAAGGGGAAGAAAAATGACCGACAGACTGTCCGACGCCGAACGTGAAACCGACCTGGCCCCGCTGATCGACGCAGGCTGGTCGATGGTCGCCGGACGCGACGCGATGTCCAAGACCTTCACGTTCCGAAATTTCGCAACGGCCTTCGGCTGGATGACGTCGATTGCCATTGTGGCCGAGAAGATGAACCACCACCCCGACTGGTCAAATGTTTACAATCGGGTCGAAGTGACATTAACCACCCATGACGCGGGCGGTCTTACAGCCAAAGACATCAAGCTCGCCAACCGGATGGAGGCGCTGGCCTGATGGAACTTTCGATCTTGACCGATCAGGTGATAGATTTTGTCATCAATCTGGGCACTGCGCTGGTCATCGCGGTTCTTGCCCTGTGGTTGTCCGGCTTTCTCAAGCGGCGCATCGTGCGGCTTGGGCTGAAGCACGAAGAGCTTGACGACACGCTGTTCACGTTTCTGGGGTCGCTGACCCGATACACCATCCTGGCGATTGCAACGGTGTTTATTCTGGGCCGGTTCGGGGTGCAGACGGCATCGCTGGTTGCACTTCTTGGTGCCGCGGCTCTGGCCATTGGCCTGGCGCTGCAGGGCACGCTGTCAAATCTTGCGGCGGGGGTGATGCTGATCGCCTTCCGGCCGATCAAGCTGGGCGACTTCATCGCCGCCGGCGGACATATGGGCACGGTCAAGGACATCTCGCTTTTCAACACCGAACTGGCGACGCTGGACAATGTTCAGGTAATCGTCCCGAACAACATGATCTGGAACGCGGCGATCACCAATTATTCGGTCTACACCACGCGCCGGATCGAACTGATGTTCGGAGTCAGCTACGGCAGCGACCTGAAAAAGGCCGAAGCGATTATCTTTGCCACGCTCGCCAAGGACGACCGCGTTCACGCCGACCCCGAGCACTTTGTGAAAGTCACGGCGCTGAGCGCCAGTTCGGTCGATTTCATGATCCGTGTCTGGTGCGACGCCAGTGACTTTCTGGCGCTCAAGTCCGATCTGACCCGCGCCGTCAAGGAAGCCTTCGACGCGGCCGGGATCGACATCCCGTTCCCGACAACAAAGGTCATTCGCGTCGACGGCTAAATGGCCCGGCTACGCCAGCGCCAGCAGCGTCTCGCCCGAGGTCGTGTCACAAACGCCGCGCTTTTCTTCGCGATGCAGCACCGCGACGACGCCGTCGTCCACGATCGCGGCAAAGCGCGCACAGCGCGCGATCAGCCCGGCGGCGGGGGCGTCGAACCGCATGCCGATGCTTTGGGTAAACCGGCACTCGGGGTCGGCCAGAAATGTCAGGCCTGCGGCGATTGCCCCGGTCGCCTCGCCCCAGGCAGCCATCACGAAAGGGTCGTTGACCGAAACGCAGATAATCCGCGTTATGCCCTTGGCGGCGAAAGCATCTTTGGTCCGGATAAAGCTCGGGACATGTTTGTTGCTGCATGTGCCGGTGAACGCACCCGGCAGCCCGAACAAAACCACGCGCCGCCGCGCCAGCAGCGGCGTCAAAGGCACCGGTTCCGGCCCCCGGGCGCCGACCCACATCAATTCAGCCTCAGGCAGACGTGTCCCAACATTGATCGCCATGGGCAGCCCTCTGCATTGCCATTTTCTGCGGCGAGCATATAGGGTCCGGCAAGGCGACCCCAGCACGAAAGCGCATCACCCATGGAACATTTCGCAATCATTGGTGCGGGGCAGGCCGGAAGCTCGCTGGTGGGTGCATTGCGCACCCTTGGGTTTGACGGGCAGATCACGCTGATCGGGTCCGAGCCGCATCTGCCTTACCAGCGCCCGCCGCTGTCAAAGGCCTATTTGCTGGGCGAAATGGACCGCGACCGGCTGTTGCTGCGCAACCAGGCCTATTACGGTGACATGAACATTACCCTGCGCCTGGGGCGCGCGGTCAAGGGCATCGACACCCGCGCACAGACCCTGGAACTCGGTGGCGAGACCATTGCCTATGACAAACTGGCGCTGACCGTGGGTCTGGAGCCGCGCCGCCTGCCTGCGGCCATCGGCGGCGCGCTGGAGGGCGTCTATGTGATCCGCAATCTCACCGATGTCGATGCGATTTATGATCCGATCCGCCGCGCGCGGCGCGCGCTGGTCGTCGGCGGCGGCTATATCGGTCTGGAAGGCGCTGCGGTGGCGCGCAAGCTGGGGCTTGAGGTGGCGGTGATCGAAATGGCCGACCGTATTCTCAACCGCGTGGCGTCGGCCGAGACCGCCGATTTCATCCGCGCGCTGCATGGCCACAACGGTGCAGAGATCCGCGAAGGCGTGGGGCTCAAGCGTCTGACCGGCGATCTGCACGTGACCGGGGCCGAGCTGAGCGACGGCACCACGATCGAGGCCGACATCGTGATCGCAGGCATCGGCATGGCGGGCGACGTGACCCTGGCCACGCAGGCTGGCCTGCGCGTCGATCAGGGGATCGTCGTCGATGACTTTTGCCAGACTTCGGACCCGTCGATCTACGCCGCGGGCGACTGCACCCGCCAGCCCTACAAAGGCGCGATGATCCGCCTGGAATCGGTGCAGAACGCCATCGATCAGGGCGCGGCGGCGGGCGCCAACATGCTGGGCGCGAACGCGCCCTATCGCGCCTTCCCGTGGTTCTGGTCGGATCAATATGATTGCAACCTCCAGATCGCCGGTCTCAGCACCGGTTACGACAAGATCGTCACGCGCGGCGGCACCGACGATGCGCCGCTCAGCCACTGGTATTACCGGGGCGACATCTTTCTGGCGGTCGATGCCATGTCCGATGCGCGCGCCTACATGGTCGGCAAGCGGCTTTTGGAGGCGGGCAAAAGCCCCGATCCGGTGGCGGTCAGGAACACCAGCGCCGATCTCAAGGCGCTGCTGCGCGCGTGAGGATCATAGCCGGTCAATGGCGGGGCCGGGCGCTGACACCCGTGGGCAAGGGCGACGCGCGCGCGCATCTGCGCCCCACCACCGACCGGACCCGCGAGAGCCTGTTTTCGATCCTCGCCGGCGGCCGTTTTGGCGATCCGCTAACGGCCGCACGGGTTCTCGATGTGTTCGCGGGGACCGGCGCTTTGGGTCTTGAGGCGCTGTCGCGCGGGGCGGAAGTTGCCACCTTTGTCGAAAACGGGCGCCGAGCACAGCGGTTGATTGCCCGCAATATCGACCTCTGCTGCGCAACCGGTCGGGCGCGCCTGCATGCCCGCGACGCGCGCCAACCGGGGCCGAACCCCGACGCCGCCTATGATCTGGTGTTCCTCGACCCGCCTTACGGCGCAGGGCTCGGCGCGGCCGCTCTGAGCGCGTTTATAGCCGGTGGCTGGGTCGCGGCGGGCGCGCTGATTGTCTGGGAGGAGGCTGCGGCTCAGCCCGAAACCGAAAGGTTCACAGTGCTCGAAAGCCGCCGGTTTAGCGATACCTGGATCACCTTCATGCGCGCTGCGTCGTGACCCGGCGCCGGCCCATTACCAACGCGCGAAAACGTGTTCGGCCAGGCAATGATCTGGCACCACAATCCGTGCTATGCTCGCGCCATGATCGCCGCGACCCATTTGCTGTCTGATGCTTTCGCGCTTGCCACACCAAGGCCCGCGCCGGACCCGCGGCACTGGCGGCCACCGCTTTTTGTCGGCGATTGTGCGACGCCATTTGCCGGATCGACGCTGTTGCTTGCCATGATCCGAGCGCAGAAAATAGGGGAAGAAGATCCGCCCCGCGCCTAATACGTCGGATGGAACCGCCCGCCGGGGCTAAGCGTGAAAATCTCGCACCCGTCTTCGGTGACACCTACAGCATGCTCGAATTGTGCGCTGAGCGACTTGTCGCGGGTCACCGCGGTCCAGTCGTCGGCCAGCACTTTGGTCTCGGCCCGGCCGAGGTTGACCATCGGCTCGATGGTGAAAAACATGCCCGGTTCCAGCACTGGGCCGGTGCCCGGGCGTCCGTAGTGCAGCACATTGGGCGGCGCGTGAAACACCCGGCCCAACCCGTGCCCGCAGAAATCGCGCACGATCGACATGCGGTGGCCTTCGGCATAGGCTTGGATGGCGCGCCCGATGTCACCGAATGTATTGCCGGGCCGAACCGCCTCGATGCCTTGCATCAGGGCGTCGTGGGTGACCTGGATCAGCCGCTCGGCCCGGCGCGACAGTTTGCCCGCGACATACATGCGGCTGGTGTCGCCGTACCAGCCACCCACGATCACGGTCACGTCGATGTTCAGCACATCGCCGTCATTCAGGCGCTTGTCGCCCGGAATGCCGTGACAGACCACATGGTTGACCGAAATGCACGAGGCGTGCTGATAGCCCTTGTAACCGATGGTGGCCGAGGTCGCGCCCGCCGCATCGATCCTGCCTCGGATGAAATCATCGAGCGCCCCGGTGGTCACGCCAACCTGAACCAGCGGCGCCAGCGCATCCAATATCTCGGCCGCCAGCCGCCCGACCACATGCATTCCGGCAAAGTCGCCGGGCGCATGGATGCGGATCCCCTCGCGGGTGATGCGGCCTATGTGTTTGTCGTCCAAACGGGTGCTCCTTATCGACGCCTACATAATGCAGGGCGCAGGTCAGGAAAAGGTGTCACGCGGGCAGGGTCGGCAGTCGGTCGGCGATCCAGACGCCGCGCGGCGAAATTCGCGTGCCATAGGCCAGAACCTCGACCCCAGCCGCCCGCGCCGCGCGCGCCGCCGCCGCGTAAGCCGGGTCGATATCCGCCGCCAGCGCCACGGCGCCGCAGTCGGTGCGCTGCACCAGATACAGCATCACCGCGCGATCGCCGCGCGCCGCCTGCGCCGCCAGTTCGCCCAGGTGTTTGGCTCCGCGCCTTGTCACCGTGTCGGGAAATTCGGCCAGACCGGTCCGGCGGGCCAGCGTCACCGATTTAACCTCGACATAGGCGGGCGGGCCTTGCCTGCCTGACAACAGAAAATCGACGCGGCTGTTGGCCCCGTATGTCACCTCGGCCCGTATCTGGTGGTAATCGGCCAGCTCGGCGATCTGGCCGTTTGCCAGCGCCTCGGCCACCACTCGATTAGCCGCACCGGTGTCGACGCAGGCGAAATGACCGCCGGGAAGCTCGGTCAGCCGCCAGCCGTAGTTCAGCTTTTTCTTGGCATCGTCATTGGGTTCCAGCCAGATGCGCGCGCCCGCCTCGGCCAGCCCGGTCATCGCACCGGGGTTGGGGCAATGGGCGGTCGCCCCGGTCCCGTCGGTCAGCCGCACATCGGCCAGAAACCGTTTGTGGCGGCGGATCAGGGTGGCCGGGATCAGATCGGTTTGAAAGCGCATGAAACCCATCCTATACCAGCGCAAACGCCGCCCGCAAGGAGCCGCCATGACCAACCCCACTGCCGCCATGCTGGTGATCGGCGACGAAATTCTGTCAGGGCGCACCCGCGACGCCAATATGTTCCACCTGGCCAGGCGGCTGGCCGCGCAGGGGATCGACCTGACCGAGGTGCGCGTCGTGTCTGACGTTGAGGCCGCGATCATCAGCGCGGTGCAGGCTCTGTCTGCCGCCTATACCCACGTCTTCACTTCGGGCGGGATCGGCCCGACGCACGATGACATCACTGCGCAATCAGTGGCCGCCGCTTTTGGCGTGGGCATCGACGTGCGCGCCGACGCGCGGGCGATCTTAGAGACCCATTACAAACGGCTGGGGCACGACCTGAACCCGGCCCGCCTGCGGATGGCGCGCATTCCCGATGGAGCCCGGCTGATCGAAAACGCGGTGTCATTCGCGCCGGGGTTTACGCTGGAAAACGTGCATGTGCTGGCCGGTGTACCGAAGATATTCGAAGCCATGCTGGATGCGCTTCTGCTCACGCTCGCCAGCGGCACACCGACCGTCAGCCGGTCGCTGCGCATCGAACGCCCCGAGGGCGAGATCGCCGGGCCGCTGGCGGCTCTCGCCGACCGGCACCCCGATCTGGCGCTCGGCTGTTATCCGTTCAACGAAGCCGGTGTTTACGGCGCGAACGTGGTGATCCGGGGGGCCAGCGCCGACCGCGTGGACCAGGCCGCCGCCGAGCTGTCGAAGACGTTTCCGGATGCCAAATGAGCCTGCCCACCGCCGCCGAACTTGATCCTGCGATCGAGGCCACCTGGCCCGCCGCCAGCCATCAGACCGTCGGGCCATTCACATTGCGTGAGGGGCAGGCTGGCGGTCAGCGGGCTTCGGCCGCCACCGCCCAAGGCCCGGCCAGCCGCGCCGACATCAACGCCGCCGCGCGCGCCATGACCGAGATGGGGCAGCGCCCGATCTTCCGTCTGCGCCCCGGCGAGGATGCGCTGGACGCGGCACTGGCCGATGCCGGATTTGCAGCTCACGACCCGACCAATATTCTCGCCGCGCCGACAGCCCGGATCGCAGCGCTGGACCTGCCGCGCGTGCGGGCCTTCCTGATCTGGCCGCCGCTGGCCATCATGGACACGCTCTGGACCGAGGGCGGCATCGGCCCTGGTCGCCGCGCTGTCATGGCCCGCGCCAAAGTCCCGAAAACGGCGGTTCTGGGGCGCGGTGCCGACAGGCCGGCGGGTGTCGCCTTCGCGGCAATCTGCGCAAATGTGGCAATGATCCACGCCGTGCAGGTCGCGCCCGCCGTGCGTCGGCGGAAAGTTGCGCATCACATGATGGGGGCGTTGGCGCGGTGGGCACAAGATTTGGGTGTGCCCTGGCTGGCGACCCTATGCACTTGCCATAACTTGGCCGCAAATTCGCTTTACTCAGAGTTAGGTTTTTCGCTGGTGGCCCAATATCATTTTCGGGTAGGGGCGGCTGGACGGGAGACGGTTTCAGGACAAGGAAGTCATGAACAAGAATTCCCTGCCAACGGCGCTTGATCTGCCAGCGGTCGATCCGCTTCCCGAAGCCACGCAAAAGAATTTCGACGTCTGCCAGGACAAGCTGGGGCTGGTGCCGAATGTGCTCAGGTCTTATGCTTTCGATCCCGACAATCTCGACGCTTTTGCCGGTCTTTACAACGACTTAATGCTTTCGCCATCGGGGCTTTCCAGGCTTGACCGCGAAATGATTGCGGTGGTGGTTTCTTCGGTAAACCTTTGCTTTTACTGCCTAACCGCGCATGGGGCCGGGGTGCGCGAACTGTCGGGCGACCCGGTTCTGGGCGAACGCATGGTGATGAACTGGCGCACCGCCGACCTTGATCCGCGCCAGACCGCGATGCTGGAATTCACCGAGAAAGTCACGACCCAAAGCCACCGGGTTTCGGAAACCGACCGTGCGGCGCTGCGCGCTGCCGGGTTTGCCGACCGCGATATCTGGGACATCGCGGCCGTTGCTGCTTTTTTCAACATGTCCAACCGCATGGCTTCTGCCGTCGACATGGAACCGAACCCTGAATATCATGGGCGGCACCGCTCATGATGCAACGCACTGCCATAACGATCGCTCTTGCACTGACCGCGCCACTGGCTGCGTCTACTGCCGATTTTGACCTGCCCGCAGGTGCCTTGCTCGCGGCCGAAGAAAGCGAAGGCCTGACCAGCCAGCGTCTGCCCATCGGGCCTTACGGGTTGGGCGAGCTTCCGGCGATCTGGGCCGAAGGCGCGCGCCAACTTCAGGCCTGGCACACGCCCGATGCAACGCTCACCACATTGCAGGTGCTGGCGCCGCTGCGCGAACAGCTTCTGGCGCAGGGCTACGAGATCTTGTTCGAATGCCGTGATATCGATTGTGGCGGATTTGACTTTCGCTACAGCCAGGACCTGCTGCCCGAACCCGAAATGCATGTGAATCTAGGCGATTACCGCTTCCTTTCCGGGCAGCGCATGACCGACGACCGGCCTGAATATGTGTCGCTGATGGTCAGCCGCAACCGGTCGCGCGGGTTCGTGCATATCACCACCATCGGGAGCGCCGCCGATGCCGAGCTTGTCCCGGCGACCACGTCGACCAAAAACGACCCAACACTGCCCGAAGTCATCGGCCAGGATTTCGGCGCGGCGCTCGAGGCCGAAGGCGTGGCGGTGCTCGGCGATCTCAAATTTCCGGTCGGGTCGTCAAAATTGTCCGAGGGAGACTTTCCCTCGCTTGCGGCACTGGCTGATTATCTGAACGCCAAGCCGGCGATGACCGTGACCCTGGTCGGGCACACCGATGCGGTCGGGTCGATGGAAGCTAACTTTCGGCTGTCGCGCGCCCGCGCCGGTTCGGTGCGCGACCGGCTGATCCGCGACTTTGGGGTATTGCCGGCGCAGGTTGACGCCCAAGGCGTGGGGTACCTGTCACCGCTGGCCTCGAACCTCAACGAAGACGGACGCGACCTGAACCGCCGGGTCGAAGTTGTGTTGACCACCACAAACTAAGCGCCGACACCCGCGGAGCCAACTGGCGCGCAACCCTATGAGCCGTCAGACGATCACATTGAAATCAGGTCCATAGGGGTAGCCGGTGATATTTTCGTTCCCGTCTTCCGTGATCACCAGAATATCGTGCTCGCGATATCCGCCCGCCCCCGGTTGACCCTCGGCGATGGTCAACATCGGCTCCATACTGATGACAATGCCGGGCGTCAGCACCGTGTCGACGTCTTCGCGCAACTCAAGCCCCGCTTCGCGCCCATAATAGTGGCTGAGCACGCCGAAGCTGTGGCCGTATCCAAAGGTCCGGTATTGCAACAGATCGCGCTCTTCAAGAAAGGCGTTGATCGCCCGGGTGATCGCGGCGCAAGTGGCACCGGGTTTCAAGAGGCTCATCCCAAATTCGTGTGCCGCGATGTTGCCCTGCCAGATGCTCAGCGAGGCATCATCGACCTCGCCCACGAACATCGTGCGTTCCAGCGCCGTGTAATAGCCGCTGATCATCGGAAAGGCGTTCAGGCTGAGGATATCCCCGCGTTCCAGAACCCGGCCCGTCACCGGATTGTGGGCCCCGTCGGTGTTGAGGCCGGACTGGAACCAGACCCAGGTGTCGCGGTATTCGGCTTGCGGAAAGCGTTTGGCGATCTCGGCCTCCATCGCGTCGCGCCCGGCCATGGCCACGTCGATCTCGCGCGCGCCTTCCCGGACCGCGTCGCGGATCGCATGGCCACCCACGTCGGCCACCTGCGCACCGTGGCGGATCAAGGCAATTTCGGCGGGTGATTTGTGGATCCGCTGGGTCATCGTCGCGGGTGCAATGTCAACTGTGGCCGATGGCTTTAGAAAGCCGTTGAGTTTTCCGAATTGCAGCGTCGAAATGTGATCGCCCTCATAGCCGATCCTCTTCGCCGAACCGGCGACACTCAGAACCGCGCGCCAGAAATTGTCGCGCTGCCAGTCGGTATAGGTGATGTTGTCACCATAGCACCGTCGCCAGGGCTGACCGGCGTCGATGCCTGCCGAGATAGTGACGCTCTCGGATGCGGTCACGACCAGGCCATAGGTGCGGCCAAAGCTGCAGTAAAGAAAGCCGCTGTAATAGGCGATGTTGTGCATCGAGGTGAAGACGACCGCGTCGACGCCGGTTTTTTCCATGATTCCGCGCAACCCGGCAAGGCGCGCTTGATATTCGCTGTCGTCGAACGGAAGAACGGCCTTTTCGCCGTTGTGAAAGCGGTAATGCTCAGGGCGTGCAGTCATGCCGACCCTCCTTTTCAGAAAGGTCCCGGCGTTCAGGACTGGAAAATTGGTGCGGCTTTGTCAAAGCGACGCCATCGCTTCAGCCGGGGACGTCTATGCACCAAATCGGCTAACCCGCCAAGCTAAATTATCCGGCGGTGTTCTACGGCATCAAAAAAAGCTGAACATCGGCCACATTGGTGCCGGTCGGGCCGGTCATCAGCAAGTCACCCGCCGCGTTCAGTGCGTTATAGGTGTCGTTGTTGGCGGCCAGCGCATCCGGGTCGGCCCCGGCGGCGCGGATGCGCGCGACCGTTCCACCGTCGACAATACCACCAGCGGCATCGGTGGGACCATCACGGCCGTCGGTGCCGCCGCTCAGGAACACCCAATTCGGCCCACGCAAACCGGTAGCGCCGATTGCAAACCGCAGCGCCAGCTCCTGATTGCGGCCCCCCATGCCGGTGCCACGAAGGTTCACCGTTGTCTCGCCCCCAAAGATCAGCACGCGTTTGTTGCCGGGCTCAGTAAGACGCGCGTGGCGGAGAATTTTGTCGACCGCATCGCTGACATCGCCGGTCAGGCGGCTGGTCACGATCTGGGGCGTCCAGCCACCGCAGGCGCGGGCCGCGGCCTGAAGGCTGGCACGATTTGACCCGATAATTGGATTCTCGGCCTGCGATCCGGTCGGCGCACCCTGATCGTCGGTTTCGCTCAGACTATCGCGCACCGATGCGGGAAGCTTGGCCCAAAGCCCGCGCCGCGCCAACAGATCGACCGCGTCGCCTTTCGAGCCCAGCGGGCTGGCCGTCGGGCCGCTGGCAATCGCGCGCGGATCGTCGCCGACGACATCCGAGATGATCAGCGACCGCACCGGCGCCGGCTGCGCCAGCCGCGCCAGCCCGCCGCCTTTGAGCAGCGAAAGCTGCTGGCGCACCAAGTTGATCTCGGAAATCTCGAAGCCATGCGCCAAGAGCAGATCATTGACCGCAATCTTGTCGTCCAGCGTGATGCCCGGCAAAGGGGCCGGAACCAGCGCCGACGCGCCGCCGGAAATCAGGCACAGCACAAAATCGGTGGCCTTGGCCGTCATTACGATCTGGGTAATCTCGCGCGCCGCGCGCGCCCCGTTCGCATCGGGCGTCGGATGCCCCGAGGCCATAACCTCGCAGCCGGGAACATCCCTTTTGTTTTCGTAGTTTGTAACGGCGATGGCGCGAAACTTGGCACCTTCGGGCACATGGCGCAGGGCCTCTTCGGCCATGGCGCAGGCGGCCTTGCCGATCGACACAATAATGTACCGCCCATCGGTGACGGGCGGCAACGGGTTTTCGGTCAGCGCGCGGCGAACCGCCAGCGCCGGGTCTGCCGCCTGGACTGCCGCATCAAAAAGCGATTTCGCCAGGTCGCGCAGCATCTTGGATCTAGCCTTCCGCGATCTGCTTTGCCTTTTGCACCAGCACTTCGGCTTGCCGGATCGAGGCGTAATCGATCAGCCGTCCGTCCAGCGAGACCGCGCCTTTGCCGGCAGCCTCGGCTGCGGCCATGGCCTCCAGAATACGGTTGGCGCGGGTTATTTCGGCCTCGGACGGGCTCATCACTTCGTTGGCCAGCGCAATCTGGCTGGGGTGGATGGCCCATTTGCCTTCGCAACCCAACACCGCGGCCCGGTAAGCGGCGGCCTTGTATCCGTCGGCATCGGAGAAGTCGCCGAACGGGCCGTCGATCGGACGCAGGCCGTTGGCGCGGGCCGCAACCACCATGCGGGCGATGGCATAATGCCACATATCGCCCCAATGCACATCGCGCGAACCATCTTCGGCCGGGTCGGTCAGGACCGAATAATCCTTGTTCACACCGCCGATAATCAGGCTGCGGGCGCGCATCGACGCCGCATAATCGGCAACCCCGAAATGCAGGCTTTCGTTGCGCTTGGAAGCACCCGCGATTTCATGGACATTCTGCATACCCAGAGCGGTCTCGATGATGTGCTCGAAGCCGATGCGGTCCTTATAGCCCTTCGCGTCTTCGATCTGGGTCACCATCATGTCGACGGCATAGACGTCAGCGGCGGTGCCGACCTTGGGGATCATAATCAGGTCAAGCCGCTCGCCGGCCTGTTCGACCACGTCAACCACATCGCGGTACATATAGTGCGTGTCCAGCCCGTTGATTCGGACCGAGATCGATTTGGTCCCCCAATCGACTTCGTTCAGCGCTTTGATGATGTTCTTGCGCGCCTCAACTTTCTCGTCCGGCGCGACCGCATCTTCGAGGTCGAGAAAGATCACGTCGGCGTCAGACTTGGCTGCTTTTTCAAACAGGTTCGGCTGGCTGCCGGGCACGGCAAGTTCGCTGCGATTCAGGCGGCCTGTGGCCTGTTCAATTGGGTGAAAGCTCATTTTCTGACCGCTCCTTTTGGTCTGGTCTGAGGGCATGGCGGCGACAGAAAGAGGGAAAACCGAGCCCTGTCAAGAAATATAGTTGCGCGCGACCCAATGTCTCACGACCGATCATTGCCCATCAGAGCCGCCCATGATCCGTTCGCCGGCCAAGCGCGATGAATAGTAAAAAGCAATCGCCTGGGCCCGGCTTCGGACCGACAGTTTTTCGTACATGTTCGACAAGTGAAATTTGACCGTGTTGGTCGAAATTCCCAGCTCTTTGCTAAGCTCGCGATTGGTCAGCCCTTTGGACAGCGCCTCGAGCATCACCCGTTCCTTGCGCGACAACTGATGGATCGGGTCGTTTTGCAATTTCCGGACATCGAGAAACGGAAAAACCATTTTTCCGGCAGCGACGTCGGCGCAGGTCGCCAAAAGCCCCCCGACCGCGCCCGAGCGTGGCGCAAAACCTGCAGCCCCCGCCGTCATCGCCAGGCGCGGCAGGTCGCCCGCATCGTTGCCGTAGACCACCAGCTTTGGCGCCGAAGCCTGATCGCGCAGCACTTCGATCAGCTTGGCACCACCAAGTGCCGGCAGGTTCCAGTCGATCACCCCAAGCTGCACCGGCACCCGCATGACCGTGCCCAAAAACCCCTCGGCCGTCGCGGTGGTCGCGACCAGCGAGAATCGGGGGTCACGGTCGAATATCTCGGACATGGCCGTCAGAACCAGCGGATTGCTGTCGGCCAGCATGATCGCGATCGGGCGCTCGTTTCCACCAACCATCTGATTTTACGCTCCAAGTTCCAGTTTCCCGCCCATATTGGCGGGCGAGACATTGGTATACCACGGTATTTGTTCCATTTGGGTAGGAATTTCCCCACCCATAAAGATACCCAAAAGCAGGAGTAAAGGCCGTTGCGACCCAAGGCAAGTGCGAACAATCCTTGTCGGAATGCATCAACGGGCTCAATGCGGCCAACGAGGGACTGGAGTAGTTATGAGCGACCCGAATATATTTCCCCAACTGGTAATCCCCGAAACCCTCGCCGCTGGCCCCGGCCCAGGCAATACCGACGCCCGGGTTCTGGCAAGATTCGCGGGCAGCGGCGTGGCCGACCACATGCAGGCCGACGTGCTGCGCGGCATGATCGAATGCAAGCACATGCTGCGCGACCTTTGGGGCACCAAAAACGTTTACACATACGGCGTCGCCGGAACCGGGTTCAGCGCGCTTGACGTCCTTTTCAACGCGATCCTTCCCGGCGACAGCGTGCTGGCCTTCACCAATGGCACCTTCAGCGGCATCGACGCGCTGACGATCCGGATGAAGGCCGCGACCCGCGACGAACTGGCGGCCAACCCGATGAACCCGGAACCCGCAGACGTCACTGTCATCGAAGTACCGCACGGACAATCAGTGACCGCCGATGTCATCAGCGCGGCCATGGCTGAACACACACCCAAATGGGCGTTCATGGCGCATTGGGAAACCGGGTCCGGCCGGACCAACGACATCCAGGCTTTCTCGGACGCCTGCGAAATGTACGGCGCGATGGGTTTGATCGATGCGGTGTCGTCGCTTGGCATCCAGGACTTTGCCATCGACGATTACCCCGGAGTGGTCGGCTGGGCCTCGTGCCCGCAAAAGGGCGTTCTGTGCCTGCCGCTGACCTACGCCCCGGTCAGCTTCACCGACCGATACATCGACGAGGTCCGCAAGACCGGCTGTCATTCCTACGTTCACCATCCGATCCTCGAGGCCCGCCATTGGGGCGTCATCGACAGTGCGGACGTTGATAAACCAGCCTATCACCGCACCCATTCGGGCTATGCGGTTGCGGCGTTCCACGAAGCCCTGCGCATAACACTTCAACACGGCCTAGCCCAGCGCGCCCGCGACTATTCTTTCCACGAACGGGCCCTGCGCGAAGCCGTAAGCGCGATGGGATGCACTGTAACATCGAACATGACCAGCCTGGTGGTGCTAAACCTCCCAGGACCGCTGGCCGGTCGCGAGATGGAACTTGTGCAATCCTGTCGCGCGCAAAATTTCTGCATCTGGCCGACCCTGTCGGAACCGGTTCAGGTGCGAATTGGCATTCTGAACCAGCTGAGCCAGGCGGCGATCACCGACATCGTGCTGCGCTTTGGGACTGCGATGAACGAAATGCAGGCGGGGATCAACCTGGACGACATAAGCGACTTTCTGGCCCGGTATTACGGCCAGTCAAAGGCAGCCTAGGAAACCAACATGGACATTCATGAATATCAGGCCAAGGAAGTTCTTTCCAACTTTGGCGTCGACATTCCGCCGGGAGCGCTGGCCTACAGTCCCGAACAAGCGGCGTACCGCGCGCGCGAACTGGGTGGTGACAAGTGGATCGTGAAGGCCCAGGTTCATGCCGGGGGCCGTGGCAAGGCGGGTGGCATCAAGCTCTGCGGCTCCGAGCACGAGATTCACGCGGCCTGCGAAGAGTTGTTCGGCAAGAAACTTGTGACGCATCAGACCGGCGCCGAGGGCAAAGGTATCTACCGCGTCTATGTCGAGGCCGCAGTTCCGATTGAACGCGAGATCTACCTTGGATTTGTTCTGGATCGCACCAGCCAACGGATCATGATCGTGGCCTCGTCGGAAGGCGGCATGGAGATCGAAGACATTTCGGCCGGACGCCCTGACAGCATTGTGCGTTCGACCATTGAACCGGCCGCCGGCTTGCCAGACTTTCAGGCGCGCGAGATCGCTTTTGCACTGGGTCTTGAACCGGCGTTGATACAACAGATGGTGCGCACCCTGAAGGGTTGCTACCGGGCGTTTCGCGACCTTGATGCCACGATGGTCGAGATCAACCCGCTGGTGGTTACCGGTGACAACCGCATTCTGGCGCTGGATGCCAAGATGACTTTTGACGACAATGCGCTCTTTCGGCACCCGCAAATATCCGAACTGCGCGACAAGTCTCAGGAAGACCCGCGCGAAAGCCGTGCCGCTGACCGGGGGCTTTCCTATGTCGGCCTTGAGGGAAACATCGGCTGTATCGTCAACGGTGCGGGCCTTGCGATGGCGACGATGGACACGATCAAGCTGGCCGGGGGTGAACCGGCGAACTTTCTCGACATCGGCGGCGGGGCGACACCCGAACGGGTGGCCAAAGCCTTCCGCCTGGTTTTGTCGGACGGCAACGTTCAGGCGGTGCTGGTCAACATATTCGCAGGCATCAACCGCTGTGACTGGGTTGCCGAAGGGGTGGTTCAGGCGCTGAAAGAGGTCCAGGTCGATGTGCCGGTGATTGTCCGGCTTGCCGGCACCAACGTCGAAGAGGGCCAAAAGATACTCGCCCAGTCGGGTCTGCCGATCATTCGCGCATCGACACTGAGCGAAGCCGCCGAACGTGCGGTCAGCGCCTGGCAAAGCGACGCAACCCAAGGCACGCAGGTGAGGGCAGCGACATGAGTATTCTTCTTGACGGCGACACCAAGGTAATCGTCCATGGCATCACCGGTCGCATGGCTAGGTTTCACACCAAGGATATGTTGAACTATGGCACCAACGTCGTGGGCGGCGTTGTCCCCGGCAAAGGCGGCGAAAGCGTCGAGGGCGTGCCGGTTTTCGACACCGTCAAAGACGCTGTATCCGAGACCGGCGCCGAAGCCAGCCTGGTGTTTGTGCCGCCGCCTTTCGCGGCCGACAGCATCATGGAGGCCGCTGACGCGGGCATCAGATATTGCGTCTGCATCACCGACGGCATCCCGGCGCAGGACATGATCCGCGTCAAACGGTACATGTACCGCTATCCCAGGGAACGCCGCATGGTGCTGACCGGTCCGAACTGCGCGGGCACCATCAGCCCGGGCAAGGCGCTGTTGGGAATCATGCCGGGGCACATCTATCTGCAGGGCAACGTTGGCATCGTCGGCCGGTCGGGCACGTTAGGCTACGAGGCGGCGGCGCAGCTGAAGGATCGAGGGATCGGCGTGTCGACCAGTGTCGGCATTGGTGGCGACCCGATCAACGGATCGTCGTTCAAAGACATCCTTCAGCGATTCGAGGACGACGACGAGACCCATATCATTGCCCTGATCGGTGAAATCGGTGGCCCGCAGGAAGCCGAGGCAGCAGCCTTTATCCGGGACCATATGACCAAGCCGGTGGTGGCTTATGTTGCCGGTCTGACCGCCCCTAAGGGACGCACCATGGGCCACGCTGGTGCGATCATCTCGGCCTTCGGCGAAAGCGCATCGGAAAAGGTTGAGATCCTCACGTCTGCGGGCGTAACGGTCGCGGAAAACCCTGCGGTGATCGGCGAAACCATCGCGCGCGTTATGCAATAGGGAGCCCGCACCATGGCAAAACCCCGCGTTCTGGTCTCGCGTCGCTGGCCTGGGGCCGTCGAAGCAAAGATGGCCGAAAACTATGATGTGACGCTGAATGCGTCCGACGCGCCGCTGAGTGCTACCGATTTTCAGGCCGCATTGCGCGACTATGACGCGGTTTGCCCGACGGTCACCGACAAGCTGGGCGCCGATGTTCTGGACGTGGCGTCACCGCGCGCCAGGATTCTGGGCAACTACGGCGTCGGCTTTTCGCACATCGACCTCGACGCGGCCAAATCCGCAGGTCTTGCCGTGACTAACACGCCCGAGGTTCTGAGCGATTGCACCGCCGACACCGCGATGACGCTTTTGCTGATGGCCGCGCGCCGCGCCGGCGAAGGCGAACGCGAAGTGCGGGCCGGTGCCTGGACCGGCTGGCGTCCGACCCACATGATCGGCACCAAGATCACCGGCAAGACCATCGGCATCGTCGGCTTTGGCCGCATTGGCCAGAAAATGGCCCACAAGACGCATTTCGGTTTTGACATGAAGGTGATCGCGCAGGATTTTTACCCGGTCAAAGCGCAAGTCCTGGCCGAGACCGGCGCGGTGCAGGTCGACACCATCGAAGAACTTCTCGAAAAATCCGATTTCGTGACCCTGCACTGCCCCGGCGGCGACGAGAATTATCACCTGATTAACGCCGAGCGGCTGAAGCGGATGAAACCCGAGGCCTATCTGATCAACACCGCGCGCGGCGAAGTTGTCGATGCCGATGCGCTGGTTGACGCGCTTCAGGCGGGAACCATACGCGGCGCGGGGCTGGATGTATTCGAGGGCGAGCCCAACATTAACCCCCGGCTTTTGGAATGCGAAAACGCGGTGTTGTTCCCCCATCTCGGCAGCGCCACGCTGGAAACCCGCGAAGCCATGGGGTTCCGGGTGCTCGACAACCTTGACGCCTTCTTTTCGGGCAACGAACCCCGAGACCGCGTCGTCTGATGGCCAAGGCGACGCCGGATCACGCGCCCGACCGGCAGGGCAGCGACCGGGACTATGCCGCCGGCCTGCGCGACGAGCTTCGCGCGCTGTGGCGCAACATCCTAGTCAAACGCGCGCCGCATGTGGCCGAATGGGCCGCGCAGGCCGACCCGTCGGCGATCCCGGTTGGCCGCGAAGCCACCCCCTTTCTTCAGGCGTTGACGATCTGGTTCCAGCTATCGCGCATTGCCGGCGAAAACGCCGAGGTCCGCGACCGGCGCCTGACCGAGACCCGCGACGGTGCACAAGCGGTTCCCGGCACCTTCGCCGACGCGATGGCGGTGATCGGGCTTGACGCGCCCGGTTTTGCCAAGATTGCCGACCGCCTGTCGGTTGGCCCGACGCTGACTGCCCATCCCACCGAGGCCAAGCGGGTGACGGTTCTGGAGATTCACCGGCGCATCTATCGTCATCTTGTGGCCCTCGAGACCCAACGCTGGACCCCGCGCGAACGGGCCGGAATTCTCATCGACATCGAAGGCGAGATTGACCTCTTGTGGATGACCGGCGAACTGCGCCTCGAACGGCCCAGCCTCGAGGACGAGATTCAATGGGGCTTGCAGTTTTTCCGCGACAGCATCTTTGACGCGGTGCCCCAGGTCTTTGACCAGTTTGAGCGCGCCGCCGTCGAGACGTTTGGCGAAGCCCCCCAGGTCACACTCTGCATCCGTTTCCACAGCTGGATCGGCGGCGACCGCGACGGCAATCCCAATGTTACCGCCGACCGCACAACGCGGGCATTGCAAGCAGGGCGCGAAACCGCGCTGGCGCTTTACGACGACCGGCTGGCCCGCGCCGCCGCGCGCCTGAGCGTCAGCGACCGGATCGAGCCGCTTGCCGACACGCACCGCGCGCGGCTGACCGGGATCATCGAAAGTTCGGGCGTTGCGCCACGGAACCCGAACGAGCTGTTTCGTCAGGCGCTGTCGGCGGTTCTGGGCAAACTGCGGGCGCAAAATTATTCCCACCTCAGCGATTTTGCCGACGACCTTGAAGCCGTCGACGACGCTCTGGTGTCCATCGGGGCCGAGGTTCTGGCGCGCCGCTATGTTCGGCCCATCAGGTGGCAGGCCTCGGTCTTCGGCTTTCGAACCGTGACACTGGATATTCGCCAGAACTCGACCGTGACCACCGACACAATCGCCGAAGTTTGGGGCCTCGGCGGCGGCGACGTGCCCGATTACGGCAGCGCCAAATGGGCCGACCGGCTGCGCCACGAGCTTAGCACACCGGACCTTGCCCCGGTTGACGCGCAAAAGTTAGGCGCCCAGGGCGCAGAACTGATGGCGCTTTTGCAGCTGATGAACCGCGCGCGGGTCGGCCCCGACCGCCGCGCACTTGGGCCGTTCATCCTGTCGATGACCCGTTCGGCCGACGACCTTCTGGGGGTGTTCTTGCTGGCGCGTTACGCAGGTTTCGGCGCCGAGACGCTGGATATCAAAGTGGTCCCGCTTTTCGAGACCATCGAAGATCTTCGCGCCGCCCCCGCGATCCTGAACCAGCTTCTTGGCGTACCGCTCGCGCGTCGCAGCCTCAAAGCGCAGGGCACCGATCTCGAGATCATGCTGGGCTATTCCGACAGCAACAAGGACGGCGGGTACTTCGCCTCAACCTGGGAACTTTACCGCGCCCAGCGCCGGATCATGCGCGCGCTGGCCGAGCATGGGTTGAAGCCTGCGTTCTTTCATGGACGCGGCGGATCGGTCAGCCGGGGTGGCGCGCCCACCGGCCGCGCCATAGCCGCGCAACCTGCCGGCACCATCGACGGCCGCCTGCGGATCACCGAACAGGGCGAAGTGGTTTCGGCCAATTACGCCAACCGGGGTACTGCCGCCGCACATCTCGAGCTTTTGGCCTCGAGCGCGCTTTTGCATTCGTCGGACACCCGCGGGCGCATTGCCGAGCCCGAGTTTGAAGACGCGCTCGAAGCGCTCTCGGGCCTCAGCCAGACGACATATACCACGCTGTTGAACGCGCCCGGCTTTATCAGCTATTTCCAGTCCGCAAGCCCGGTTGAGGAACTGGCCAATCTGCGCATCGGCTCGCGCCCGGCGCGCCGTTTTGGCGCCGCAACGCTTGCAGACTTGCGCGCTATCCCTTGGGTCTTCGCCTGGTCACAGAACCGGCATCTGATCACCGGCTGGTACGGCATCGGCAGCGCCATCGACAATTTCCGCCGGATTCGCGGCGCGCGCGGCGACGAGGTTCTGCGGCGAATGTTTACCGCGTCCAAACTCTTTCGCCTGATTATCGACGAGGCGGAAAAGTCGTTGTCGCAGTCGGACATGGACATTGCGCGCGAATATGCGGCGCTGGTGCCCGATGCCAGCGACCGGGACGCGATTTTTGGGCTGATAGCTTCAGAAAATGAACGCGCGCGCGAGGGTATTTTGTGGCTGACCGAGACCCGTGAAATTGCTTCGCGGTTTCCACGGGCCCAGGCCCGTTTCGCCCGAAATCGCGGCGATCTGGACCGGATAAACCGGTTGCAGATCGCGCTTTTGTATGAAAGCCGATCAGGCGCTGACGGACCCCGCGTGCCGATTGCGCTTTTGCAAACCATGAACGCAATTTCCGCCGGTCTGGGCTGGACCGGCTGACCCCTCTTAAGGAGTAACAGTTATGACTGATGCAGGATTTTTCGCGGCATCGCTTGCCGACCGCGACGCTGACGTCTTTGCGGCTATCACCAGCGAACTGGGCCGCCAGCGCGACGAGATTGAACTGATCGCATCGGAAAACATCGTGAGCCGGGCGGTGATGCAGGCGCAGGGGTCGGTCATGACCAACAAATACGCCGAAGGCTATCCGGGGCGGCGCTATTACGGCGGCTGCCAGTATGTTGATATTGCTGAGAATCTGGCGATCGACCGGGCCAAAGCGCTGTTTAACTGCGAATTTGCCAACGTGCAGCCGAACTCAGGAAGCCAGATGAACCAGGCGGTGTTTCTGGCGCTGTTGCAGCCCGGCGACACCTTCATGGGGCTCGATCTGAACTCGGGCGGGCACCTGACCCACGGCTCGCCGGTCAACATGTCGGGCAAATGGTTCAATGTGGTGAGTTACGGCGTGCGCCAGCAGGATCAGCTTCTGGACATGGCCGCGGTGCGCGAGGCGGCGCTGGCGCATCGCCCCAAGCTCATTCTGGCGGGCGGGACGGCCTATAGCCGCTCGTGGGACTGGGCCGCGTTTCGCGCTATCGCCGACGAGATCGGCGCCTGGCTGATGGTCGATATGGCCCATATCGCCGGGCTGGTCGCGGGCGGTCAGCACGCTTCGCCCCTGCCGCATGCGCATGTGGTCACCACCACGACCCACAAATCATTGCGCGGCCCGCGCGGCGGGATGATCCTGACCAACGACGAGGCGATGGCCAAAAAGGTGAATTCGGCGGTGTTTCCGGGCCTGCAGGGCGGGCCGCTGATGCATGTGATCGCCGCCAAAGCGGTGGCTTTTGGCGAGGCGCTGGAGCCTTCGTTCAAGGACTATGCCGCCCGCGTCGTGGCCAATGCGCGCGCCACGGCCGACCAGCTAATGAAAGGCGGCATCGACGTGGTTTCGGACGGCACCGACAACCACCTGATGCTGGCCGACCTGCGCCCCAAGGGCGTGACCGGCAAGGCGACCGAAGCAGCGCTTGGCCGTGCGCATATCACCACCAACAAAAACGGCGTACCGTTTGACCCCGAAAAACCCTTTGTCACCAGCGGCATACGCATCGGCACCCCGGCCGGCACCACGCGCGGTTTTGGCGAGGTCGAGTTCCGCCAGATCGCCGATTGGATCGTCGAGGTGGTCGATGGCCTCGCTGCGGACGGCGAAGCGGGCAACACGGGCGTTGAGGCCAAGGTCAAAACCGAAGTCGCCGGGATGTGCAAGCGCTTCCCGCTTTACGCGGGGCTGTAGCCCGCGCCATGGTCAGCTCGCCGCTTTCTTGCGACAGCGTGTCGCTGCCAAGTCAGAAAGGCCTCAGGCCAGGCACGTTCGGCCCTGGATAAGGGGCGCTGCCCCTTTTCGCGCATTCGCGAGTTCACGCGCAAGTATTTGGTGAAAAGAGGAAGGATCTCGGTTCTTCTTCTATTATCACTCTTCCATAAATACTTATCTGTCCGCGGTCTGCTATTTTGTTGGCGGGCGGGAGACCGGCAAATACTTGACCCGCTTTGAGGTCGTCTGGGAGCCGGGTCCCCAGCCCCTTGGGTAACCACCCAAACCGAACTGTTGACTGGCCCGGCGCTGTTGTCGCCAAGGCCGCAGATAAGGATGGATAACGTGACCTTAACACCTTACTTCGCGGGATGCGACATTTCGCGGGACGGCCTGGACATTTGCCTGTTGCAGGGCGACAGCGAGCGTCATTTCAGTTTGCCGAACACGCCGCAGGGCCATGCGATGCTGCTTGAGAAGTTGGCCGGAACATCGCCTGAGCTCGTCGTTCTGGAGGCCAGTGGCGGCTATGAATCGGCGCTGTATGAGGCCCTTCAGGGCGCCGGAGTTCCGGTGGCGCGGCTGCTGCCCCAGCGGGTCCGGCAATTCGCCTATGCAGGCGGGCAACTGGCCAAGACCGACCGGATCGATGCCTATATTCTGGCGCTGTTCGGCCAGCGGATGCGCCCCGCACCAAGCCTCGATGAGCCAGCAGGTCAGCGCTACATCAAGGCTTTGACCACGCGACGGCGGGCGCTTCTGACCCGCCGCATTGCCGAAAAATGCCAGCTCAAACAAGCCGCGTTTGAAGATATCCGCGCCATGATCCGCCACGCACTGACCCGGTTGGAGGCCGATATCAGGGCGCTGGACGCGCAGATCAATGCCCTGATCGAAGCGGACACGGCCTGGCGCAATCGCGCCCGCCGCCTGACCAGCCTTCCCGGGATCGGGGCGGTCACCAGTGCGGCGATGATTGCCGGGCTTCCCGAGCTCGGCCGCGTCACACGCGGGGAAATCGCCGCTCTGGTCGGCGTGGCACCGTTCGCGCGGCAAAGCGGTCGCTGGCGGGGCAAACGGGTGTGCCGCGGCGGGCGAAAAGACCTGCGAAATACCCTCTACATGGCGGCGCTGTCGGCGACACGCGCCAAAAGAACCCCGTTCTCTGCCCTCTACCAGCGGCTCGTCGATGCAGGAAAACCACCCAAACTGGCCATCACCGCCGTCATGCGAAAAATGGTCGTTACCCTGAATGCAATGGAACGCGATCAGAAATTCTACGCAATATAAACACTGTTGCTCCGGGGAGCGCGAAGGGCAGCGCCCCTCGCCCATGGCGACGCCGCAGGCGGCGCAATCCGGCACTCCATTGCCCTAGATCAGCGCCTCGTAAAGCGCGCGCGCGTCGTCATACGTCAACTTGACCGGGTTGCCGCCCGCGGTTGGGTCAACGATGGCCGCGCGCGCCAAGGCATCAACGTCCGGGTCGCGGACGCCCAGATCGGTCAATGTCGCAGGGATGCCAAGCGACGCGTTAAGCTCACCCACAAAGGCACAAAAACCCTGGAACCCGCCCGCGATGCCGAGGTAATCCGCAGCCCGATCAATCCGATCCTCGATGGCCGGACGATTGAATTTCAGAACTTCGGTCATGAAGACGGCATTGGTGGTCCCGTGGTGGGTGTTGTGAACCGCGCCAACCGGGTGGCTCAGCGCATGAATTGCCCCCAGGCCTTTTTGAAATGCGGTTGCCCCCATGGCGGCGGCGCTCATCATATGGGCGCGGGCCTCCAGATCGGCGCCATCGGCGAAGGCGCGTGGCAGGTTCTCTTTGACCAGGCGCATACCTTCCAGCGCGATCCCCTGGCTCATCGGGTGATAATTCGGGCCGCAATAGGCTTCCAGGCAATGGGCAAAGGCGTCCATGCCGGTTCCGGCGGTGATGGCGCGTGGCATGCCTTGGGTCAGCTCGGGGTCGCAGATCACCAACGATGCCAGCATCCGGGGGTGGAAAATGATCTTTTTGACATGGGCGGCGGTGTCCGTAATCACGCCCGCGCGCCCGACTTCCGAGCCGGTTCCGGCAGTCGTTGGGACGGCGACTATTGGATGAATCGCGTCTGCGTCGGCGCGGGTCCACCAGTCGCCGACATCTTCAAAATCCCAGACCGGTCGCGTCTGCCCGACCATGAAGGCCAGCGTTTTGCCCAGGTCCAGACCCGATCCGCCGCCAAATGCGATGACCCCGTCATAGCCGCCATCGCGATACACTTTCAGCCCCGCCTCGACGTTCGCATCGGTCGGATTAGGGTCTACGTCCGCGAACATTGCGCGGCCCAGACCCGCGGCCTCGACCAGATCAAGGGTGCGGGTGGTGATCGCCATCTCGCTCAGGCCGCGATCGGTGACCAAAAGCGGACGGGTTATCGCCGCCGCAGCGCAGGCCTCGGCAATCTCGGCAATCCGCCCGGCACCAAACCGGATGGCTGTCGGATATGACCAGTTTCCGGTCAATGTCATTAAATGCCCCTTTCGATCATCCGCCCGATTGAATTCGTTTCAGTCGCTACGTCCCGCGGCCGTCCTTGTCCACCCGGACCGCATGGTGCGATTGCCAAAACCTAGCCCGCCTCAAGAAGCGGCCGCATCTTGCCCAGTTCCGAGGCCAGAAAGTCGACCAGGCTGCGCACCCGCGCGGTCTGGCGCAGGTCTTCGTGCAGCAACAGCCACAGAGGGCGGTCCGGGGTCAGCACCGTGCCCGGCACCTGGATCAGCTCGGGAAAGCGCTGTGCAAAGAACGGCGTGGTCCGGATCATTCCGACGCCGTGTCGCGCCAGAGCGATCTGCATGACATGGTCGGTGGTGGCGTGGCGCACGACCGCCCTGGGAAATCTCGAATTTTCAACCCAGCCTGGATGATGGTCGATCTCGCCCCACCCGATCCAGCTCAGTCCGTGACCCTCGGGCGATGCCTCGGGCAGGAACCTTTCGACATACTCCCGGCTGGCATAAATTCCCAGCGACATTGTCAGCAGTTTTCGCGCCACGACGTCGACGTCGATTTCCTTCGCATATCGCAGCGACACGTCGGTCTGCAGCCGGTTGATATCGGCGAACGCATCGCTGACGTGGATCTGCAGGTCGATGTCGGGATAATGCACGGCGTAGCGCGCAAAGATCGGTGTCACCAGCTCGTAGGCCATGACCCCGGTCAGCGAGACGCGAACCGCCCCCCGATGGAGGCTGTCGTGGCCCTGCACCTGTCTGCGGGCCCGGCGAAAGATAACCTCGGCCTCCTGCGCCAGCGGCACCAGGCTCTGGCCCGCTGGCGTGAGCTTTGGGCCGGACCGCGTTCGTTGGAACAAAAGCGACCCATACGACTTTTCCAGCGCATCGATGTGACGGCTGACGGTGCCATGGGTCGCACGCAGCTCATTCGCTGCCGCACGAAAACTCCCGCCGCGCACGACGGCAAGAAAATAGGGCATATGTTCCCAGTCATAGGCGGTCATGGACGGCATGTTTACGCGGCGACTCCATAAAAGCGGTGGGTCAATTTTCAACCATAGTGGCGCAAAAAAGTCAATTTACGGGTGATTAATAATCCATCAACCTGAGACACCATCGACCGGCGACCAACAACAAGGGAACACAGCATGAGACTTCTTATTGTTCGTATCGGATCGGGCCTGCTGGGCGTCATCGGCCTGGTGACCGGCGCGCTGGCGGTCTATGGCGCTGCCGCCAAGCTGGGTGACGCCGCAGCGGGCCTCGACGCGGTGGTGCTCGCGTCGCTTGACAATGACTTCAGATTCTATGCCGCCTGCTGGTTTCTGATCGGACTGGCCCTGGTGCTGGGCGCGATCATGATCGAAAAGAAGCCGGACCTGATCCAGATCGGCCTCGAGGCGGTGATCCTGGGTGGCGCGGCGCGTCTGTTCGCCTTCACCGAATTTGGCCCGTTGCCCGAGTTCTACCCTGCCATCATCATCGAGATTGTGGGTGGGATCGCTTTGTTCGTGATGTTCAAGATGCACACAAAATTGGTCGCCGCGTCTTGAAATTGCTGGCTTTACCCGCCGCGGCCAAGCAGGTCTTCGATCTCGGCGCGCGTGGGCATTGATGCTGCGGTGCCGGGTCGGGTGACCGATATTCCCGCCGCCGCAGCGCCGAATCGCACCGCCTGCCGCGCGTCGGCACCGGCAACTAGGGCGGCGGCAAAGCCGCCGTTGAAGGCGTCGCCCGCACCGGTCGTTTCGGCCACCGCACCGGCGTTGATCGCGGCGGTATGAAACATCTGATCGGCATCGCGGTAAAGCGCGCCATCGGCCCCAAGCGTGATGATCGCGGCCCCCGCGCCAGCCCCCAGCAATGCGCCTGCCGCCCGTTCAGCCTCGGCCAATGATCCGACCGGCAATCCGGTGATCGCTTCGGCTTCGCTTTCGTTGGGTGTCACATAGTCGCAAAGCGCCAGCATCGCGGGCGAAATCGGGGCGGCGGGGGCGGGGGCGGGGTTCAGGATCGTGGTGGCACCGCCTGCCCGGGCAATCTCCAGCCCGCGCATCGCGGCATCGATCGGTTGCTCGAGCTGAGTGATGAACACGCGCGCCTGCGCGATCAGGTCGGCTTGGGTCTCGACATCGCCGGGCGATATTGTCCCCCCGACGCCGGGGCAGATGATAATGGCGTTGTCGCCACTGGTTTCTTTGATGAACACATAAGCTGCCCCGGAATATCCGTCATCGACCTGCGTGACCGCCGGCGTGACCCCGGCCTCGACCCAGGTTGCCAGCGCCAGATCGCCAAAGGTGTCGCGCCCGATCTTCGAAATAAAGTGCACTTCGGCCCCGGCCCGCGCTGCAGCGACGGCCTGGTTCGACCCTTTGCCACCCGGTCCCAGGGCGAAGGCGTTGCCAAGGACAGTCTCACCCATCGCCGGGGCGCGGTCGGCGCGATAGGTGGTATCAGCCACGAAAACCCCAAGTATGGCGATGTGGTTGCGGGGTGTCATGCACTGTCCCTGGTCTGGCCGCTTGTCGCGTGGGGCAGTCTATTGCCTGCGTCCGGGTCTGCAACCGCAGCTTTTGCCACCATTTTGCCTGCCTGAAACCGCTCATTAACTGCCGCGCTGCAATAGTTGCCGAACACTTGGGACGTGAGGCGCGATGGGACTCTTCAAGGCGAAACAGGACAGGGTGAAACCTGACCCCGATGGTCTTCATTCGGGGCGGCAACTGGCGATCCATCTGACACTTGCGGGCGGGGTCGCGCTGTTGTGCGCGGCGCTGGTCCTGCTTCAATACGCGGGCGCGGCGCGCACCCGCGAAACCGTGCAGGCCATCGCGCTGAGCGGAACGCAGGAGATGCTGATCCAGCGCATCGCGCTTTTTTCCGGAACGCTAATGAACGCGCCCGCGCCCGGTGTCGAAACCGAACTCGCCCTTGCCGTCGCCACCTTTGACCAGAACCACCGCGCCCTGTCTGCAATTGCCGGCGGGCTGGCCGGGCCGACCCACGTCTATTTCGAAAGCGGCGCGGTTTCGGTTCAGGCCCAGAGCAAACGCTTTATGTCGCTGACCCACGACATTTTGGACAACCCCAGGGCGACGTCGAATCCGGCTCTGCGGGAAGTTCAACACATGGCATCGGCAACCTTTCAAGGGCAAGCGGCCGAGGCAACTAAAGCGTTCGCCCAGGTAGCCCGCGATCAGACCAGCACCCAGACGTATTGGCAGACCCTGTTAATCGCCGCAGTTGTGCTGGTCATGGTGGCCGAGACCGCGTTTGTCATCTGGCCCGCGCGAGCGGCGTTTTCTCGCGCCGTCAGACACCGGCCAGAAAGAAGCGGACCAGGCGCGGGCCGAGACGCGCCAGATCGCAGCGCGATACGCCCACGCCATGCGGCACGACGCGCTGACCGGGCTTTTGAACCGGTCGCAACTGTCGCGGCATCTGGCTTTACTCGGTGCCGACGCCGCACCGGCCGGCAAGCGGCTTGGCGTCATCTGCGCCGACCTCGACCAGTTTCGCGCCATCAACGAATGTTATGGCCACGACACCGGCGATGCGATCCTGTGGCAGGCCGCTGAGCGCTTGCGCGCGGCCGCCCCCGACTAGGCGGCTTTGGCGCGATCCGATGGCAACGGGTTTGTCGTGGCAGGCTGGTTCGAGGGCGAAGACCCATTGGCGCAGACCGCGCAGGCTATCGCTGCGGCCTTTGACACCGAGTTTGCAGTGGGCGAACGCAGCCACCGCCTGACGGTCAGCCTGGGAACCGCCCTGATGGCGGAGCGCTCGACCGGGGCCGAGCGCGTGATCAGCGACGCCGAGATTGCGCTGCACCGGCTCAAACAGACGTCTCGCGGGCATATCCGCGCCTTCGAGCCGCGGATGCGGAGCGAATTCGAAAGCCGCGAAGCGCTGATTGCAGACCTGCGCGGTGCGGTCGATTAAAAGGCCTTCGAGGCTTTTTCAACCTTTGCTGACCCTCGCCGACGGGTCGGTGGCGGGGTTTGAAATGCGAAACCTGACGCCCGCCGATCTGGCGGTCGAGGCACAAACCCAATTTGCCCCTCTGGCCGAACTTGGCTTTGATCTGGTTCAGGGGTACGGCATCGCCAAGCCGCTTTCCGAGGCCGACGCGGCGGTATGGCTGGGCGCCCGCGACCGCCGAGACGACGACAGCGCTGCCGCGGCAAGATCGGCAAGAAACCGCGCCAACGGCCCGGGTGCAGCCCGCAAGAAACCGCCGCGTGGTGACCGAAGGTTGAGTTCACCGGGCAAACGCCTTATCCCGCGCTTGATCGCGCGCATAAGCGCGCGACGCAACGATAAGGCTTTCCTTGGCGAACCATCTATATCAGAATGATCTGCCCGACGGGCTTGACTTGGGTCCGGTCGTGGCCATCGACACCGAAACCATGGGGCTGAACCCGGCCCGCGACCGTCTGTGCCTGGTCCAGATGTCGGGCGCCGGCGGCGACGCGCATATTGTCCAGATTGCACAGGGCCAGTCAGAGGCGCCCGTTCTGACCGCCATGCTTGGCGACCCGGCAACCCTGAAACTCTTTCATTTCGCCCGCTTTGACATCGCGGCGCTCTATAGTGCTTTTGGGGTGATGGCAGCACCGGTCTATTGCACAAAAATCGCCTCGAAACTGGTCCGCACCTACACCGACCGGCATGGGCTGAAGAATCTGACCCAAGAACTGTTGGACATCGAACTTTCCAAGGCACAGCAATCCAGCGATTGGGGCGCGCCGAGCCTAAGCAAAGCCCAGCTGAGCTATGCCGCCTCAGATGTCGCACATTTGCATGCGATAAAGGCAACGCTTGACGAAATGTTGGCGCGCGAGGGACGCACCGATCTTGCGCAGGCGTGTTTCGACTTTCTTCCGGCGCGCGCCCGGCTTGACCTGGCGGGGTGGCCCGATCACGACATTTTCGCGCATTGAGGGTCCGATTTGAAAGACCAGCAAACCAACGCATTTCTTTCCGACGGTCGCGAGGTCGTCCGGATCGAAGCGCAGGCGCTCGCCACGCTTGCCGACGCGCTGGATGACAGCTTTTCGCGTGCTGTCGGTCTTATGTTGCGGGCCAAGGGTCGGGTCATCGTCTGCGGCATGGGCAAATCCGGGCACATCGCCCGAAAAATTGCCGCAACGCTCGCGTCAACCGGAACCCCGGCGCAATTTGTTCATCCCGCCGAAGCCAGCCATGGCGATCTCGGCATGATGACCTCAGGAGACGTGGCCGTGGTCTTGTCAAACTCAGGTGAGACGCCCGAGCTGGCCGATGTTATCGCACACACGCGGCGCTTTGAGATTCCCCTGATCGGGGTGGCCTCGGACCCGCGATCGACACTTATGCGGCAGGCGGACGTGGCGATTGTCTTGCCGCCGGCACAAGAAGCCTGCGGGACCGGCGTGGTGCCGACAACGACCACGACCATGACCCTGGCCCTGGGCGACGCTTTGGCCGTGGCGTTGATGAAACACCGCCATTTTACCCCCGACAACTTTCGCGACATCCACCCCGGCGGTAAGCTGGGCGCGCGTCTGTCCAAGGTCAGCGATCTGATGCATTCCGGCGACGAATTGCCCCTTGTCGGCCTCGAAACACCCATGGACGAGGCGCTCATTGTGATGACCCAGAAGGGCTTTGGCGTTGTCGGGGTCACCGATGCTGACGGCGCGCTGACGGGTATCATCACCGATGGCGATCTGCGGCGGCATATGAAAGGGCTTCTGGGCCGCCGGGCCGGTGAGGTTATGACCGCAGACCCGCGCACCGTTGCGCCCGGCGCCTTGGCGGAAAAGGCGACGGCGCAAATGTCATTGCACAAGCCGCGCGTAACCTGCCTTTTTGTTGTGCCCGAGGGCCAGACGCGGGCCACCGGTTTGATCCACATCCACGACTGCCTTCGCGCCGGGATCGCTTGAGCCGTGGCCGCCGCCGACGCCTATTCGCGGTGGGTCCTGTTCGCCAAGATCGCGTTGCCGATGGCGGCGCTGGCGATCCTGTCCACGCTTTTTTTGTTTTCCGGCGGAATTGATCCCGAGGCGGGCATTCCTTTCGCCGAAGTCGATGTCGAGGAAATTGCCCGCGAACAGCGCCTGACCAACGCGCGATTTGGCGCCGTGACCGAAGATGGCGCAGCGATTGCGCTAGCCGCGCGCGAGGCCCGCCCCGACCCCGACGACGTCAATATTTTCCGCGCCACCGAAATCTCTGGATCCATCGATCTGCCCAGCGGTGCGCAGATCGTGCTCGTGTCGGGCGGCGCGCTGATCGACCTGAATGCACAGACTGCCGGACTGACCGAAAATGTGCGGGTGACGTCGACCACCGGTCTTTACGTGGCTGCCGATCAAATGCTTGCCGATCTCGGCTTGGCCGAGCTCACTTCCGACGGTCCGGTCAGGGTCGAAACGCCTTTCGGAAAACTCGAAGCCGGCAATATGCTGCTGGTCCGTGGCACCGAAGCCGATCAGGTCTATCGGCTGGTTTTCAACAGAAGGGTGAAGCTGCTATACCGCCCCCAAGAATAGGAGCCGCACGGTGTCGCGTTTTACGTTTGCGTTGATTTTTGCAATCTCTTTGCCGCTTGCCGCGCTGGCGCAGGGTACCGGCGTGGCCCTTGGCGGGTTTGGCTATGACGCAGCACTTCCGGTCGAGATCACTGCTGACAGCCTCGATGTGAACCAGGCCGACGGCACCGCGACATTCGCCGGCAATGTTCTGATCGGACAGGGCGACATGCGGCTTTCGGCTGAAACCGTGATCGTCGAATATGGCGAAGGCGACGACGGCAAGACGCGGATCACACGGCTGCTTGCCTCGGGCGGGGTCACACTGGTGAGCGCGGACGAGGCCGCCGAGGCCGCCGAGGCCGTTTATGATGTGGCCCGAGGGGTGGTTTCGCTGGCTGGAAACGTTCTGGTCACTCAGGGCCCCGCCGCCATAAGCGGTGATAGGCTGGTGGTAAATCTGGAAACCGGAAGCGGGTCGATCGAGGGAAACGTCCGCACCGTGTTGAACGCGGGCGGTGATCAATGACCACGGATATTCCGGAATTTCAGGTCACCGAATTGCGCGCAGGCCTCGAGGTTCGGCATCTGCGCAAAAGTTACCGGCGGCGCGCGGTCATCCGCGACTTTTCAATGCACGTCCGCCAGGGCGAGGCGATTGCGCTTTTGGGTCCGAACGGGTCGGGCAAAACTACCAGTTTTTATATGATCGCCGGTCTCATACCCGCCGATGCGGGTCAGATATTTATCGAAGGCCGCGACATTACCGCCCTGCCCATGTACCGGCGCGCCAAGCTGGGGATCGGGTATTTGCCCCAGGAAGTATCCATTTTTCGGGGTCTGTCGGTCGAAGACAACATCCTGGCCATCCTCGAAATAGCCCAGCGCGATCGCCACAAACGCCGCGAACGCCTGGAAGAGTTGCTGAGCGAATTTTGGATCGAGCATCTGCGCCGCGCGCCGGCAATGGCGCTGTCGGGCGGCGAACGGCGGCGGGTCGAGATTGCCCGCGCCCTGGCGGCCGACCCGCGTTATCTGCTGCTTGATGAACCCTTTGCCGGTGTTGATCCGATTTCGGTCAACGAGATTCGCGCCCTTGTGGCCGACCTGAAAAAGCGTGGCATCGGTGTGTTGGTCACCGATCATAACGTGCGCGAAACCCTGGAAATCGTCGACCGCGCTTATATCCTGCATGATGGCAAGGTTTTGATGAGCGGCACCGCCGACGAAGTTGTGGCCGACGAAAACGTCCGCCGCGTCTATCTGGGCCAGAACTTCAAAATCGGCTGAGTCGCAAACCTTAACCAAAGATTACCCCTTTTTCCGTGGGCTTTTTGCTTACGATCAAGGGTTTACCAGAATCTTGGGGGACCCCATTGACAGCGGGGCCGTTCAAGCCGCCAAATAGGGGCAATGCACCACCATGAAATCATCGAACCTCGCCGCGCCGATCCGGGCGCGCCCTTGGTGAGACTCCCGGGGATGGGGCGAATGGCAGGTATTTATCCAGTAAAAGCAACGATTTTGGCGATTTGACCGCCGCTTCGTCGCGCGCGCAGTTCAGGAGTTCAGATGCGGTATCAGATCACCGGCAAACAAATTGACATCGGCAACGCGCTGCAAACCCATGTTCAGGCTGAAATGGCCTCGGTTTTTGACAAATACGCCGGACGGCCCACGGATGCGCAAGTGGTGTTTTCGCGCGACGGTCACGAGTTTGTCTGCGAATCAATCGTGCATCTTTCGACCGGCCTGAATGCCCAGGCGCGTGCCCATGATAACGAAATCTACGCTGCATTCGACAATTGTGCCGCAAAGCTGGACAAACAACTTCGCCGCTACAAGCGTAGATTAAAGGATCATCACCGCCAACGTTTACAACCAGTTGAAATAAGCGCCGCTTCGACCTATATCCTTGCCCCAAATGACGCGACGGACGGTCCCGAGCCGGAAACGCTCCAGCCGATCATCATCGCCGAGATGGAGACCAACATACCGGCCTTGTCCGTGGGCGAGGCGGTGATGCAGATGGAACTTGCAGGCGCACCTGTTTTGGTGTTTCGCAATGAAGGAAGCCAAGGGGTCAATGTCGTGTACCGGCGCAATGATGGAAACGTCGGATGGATCGACCCCTCGAATTCTGAGTAACAACCGGCCGTCACAGGCACTGGCAGGGAAAACCAAAAATGGACTTTGCACATATCCTCAAGCCGGATGCGGTTAAGGTCGTCAGTTCTTATTCCAGCAAAAAGCGCCTGTTCATGGACCTGGGTGCGACGGCTGCTGACGTCTATGGCCTGAACGCCGCGGAAGTGACCAACGCGCTTTTGGAACGCGAATCGCTTGGCTCCACCGGTGTCGGGCACGGGATCGCGCTGCCCCACGCGCGGCTGCGCGGACTGGATGCCATCGTCAGCATTTTTCTGAAGGTCGAAAAGCCCAGCGAATTTTCATCCGTGGACCGCCAGCCCGTCGATCTGGTCTATTGCCTGCTGGCCCCCCTACAGGCAGGCGTCGAGCATCTCAAGGCGCTGGCGCTGGTGTCGCGCACCTTGCGCGATCCGGGCGTTTGTTCGAAATTACGGGCCAATGCCGAACCGACGACGCTGCACGCGATCTTTACCGAAACGCGCGGATCAAAAGCGGCTTAGAGCATCGGGCCCGGCCAGTCCCCAAACCCGAACATCACATAGTCGCGCCGGTATACCCGCCGGACAAGCGCTTCGAGCTTGGCGTCATAGACCCCGGCCAATGGCGGCGCATCGGTCTCTTTGGGCAGTGTCAACACGGGCGCCTCAGTACCACAGGCCGCGGCAAGTGCTGCCAACGTGTCCGCCGCTGCCTCTTCGCGGATAATCAGGTCGGGGCGCATGAACCGCCCCATGCCTTCGAGAAAGCGCAGGAAGCCCTCGAAAGCATCGCGCAGGTCGCGCAATTTTTTCCCCTTTGCGGGCAGGGCAACCCGATAGTCGCGGGCCAGAATTTCGCGAATGGCCCCGAAGGTTTCGGGGCTGTCGGCAAGGATATACCGGGTGAACCCGGCGTAAGCGCGGGCCAGCGGGTGGCGCAAAACCGTGAACGCCCGGTGCCCGGGAGTTTCGCGCAACCATTTTCTCAGCGTCTTTTGCGTGAAATTCGACACTGGGGCAGCACCATCCAGAGACCGTAGCCAGCTAGTGACCTCATCCACCGGTCCGCCCTGGACGGGCAGATAGATCAGCGGAGATTTCGCGGCCGCCACAAAACCGGGCACCGCCGGGCCCCTTGCCGGCTTAAAATTCGGAGCCTTGCCGAGGTCAAGCCAATCGAAACTTGCAAGCGCCCTTCGCATCGCCTCAAAGTTCGTCACTTTGTCGGCCATGCGCCCGGGGTTTTGCTTTTTGATGCCGCGTGGCAACGCCTTGAGCCGCGCATCGACACCCAGAAACCCGGCCAGCCCATTGATGACCCCGGCCCGCTGAATATCGTCGTAAGTCACCGCAAATGCCGCTTGGCCGGCGTCCTGCAGCCCGGCCCGCAGGTCTGCCTGAAACTCGGACCGTTCGGACAGATAGGTCTGGAACTCGGCCATCTCGAAGCCAACCCGCGCATCTTTGCGGTCTTTTCCGTCCGACAATCGCCATTGGTTGGTTTTGGCGGCGATCTTGCGCGATATGAATGCGTCCAGCGGATTGCGGGTCAGGATAATCTTGGCGCATTTGGAATCGCGCAATACATAATCCTTGATGCGCGGATCGTGGTCGTGAAAAAACCGAAAACCTGGCAGGGCTCGATCTGCGTGGCGCATTGCGGTCAACAGGCTGATCGGGTCGGCATCGCGGCCAGCCAGCGTCACGCCAAAGCCCCGGTCCTTGCCCGGTTGCCCGACAAAGTGATGGTTGAACAATTCGCCGTGGCTGGAAACGCCGTCAAGCGCGTTCAGGCTGACCTCGAGCAGGTTCGACCCGGTCCGCATTTCGGCGAAAACGACAAAATAATCGAACCTCGCCATGCCTTGTTGCCAAACCTTGTGTCCTAGTGGGCGGCGCGAACATTGCCGACCGACCGTTCACGATTACCCGCGCTCGGCCGGGCCGGAAAATTCCCGGCAAGATAGGGTTGGATGCCGGCATTCCGCAAGCGCTGCAGGAACGCCCCAAGCCCGTCGAGGTTGGTCAGACGCGGTGCCTCGCCAAAATAAGCTCCGCCCGGTGGCGATGCCTCGTCAATGATTTCCTGCAAAGGCTGGATCGGGCTGGTCAGATAGCCTGCAAGCGTTTCGATCCGCACCCGTGCCTGGGCCCACGGCGCGCGCAGCACGTCGATTTGGGCCGCCTCGCGCCGCTGCAGCTGCGCCGCCTCGCGCCGGAGGGCCGCGAAGGGTTGATCCGATCGGAAAAGCGCAATCGTCCAGGCCCCGGTGATGACCGAAATCTGGGCATTCGGATCGCGCGCCATGAAAAGCCATGCATCCAGACCGTCGCGCGCCGTGTACTGAAAGTATTGCCTTTCGCCGCGCGTATTCCATACTAGGTTGCGCAGAAAACCAGGCTCGTCGTAATCCCTTAGCGCCACTGCAGTGGTCAGCCCGCCCTTGAAATTCGTCGCGCCCCCCGCAAATTCGATCCGGTCCGGGTTTAACAGCCGCCCGTGTGCCGGCGTCCCTGTGGCCCGCGTCAACCATTGCTCAAAACCGTCAAGAACCTGCGCGTATCCCTGAAACACCGAATACGGCCATGCCGTCTGAACCGCCTTGCTTTCGTCGCGGGGATACCGGCTTTGCATTATCAGCCCGTGGCGCCCGTTGGTGCGCCGCTCAACGGCCTTGCAAAACAGCTGGTCGATCTTTCCCGGATTGGGTTCGGCGTTATTGGTCACGAGCGGGCTGTTGGATAAAAAACTTTGGTACAGACGGTCGGCCTTGGGCCAGATCTTGCGGGCAAAGAAACAGTCGGACCTGCGCAGCAACTCGAGATGATCGTAATAAAAAATGTGGGGGCGGCCCTGAAAATCAAACTTCGACAGGGTCAGCGACCGGCTTTCGATCGACGTCGAATGCAGCCGCACCAGGGTCTGGAAATAGGCCTCGTCAGGGATCCACAAAGACCGGAAATATCGCTGGTACGCGCGCCGTTGCGGATCGGTGAGTATTTTGGTCAGCGTGTCGCGCGTCAGGCACCACCATTGCGACCCTTGGTGCGGGGCAACCCCGGGCGGCGGCCTTCGGCGAACGCCAAGCCGGCGCTGAAGGCCAACGAACCCGTCAAAGAGCCGCCGTTGGCGCCGCCACGAAAACGGGAAATAAAGCGTGAAGCGTTCATATTCCAGACCGCCCAGCGTCCAGGGGGCATCGGCGGTCGTGACCGATTCGATAAAATCGGTGTCGGGCTGTTCTGCCAAATATCCCAAAAGCTCGGGCAAGGGCCGCAATGGCATGCACGACCCCGACGTAAGATAGACATGACCTACATCGGGAAAGTCCTTCAGCATCATCTCGGCGCCCGCTTTGCTGGCCGCGACAATCGACCAGGTTCCCCAGTCGCATTTGAAGCGCTGGCAAAAGCGCACATCCCGAAAAGCCCGCAAAATGCCCCGCAGCCGCTTTTCCTGATCTTGGGTCACACGCTTATCGACATGAATGACAATCGGGCAGCCCGCTGACGCCAGATGCCGGGCAACCTGGGCCGCCCGGTCCAGCGCCGTGTGGACCAGCATGACAAACCCCACGCTCATGCCCAGTTGCCCTTGGACATCAGGCCAATGATCTCGAGCTGGCGTCAATTGATGTAGCGTTCCGACCACCGGGTCCAGAGATCGGGTTTATTGCGCAGCCCTGTGTGATATGCGGCGTATTCCCGGCTTGCGGCAAAGTGCTGCTGTCTTTGCAGTTCGGCCACCGCTTTTTTCTCAAACACATCCAGAAACTTGGTGTGCAACAGACACCCCGAGATTTTTTTGCCCACCTCGGCGTCATAAGTCGCGTTCAGCCCGCGCGGCAACAGCATGTGGGTCGAGTTTACATAAGTGTAGGACCGGTGCCATTTGACCAGAGGGATCTTGTTCAGCGACGGCGCATGATAGGGGTCGTTGCCGAAAAACGCCCTGGCGCGCGCGCCGCCCTGTATCCACAGGTTCCCGTATTTCTGATTACGCGAGATCGTGTAATTTCCGGCGTCAAACCAGTGCGCTATCTCTAGCGGGTCCTGCCCGTCGCGATAGGTGTCGCGGTTGACCGGACCCTTGGGATACATGTCCAGCAACATCGCCGAAAAAGACCGCACGCCGCCTTCATCCAGCCAATCGGTCAGCGCCCTGATCGGGCGGCTGTCCGAGAACGGATAGACCAGAAATTCATCGGCGTCGACGGTCAGGACCCAATGCCCATGCGCATGGTTTCTGAGCACCCAATTGACCCAGTCCGTACCAAAGCGGGCGCTTTTGTAGCTCCCCTCTGCGCGCCACACCGAGACATCGTTCTGGCGCGCCAGATATCCGGCGGTTCCGTCGTTCGACCCGTTGTCGATGATCAGAAAATGCGACACGCCGCGGGCGCGGTAATAGCGCAGGAAATACGGCAGGCGGATGCGTTCGTTCCACAGGGTCGCGCACAACAGAACGTCGCCCTCACCGATCAGCTCGGTCCGGTCCTGTAAAAACGACAGCTGACGCCGCTTGCGCAAGGCCCTGATCCGCCAGCGCTTGCGTTCAAGTCGCGGTCGATACGAAGCGAGAGCGCCCAATCATTTCCCCAATCGGCAGAGTTCAGACTTGTCGTGCGCTCCGAGACCTAACCGATGACGCTTAAAGCAAGGTTGAGTGCCTGCGCCCCGGTTGGCCCGGTGGCTTTGATGTCTGCTCTGCGTTGCCACATTTTTCCGCCCGCTGGACGGTTATGTTGACGATACTGCGCCAGCACGGACAGGTAAACCGCGAAGCGCAATATTTTGGGGTATCTGCGGGCCAGGCTACTATCTGTCGACAATCCACACTATTCAGCGGCGTCCAGTGTCGCGAAATAATTGCTGAGATAGGCGGCAAGATCGTCGCGCAGATCGTCGCGCGCCAGGGCGAAGGAAATGGTTGCCTGCAAGAACCCCGACTTTGATCCACAATCGAACCGCTGCCCGTTGAACCGAAACCCGTTCACGCCGCGGCTCTTTGCAATGTCCTCGGCAATGGCATCGGTCAGTTGAATTTCACCACCCGCACCGGACCGCATTTTGTGCAGGTTCTGCAGGATGCTGGGGGTCAGGATATACCGGCCGATCACGGCAAGATTGGACGGCGCCGCGCCCGGCGCAGGTTTTTCGACCATGCCCTGAACTTTTTCCAGCTGGCCAACCGAATTTGCGACATCGAGAATGCCATAGTCACTGGTCTGATCGGCCGGAACTTCCATGGTCGCGACCATGTTTTGGCCGGTTTCCCGGAACGCCTCGACCATTTGCTGCAGGCAGGGAACATCTGCCGCGATCACATCGTCGGGCAAAATAACCGCAAAGGGTTCATCCCCGATCAGGCGACGGGCGCACCACACCGCATGACCCAGCCCAAGCGGTTTGTGCTGGCGAACATAAGCGATCGCACCCGATTCCATGTTCGTGTCCTTGAGAACCCGAAGCAAATCCGCCTTGCCCGCCTTGCGCAGCGCCGATTCAAGGACCGGGGCAATGTCGAAATAATCTTCCAGCGCGCCCTTGCCCCGTGAGGTCACAAAGATGAACTCCTTGATGCCGGCGGCGCGGGCTTCGTCGATCGCGTACTGGATCAGCGGGCGATCCACCAAGGTCATAATCTCCTTGGGAATAGCTTTGGTGGCCGGCAGAAACCTCGTACCCAGACCGGCGACCGGAAAAATAGCTTTAGTAACCTTTGATTTCATGCGCGACCGACGCCCTTGCTTGCTGCCGTTGTGCGGTTGGGAAGGCAGTACCGGGAAATAATTCCACACTCGCTAATCTTGGTACGCCCGATCTCGCTTTGATCGCAAGTCACAAACTCGCCGCCGGGTTACGATACGGCGCGATCCGTTACGGCGCGATCCGTTGCATCTCTACCGCTTGGCGCGCGTCCAGCGAATATCGCTTTATCAACGGCCCGGCGCGCAGCGAACGCCCCAGCAAGCCGCCGTTCTGTTCCCAGTAACCGCCTTTGGTAAACCGCACATGGTGGTATCTTGCGCCTCTCGAAACGATCAGACATGTGATCACAAATTCCTGATCCGCGAGTTCTCGGGCCTGTGCCCTCAGGTCTCCTGCCCGGCTTTTCGGACCATAGATCAATTTGTGATTACATATTTTCGAACTGGGAAATCGTGCGAAATCATGGGGTTCGCTCGCTGCCGTCGGATAATTCTCAACCTGGCGCGTCAGCCCCTCGTCGTAACCCTTCAGCAGGGTTTTCGTCAGTATTTCGACCTCACGCGGCTCGATCCGCCCATCGACCATCATCGCAACCAACCGGCGGCGCTGCGCAACGCGCAGCTCCTTGCGCGCCCGCGCCCATTGCCCGGCTTGCAGGTATTTCTTGTGAAAAACGGCCCAACTGGCCCCGATCTGATAAAGCGTCCGCGGCATCCGGTCGCGACGGCGACGCTCAGACGGGGCCGAATAATGGATGACACGGGCCCGGGGCACGATGGCGGTTAAATGTCCGGCGCGGGCGATCCGCATGTTCAGGTCGCTTTCCTCGTGCAGAAAGTGAAATGCCGGATCAAAGCCGCCCAGATCGGCCAGGACCGACCGCCGCACCGCCATATTCGTGCCCTGGGTCCTGATCGCCCGTTCGCCCGGTTCGGTGGCTGCAACGACCGTCTCTTCGTTTGGCACTTCAATCGGGTGATCCCACCCCTCGCGGTCAACCGACAACGCGCCCCACTGCAGCGAAAATCCATTGCGCCCAATCACATAGCCGCCAGATGCCGCGACGTTCGGGTCGTCGAACGGCTGCGTCAGATAGTTCAGCCAGGTGGGTTCTGGCACCGCATCATCATCGATGAACGCGATAACCTCGCCCGCCGCCGCCACGACCCCAAGGTTGCGCGCAACCGCGATATTGGGGTCGTCAAAGGCAACGCTGCGAATTGGAGCTGCGGGCGCAACACGCCTCAAAGCATCCATGTCGGCCACCACAATCACTTCGAAATTCGGATAATAGAGCTGCGATATCGCCTTGAGAGATAACGCGAGCCGTTCAGGGCGGTGTCGGCTGACCACCACCACCGAAACCGGTCTGTGGGTCACTTTATTCCCATGTCGGCCAACATGGCCTCGATTTTGGGCACGTCCTCGGGGTTGTTCAGCTCCCAAAACTGGCCGCCACGCGCCTGCACCTCGACACAGAGAACCCGGCGCCCCTGTTCGAGAAACCGCAGTTGTTCGAGCCCTTCAAGCCGCTCCAGCGGGCCAATGGGCCACCGGATGTAATCCCTCAGCGCTGCGGGCCGATAGGCGTAAACCCCGACATGGTGGAACACGGGCGTTGTCTTGGCCGCCGCATCGGGCGTTTCCGGCAAAAACGGGATGACTTCTTTGGAAAAGTACAGCGCCTGCAGGTCTTCCCCGAAAACTGCGGTGGTCCCCCCGACGCGCCCCGCCGCGCGGTCCGCCAAAAATCCCGCCAGGGTCGCGCCATCGCACCGCAAAACCGGGGTCGCCATATCGGCCTCCGGGTCCGCGGCCAAACCCGCCACCAGGTCTTCGACAAACCAGGCCGGGGTCAGCGGCGCGTCGCCCTGCAGATTGACGACGATGTCAATGTCGGGACCCAGCGCCGCCAGCGCTTCGGCACAGCGTTCGGTGCCGTTCTGGCACTCGGACGAAGTCATGATCACATCAGCCCCGAACGCTTTCGATGCTTCGGCAATCCGCGCGTCATCAGTGGCGACCGAGACGCGCGAAATACCCGCAACAGCGTTTGCGGCCTCAAAACTGCGCCGTATTAGGGTCTTTTTGTCGCCCCCGGCCCCGGCAAGCGCCACCAAAGCCTTGCCCGGATAGCGGGCCGAGGCAAAGCGCGCCGGAATAACAATTGCAACGTTCACGGGCCTTATCCTTTAATCAGTTCGACGCCCGGCGCGCAGGCGATGAAAAAACCGTTGCGGTAGCCGGGCTTGCCATAGGCAAAAGCCTGGTGGGTCTCGAAATCCACCATTCTGCCACCCGCCGCGCGCAACACCGCATCACCGGCGGCGGTATCCCACTCCATTGTAGGTCCAAGGCGCGGGTAAAGGTGCGCCTCGCCGGTGGCGACCAGGCAGAATTTCAACGACGACCCGGCTGAGGTGAAATCGCGCACCGGGTAGCGGGCAATGTAATCATCGGTTGCCTTGTCCCGGTGCGATTTGGACGCCACCACCATCAACCCGCCGGCAATTGGCGGCGCGGCCGCAATCGGACGTGTCGCACCAGCATTATCAGTGTCTAATTCACCCAATTCTTCAATTGCCCGCCCCGTTGCGGTGGTCATGAAAAGCCGCTCTTGCGCTGGCGCAAAGACCGCCCCACGGGTCGGTACGCGGTTTTCGACCAGCGCGATGTTGACCGTGAAATCCCTGCCGCGACGGATGAATTCCTTGGTCCCATCCAGCGGATCGACGATAATAAATGTGTCGGCAATGACTGCATGCGTTGCCGCCTGTTCTTCGGTCACCACCGGAATGTCCGGGAAAGCCGCCGCCAGCCCGGCCGCGATGATCGCGTCCGCCGCCTCGTCGGCTTGCGTGACCGGACTTTGATCGGCCTTCAGGCGCACATCTGCGTCACCGCGATCAAACACCGCCATGATCGCGGCGCCGGCGATGAGGCAAAGCCTGCGAAATTCGGTCTCGATCAGGGCGTAATCCAAGGAATCCTCGCGAGCGTGATTGTCAGGCTCTGACCGGCCCCTTATGATATATGGATAATCCTTGGGCAAGAATTCCGATGTAGGAAGCCAGAATACCCACCGGGCAGGCAAGATGTTTGTTGCACATCGCAAAAAGTCAAAACTCTCCGCCGCGTTCATATTTCTGGAGGTGGTCTATTACGGCGTGGTCCGGTCGCTTCGGCGCACCGATGGCAATGCGATCATCGGGCTGATCAAAAGCATCGCCCAGACGATTGTTATGGTGATGGTGTTTTTCATCATGCTTTCGCTCTTGGGAATGCACGGCATGGCGGTTCGGGGCGATTATTTTCTCTACTTGATGTCGGGCGTCTATCTTTTCATGACCCACGTCAAAACCGCCACATCCATTGCCATGTCCGAAGGTCCGACATCGCCAATGATGCAGCACGCGCCGATGAATACGCTGGTGGCGATCCTGTCGGCGGCCATCGGGTCGCTTTACATTCAGGTTCTGGCCGGTGTCGTTCTGCTGTTCGGCTATCACGCCGCCTGGGCTCCGGTGACCATTGACGACCCCATCGGTGTCATGAAAATGGTGGTGCTGACCTAAAGCATATTGCATTTAATCTGAGGCATATCCCGCGGCCTTGAGGAAGTTCCAGCATTGGTCTGGGTCGAAGAGATCACAAATGTCGCTGAGGGCGTCAAAGAGGGCATCGAAGGTTCTTGCTCCAACCCTTCGCAGGTGAGCTTTCAACTTTGAGAACGCCATTTCGATCGGGTTAAGATCCGGGGAGTAGGGTGGCAGGAACAAGAACCAGCATCCGCGCGCCCTCAACGCCTGTGCCGCGCGGTGGCTTTTGTGGGTGGAAAGATTGTCGGGAATGACCACAGTTCCAGGGTCCAGCGCAGGCGCAAGCTGGGTCTCGATATAAGTCTCGAACGCCGATCCATCCATTGCGCCGCTGATCACCCAGGGTGCAATCAGCGCGTTATGGGTCAGCCCGGCGATGAAGGTCTGCGTGCCCCATTTTCCAAAGGGTGCGGTGCCATAAAGCCGCTCACCCCCGAAGCTGCGCCCGCGCAACCGGGTGAGGTTGGTTTTGACGGCGGTTTCATCGATGAATACCAGCCTGTGCGGTTCGGCGCGCATGCGCGGCTGGCGGCGGCTGATCCATTCCCTTCGCGCCTTATGCAGGGCGGGCCGGTCACGTTCCTGCGCGACAAGTCCTTTTTTTATATGAAAACCCTGCGCGTTCCAGAGCCCGGTGGATTGAGGAGAGCTGAACGCTCACGCCGTGCGTCTCCGCAAGCGCACCCGCAAGTTCCTGCAATGTTATGTCCGGTTCAGCCCGGACAATCTCGATCAGGAAACCCGCATGCGGTGCCAGCTTGCCAAACCGGCCCGCTGGCCTGCCCTGTGGCTTGGGTGTGACCTCGCCCCGCTCACGTTGATCCGCCGCATAACGCACCGCCGTCGCTGCACTGACGCCATAAACCCGCCCCGCAGCGCGACAAGAGTTTCCGGCCGCAATATACCCGCATATCCGCTGCCGAAGATCCAAAGAATACGGTTTGCCCATGCTCCACCTCCTCACGGGAAATGAATCAGACAAACAACACTTTGGGAATCCCCTTTCGATTCACATCAAACGCAAACCGCTTTAGTGTGGGGGTTTAACATGAGAAAATTCATTATCGCGGCGGCTTCATTATCGTGGCAATCAAACCCTGGTTTCCCGGCCTCGCCGGAACCATTGACACGATCTACACGCGCATCAACCTTTTTGCTTCGGGCAAGATGGTGCTTGGCAATTCACTGCCTTTCACCATGCTGCCGTTTTTCACCTGGAACCCGCTTTTCCATATCATCGACCAGGCGCGCGGGTTCATCTTCATCAATTATAATCCGCATTTTTCCAACTCGGCTTACGCCTTCTATGTCGGCACCGTCCTGATAATGATCGGCTTCATCGCCGAGGGCTACACCCGCCGCCACGCCTCGCTTTCCTGGTACGCCAAGCGTTAAATCATATTGTTGCGCCGCCTTCGGTGCCGCTCAATTTGGCAACGGCGCTCTTCAGGTCACCACCCGCATTGTGACATTGATCCGCCCGCCCTCGGGGAGCAACCGCGACGAGCCCCACCTGATCCGGTCGACCCCGTGGTAGGTCAGGCGCGCAGCGCCGCCCATGACCACCACAGCGCCCGAGGCCAGCCACAGCCCGTCTGTTTTACCACCGCGCGTCTGGTTGCCGATGCGAAAAAGCCCGTCGTCGCCCAGCGACACCGAGACCACCGGCTGGCTGAAATCAGCCTCGTCCCGGTCCTGGTGCATGCCCATCCGCGCATTTTGCCCATAAAAATTTATCAAGCAGCTTTCCGGCCTGCGCGGCGTATCTGTCACCTGGTCCCAAAGCGCGGCCAGCGAGGCGGGTATTTCGGGCCAGGGCACCCCCGACGGGTGGCGTTCGGCATAACCATAGCCGCGCGGCGTGGCGACCCACCCATACCGACCCGCCGCCGTCATCGCCACCGACATCGGCTTGCCGCGTGGCGTTTTGTGCCTAATCAATGGGGCCGCGCGTATCACCTCGCGCAGATCATCCAGCAACGAGCGCTGCGCCGCGACGTCCAGAAACCCCGGGTAAATGTCAAAGCCGCGAAGGGTGATTTTCGGCGGTCGGTCCGGCATCTGGCAAGGATTCCCCCGATTTCGGTCAATTCGCGGCATTTTGGCCGGTATATATGGGCTTTGGGGCGGTTGCAGGCCTATTTGCCCGTCCCTATATACGCACGGAACGGTGATGGGGTCATCCTAGCCTCGTTGCATTGAAATTGGTGGCCGGTGCCGGACCGGGCTGGCTACTGGGAAATCGCCACTCGAAGAGGGATTGCGAAATATGGCTAAAGTCATTGGTATCGACCTTGGCACGACCAATTCGTGCGTTGCCATCATGGACGGCTCGCAGCCAAAAGTAATTGAAAACTCCGAAGGCGCGCGCACCACGCCGTCGATCGTCGCCTTTACTGACACCGAGCGCCTGGTCGGTCAGCCCGCCAAACGTCAGGCGGTCACCAACCCCGACAACACGATCTTTGCCGTCAAGCGCCTGATCGGGCGCCGCACCACCGACGCCGAGGTCGAAAAAGACAGGAAACTTGTACCTTACGCGATCGTCGATGGCGGCAATGGCGATGCCTGGGTCGAGGCCGGCGGCGACAAATACAGCCCCTCGCAGATCAGCGCGTTCATCCTGCAAAAGATGAAGGAAACCGCTGAATCCTATCTGGGCGAAACCGTCGAACAGGCGGTGATAACCGTGCCTGCCTATTTCAACGACGCCCAGCGTCAGGCCACCAAAGACGCCGGCAAGATCGCCGGGCTGGAAGTTCTGCGCATCATCAACGAACCCACCGCGGCGGCGCTCGCCTATGGGCTCGACAAGAAAGAGACCAAGGTTATCGCAGTCTATGACCTGGGCGGCGGTACCTTTGACGTGACCATTCTGGAAATTGACGACGGGCTTTTCGAGGTCAAATCGACCAACGGCGACACCTTTCTTGGTGGCGAAGATTTTGACATGCGCATCGTCAGTTATCTGGCCGATGAGTTCAAAAGGGAAAACGGCGTCGACCTGACCAAAGACAAGATGGCCCTGCAACGCCTAAAAGAGGCGGCTGAAAAGGCCAAGATCGAGCTCAGCTCGTCCAGCCAGACCGAGATCAACCAACCGTTCATCTCGATGGACCCCCACGGCGGTCAGCCGCTGCACATGGTCATGAAGCTGACGCGCGCGAAACTGGAAAGCCTGGTCAGCGACCTTATCAAGAAATCGCTGAAACCCTGTAAGGCGGCGCTGAAGGATGCCGGTCTTTCGACCAGCGATATCGACGAGGTGGTTCTGGTCGGCGGCATGACGCGGATGCCACGGGTCGTGGACGAAGTCACCAAGTTCTTCGGCAAAGAGCCGCACAAGGGCGTGAACCCCGACGAGGTTGTCGCTTCGGGCGCGGCCATCCAGGCCGGTGTTCTGCAGGGCGATGTCAAAGACGTGGTGCTGCTGGATGTCACGCCGCTGAGCCTGGGGATCGAAACGCTGGGCGGTGTCTTCACCCGGCTGATCGACCGCAACACCACGATCCCCACCAAGAAAAGCCAGATCTTTTCAACCGCCGAAGACAACCAGAACGCGGTAACGATCCGGGTCTTCCAGGGCGAACGCGATATGGCCAACGACAACAAGCTATTGGGCCAATTCAACCTGGAAAGCATCCCGCCCGCCCCGCGCGGCCTGCCGCAGATCGAGGTTGCCTTTGACATCAACGCCGACGGCATCGTGAATGTCGGCGCCAAGGACAAAGGCACCGGCAAGGAACAGAAAATCACCATTCAGGCGTCAGGTGGCCTGAGCGACGAAGAGATCGAAGAAATGGTCAAGGATGCCGAGGCCAATGCCGAAGCCGACAAGGAACGCCGCGAACTGGTCGAGGCCACGAACCAGGCCGAAGGCCTGATCCATTCGACCGAAAAATCGATGGAAGAACATGCCGACAAGGTCGATCCGACCACGATCGAGGCCATCGAACTGGCGATTGCTGCGCTGAAAGAGCAGCTCGAGACCGAGGATACCGGCAAGATCAAATCGGGCATCCAGAATGTCACCGAGGCGGCCATGAAACTGGGCGAGGCGATCTATAAGTCCGAGCAGGAAAAATCGGGCGACGCCGATCCCGCCGGCGAAGACGAACCGCGCAGCGTGGACGATGACATCGTTGACGCCGATTTCGAAGATCTCGGCGACGACGAAAAACGCGCGTAACGCGAGCGGATGACAGCCAGCCGCCGGCCCCAATGTTGCCACGATGGGTCGGCGTTTTGTGTCTGCGAAAGGTGACGTAGATGGCCAAGCGCGATTTCTACGATGTACTCGGCGTCGGGCGCTCTGCGTCCGATGTCGACATCAAGAAAGCCTATCGCCAAAAGGCCAAAGACCTGCACCCTGATCGCAATTCCAACAACCCCAACGCCGAAACCCAGTTCAAAGAAGTCAACGAGGCTTACGACGCACTGAAAAACCCCGACAAAAAGGCGGCCTATGACCGCTTTGGTCATGCGGCGTTCGAGGGCGGCATGGGCGGCGGGCGCGGCGGTCAGGGCGATTTTTCATCGGCGTTTTCAGACGTTTTCGACGATCTGTTCGGCGACTTCATGGGCGGGCGCAGCGGCAACCGCCAGCGCGCGGCGCGCGGGTCGGACCTGCGGTATAACCTGCGCGTAGCGCTGGAAGAGGCGTTTGCCGGGGTTCAGAAAACCATCAACGTGCCGACCTCGGTCACCTGCGGCCAATGCAATGGCTCGGGTTCCGAGGCGGGGGCCGAACCGACCACCTGCCCGACCTGCTCGGGCATGGGTAAGGTGCGCGCCCAACAGGGTTTTTTCACCGTCGAACGCACTTGCCCCACCTGTTCCGGCATGGGTCAGATGATCAAGAACCCCTGCAGCAACTGCGGTGGCGCGAGCCGGGTGAACAAGGAACGCGCGCTCAACGTCAATATTCCGGCAGGGGTCGAGACCGGCACGCGCATTCGCCTTGCCGGCGAGGGCGAAGCAGGCCTGCGCGGCGGGCCCACGGGCGACCTTTACATTTTCATCGAAGTTGCCACGCACGCGCTTTTCGAGCGCGACGGGCGCGACCTTCATTGTCGCGTGCCGGTGTCGATGGCCTCGGCCTCGCTGGGCGGCGACATCGAAGTACCGACCATCGACGGCGGCCGCAGCCGCGTCAAAATCCCCGCCGGGTCGCAATCGGGTCGCCAGATGCGCCTGCGCGGCAAAGGCATGCCCGCGCTGCGTGGCGCGGGCAGCGGCGACATGTTCATCGAGATGGCGGTCGAGACGCCGGTAAATCTGACCTCGCGCCAGAAAGAAATATTGCGCGAGTTCGAAGAGATCGGGACAGACAACAACCCGCAAGGCTCGACGTTTTTCTCCAAGGTCAAAAGTTTCTGGGACGGGATGACCGGGTAAATCTCGGAGATTCACGATTTGTTTCCGTTCGTCCTTGAAATTTCTGTCAGTCTGAAATCATATATTGGAGTCCCATCCCAACCCTTAAGGTGCAAATTGACCTGCCCCCAATTTGAGGGCCACTTTTAGGTAGACTCTGTTCCTCTTTTGTTTGCCATTATTCGGCGGCGTGAGGTGGTCAAACGGGCGCTGGAACTGAACGCCTCGGCGCTGATCCTGGTTCACAACTACCCCTCGGGTGATCCGACGCCGTCAGAGAGCGATATCGAGATGACGGTCAAGATAAACGACGCAGCGCAGGCCCTGGGGCTGACCCTGCACGACCATTTGGTGATCGGGCGCGAGACCGAGCTAAGTTTCCGCTCGGCGGGATACCTTTAGATGCTTGCGCCGAAGTCGCTCGATCTGGCAACGGTCTGGCGCATACTTCGTGGGTCAGTCGATCCAGACCTCGACCCGGCGGTTCAGGTGACGGCCCCAGTCGCTGTCGTCGCAGCCCACCGGCAGCGTCTCGCCGAACGAATTGTTGCCCAGCCTGACATTGGTGCTGTCCAGATCTCCGGCGGCGTCGCGCACAACTTTTTCCACTGTCCGCGCCCGGCTTCGCCCCACTTCCAGGTTCCGGGCCGAGGCCCCGACGCCGTCGCTGAAACCCACGAAAGTCAGCACTTTCCCATCAAACTCGCCGGCCCTCAGCGCCTCGGCAAGCCTGCCGACACTTGCTTGCGCGGCGGCGTCAAGTTCGGGCGTCCACGGCACAAACCTGAACGTGATCGAAAGGCGCGCCTGCCCTGAAAGCACCTCGACAAGCCGCCGCAGTTCCGAGACCGGCGCCCGGACCCCGGCGAGCGAAATGGCCCCCACTAGGCGACCGCCCTGTGCCTCGAGCGGCTGGGTTTCGCGCACGAGATTGACAAACCCGGCCCGCCGGATCGGCCCCTGGGCGGCCGTGGTGTTCAGGTGATCCAGATAGTCCCGCAGAACTTCCGGCATTGCGCGCGTGTCACCGGATATGAAAATTGGCATGGTCAGTGGAAAGTCGCCGTTCTTTATGCTGACCCGGTCCGGGGCCAGCACGATCCCGCATGGCCCCGTCAACGCCAGCGCGCGGGCGTTTCCGGTCTCGGACACCCTTGTCACCCCAAGCCCGCCGGACGAACTTGCAACCGCATCGGCCAGGTCGATGGCCGAAGAATGGGTCTGGGCGACAGCGCGAATATCACCACCGTCAAGCAGGCGGCCCGAGATCGACGCGGCCAACCCGCTGTCGGGCGCTGGCAGATGCAGGGCAATCGGGCCCGGCCTGCCGCCAAGGTCGGACCAGTCGGTCACCGCGCCCGATATTACCCTTGCCAAAAGCTCGGGCGAAAGTCGACGCACCGGATTATCTTGCGCCACAATCGCCACCAAGGCGTCGCGTGCGATGACTTGGGCGGTCGTGGCATCACCCGCGCCCGCGGGTTCGACGCCGTTCGGCGACCACGTTGTAACCGCCAGATCAATCGCACCCGCGGCAAGAGCTTTCAGCGCCTCAGCGCTGTTGGCCTGGCGAAACTCGAATCGCGCCACGATGCCGCCGTCCGATCCGCCGATCAGAGCCAGGGCAAAGGCGTCGTCGCTTTGAATTTCGCGGCGCAGGGTCAGGCCGTTTTCACGCGCAAAACTTTCCAGCGTTGCGGGGATAAGAACCGAAGTTAGCGCCGGCGGACCGGCGACGCGGAAAATCGGCGACCCGGCCTCGGATTGCGCCAACGCCACCGGGGCCGCCGCAAGCGCCGCGAGGCAGGCGAAAGTTATTCTTGCAGATATCGTTGAAAACCACATGCGTGGGTTTTGGCCCCTTCAGAAGTCACCCGTTCTAGGGTCAGGACTCGTTAAATCCAATATATGACAACTGCAGCGATGCAGATTGAGGAGAAGAACGTGTGAGCACAACGGTCATATCGGGTTGATATGCGCCTCCAATCTTTAAGTTTGCCGAACATGTTTTCGACCTTATGCCTTTGTTTATACAAGGTTTCGTCATAAGTGATCTGGCGCTTACGGTTCTTTTTAGGAGGGATGCAGGGCGTAATCCCCTTTTCCAGCAAACCTTCTCTGAACCAGTCGGCATCATAACCTCGATCCGCCAAAAGATATTTGGCAGCGGGGAAGCTATCCAGCAGCTTTCTGGCCCCTTTATAGTCAGACACCTGACCCGCCGTTAGACTCATGAGTACCGGCTTGCCAGAACCGTCACAAACAGCATGTAACTTGGAGTTTAACCCACCTTTTGTGCGGCCAATATCGCGGGGAACATCCCCCTTTTTAGCAGGCTACAAGCCGTGCGATGTGCCTTAAGATGTGTCGCGTCTATCTGCAATTGTTCGGGCACGGCCTGAGATGATAACTCTTTGAATATTCGATCAAATACACCCAATTTGCTCCAGCGTATGAAGCGATTGTAAAGGGTCTTGTGTGGGCCATATTCGGCCGGTGCATCCCGCCATTGAAGCCCACGTTTCAACACGTGAATAATGCCGCTAAGAACGCGGCGATCATCGACACGTGGAACGCCGTGCGAGCGTGGAAAAAAGGGTTTTAGGCGGTCGAGCTGTGTTTCTGAAAGCCAATAATGATCCGACATGGGCAGGTCCTCCTGCACTATTTGAATCAGAAACTAAGCCGATTGGGAATCCCCTGAATTAATAGGTCCTGACCCTAGTTGCTGGCGATCTTCAGGTCTCGGAGGATGTTTTTCAATACCAGATATTCACCGACTTTGTTGCAATCAGGCACCCTGAGCGTCAGGTCAGATGATATCACGCCGCCAAACCCGTCGGGTTGGAGTGTTTCTGCGGCCAGCATACCGCCGCAGTTGGTGTTGTTGATCTCGGCCTGTACCGAAAGCCGGACCACGCCCTCGCGGTCGGTCAGCGCGGCGGGGAATGTATAGACTTCGGCGCGCGTTGCATTGCCCAATTCACGGTTGCCCAGAACCATCATGTATCCACCGCGCGCATTAGCACCCAGATCCGGACGCCCTGGCGCTCCGGCCCAGACATGGCCGACCGTGCCAAGCGCCGCGCCGAATTCCTGAGCATGGATATGAAGCCCGGTTTCGCCGCGCCAAACCAGCACAACCCGGCGATATGCCTCGGCATCGGGCACATTGACTTGCGTCGAAATTCTCACGCCGCTTTGCAAGATGACCTCGACGTTGGCCGTCGCTGTCAATGCCGGAAGTTCTACGGTCAGGCGGCCGGTCGAAGTATTCACTTCGGTAAACCCAAGACCCGCGTGGCGCAGGGTTACCGGCTCGGACCCGTTGCATGGGGCATAGAGGGATATGCGGATCATGCCGTTGCCCGACGGCGTCGCTTTCATTTCGGCCGCGCAACTGGCGCTGGCGTTGGCGCCAAAACGTGACCGGTCCAGCGCTTGCAGTGTCAGCGATTCGGGTTGCTGATCGGCCCAGCCGCGCGTCGTCGGCAGCGGTGTCGCCTGCAGCGTTTCAATCGGCGGGCGCGGCAGTTTCGGGATATCGGGCATCACGCTGGCGCGCGCCATTCCCGGAGACTGAAGACTTGCCCCGATTTTTGCGGCTGTAATGTCGCCATTTTGGACAATACGCCCAGCTGCAAGCGCCACCAGGGCGGTTGCGGCAACGGTCGTGAGCATTCGGGCAGCACGCATCATCAGCACCTGATGTTTGTGTTCGCCCCCATCCGAAAGCGAATATGCACTATTTCACAACCGACACATAGTTAATGTCTTCAAATTCATACATTTGCGGCAAGCAGGCCACATTTCGAAGGCAAATTGTATGTGCGGGCAAAAAAACCACAATATGTGCGATTTTCGCCACGATTCCCGCCAGAGTTCTTGGTCAATATTCGGCCACAATTCCACGAATTGTTCGCGTATTGTTGTTGATCGGTCGAATTGGAACTGCAACTAGGGCATCGCCCCGGCCTAAATAAGGCGTCCGTGGCAGTGTTTGAATTTCTTGCCTGAACTGCAGGGGCATTTGTTGTTCCGCCCGGGGTTTCCCCAGGTATTGGGATCATCCTCGACAAATCCGTCCGCCGCGTTACCTGCTGACCCCGCGCTCACGCCCTCGGGCGCGACGACCGCCGGTGCTTCGGCCTGTTGGCGCAGCGCCCCTTGCTGTTGGGCAAGCTGTTGCATCAGTTGCTGTTGCTCTTCATCGGTCAACGGACGAATTTGGCCAAGTTGCTTACTGACGTCTTCGCGCAGCGCGTTCAAAAGGCTTGCGAACAATTGGAATGAATCGTTTTTGTATTCGTTCAGCGGATCGCGCTGCGCATAGCCGCGGAACCCGACGACCGACCGCAGATGTTCCAGCGCCAGAATATGCTCGCGCCACTTGGCGTCGATGGTTTGCAGCAGCACCTGCTTTTCGATGTTGCGCATGTTCTCGGAACCGAACTGAGCCGCTTTGGCGGCCATAAACTCGTCAGCCGCCTTTTCCAGACGCTCGACAATCTCGTCGTCGTCCACGCCTTCCTCAACGCCCCAGTCAACGACCGGCACCTCGATCCCCAGCTTTTCCGTAACCGCCGCCTGCAGGCCTTCGGTATCCCACTGATCGGCATAGGTTTTCGGTGGAATGTGAAGATCAACCAGATAGTCGATGACCTGGTGGCGCATGTCCTGCACGATGCCCGAAAGGTCAGCGGTTTCCATCACTTCGCGGCGCTGCTTAAAGATCACCTTGCGCTGGTCGTTCATCACGTCGTCGAATTTCAAAAGCTGTTTGCGGATGTCAAAGTTGCGGCCTTCGACCTTTGCCTGCGCCTTTTCCAGGCTCTTGTTCACCCAAGGGTGGATGATCGCCTCGCCTTCCTTCATGCCTAGGCGACTGAGCACTGCATCCAGGCGTTCGGACCCGAAAATCCGCATCAGGTCGTCTTCCAGCGACAGGAAAAACAGCGATTTGCCCGGATCGCCCTGACGCCCCGACCGCCCGCGCAACTGGTTGTCGATACGGCGGCTTTCGTGCCGCTCGGTGGCCAGAACATACAAGCCACCCGCCGCCAGCACCTTTTTCCGCTGGCCCACAACTTCGGCCTCGATCTCGGCGCGTACCTCGTCTGGGTGCGCCTCAGGATCATCTGCAAGCGCCTGCAAAACCCGCATCTCGACGTTGCCGCCCAGCTGGATGTCGGTGCCGCGCCCGGCCATGTTGGTGGCGATGGTCACCGCGCCAAACTTGCCCGCATCGGCGACGATCTGGGCTTCTTTTTCGTGCTGGCGCGCGTTCAGAACGTTATGCTCGACGCCGGCTTTGGTCAGCAGCCCGGACAGCATTTCGGACTTTTCGATCGAGGTGGTCCCGACCAGCAGCGGCTGACCTTTCTCGTTGGCGTTCTTGATCTCTTCAACAACGGCCGTATATTTCTCATCCGCCGTGCGATAGACCTGATCGTGTCCGTCGGCCCGGTCCACCGGCATATTGGTCGGCACCTCGACGACGCCCAGCCTGTAAATTTCCGAAAATTCCTCGGCCTCGGTCAGCGCCGTGCCGGTCATGCCGGCCAGTTTTTCGTAAAGCCGGAAGTAATTCTGAAACGTCACGCTGGCCAGGGTCACGTTTTCGGCCTGGATATTACAGCCTTCCTTAGCCTCGATCGCCTGATGCAGACCATCCGACAGCCGCCGCCCCGCCATCATCCGCCCGGTGAATTCGTCGATCAAAACCACTTCCTTGTCGCGGACGATGTAATCCTTGTCCCTCGAGAACAGCTTATGCGCGCGCAGCCCCTGGTTGACGTGGTGAACAATGGTCGTCGATTCCGGGTCATAAAGCGACTGCCCTTCAGGCAGAATTTCCAATTCTCTCAACCGGTTTTCCAAAAACTCGTTGCCCTCGTCGGTGTAGGTGACGTTGCGGGTCTTCTCGTCCAGCGTGAAATGCTCGTCCAGAACCTCGGGGATCAGTTTGTCGATGGTGATGTAAAGCTCTGACCGGTCCTGGGCCGGTCCGGAAATAATCAGCGGCGTCCGCGCCTCGTCGATCAGGATCGAATCCACCTCATCGACGATGGCGTAATAATGATCGCGCTGAAACATTTCTTTCAGCGTCGATCTCATGTTGTCGCGCAGATAATCAAAGCCCAGTTCGTTGTTGGTGGCATAGGTGATGTCGGCGCCGTAAGCCGCCTGTTTTTCGGCCTGCGGTTGTTGCGGGTAGACGACGCCGGTGGTCATGCCAAGCGCGGTATAAACCTTGCCCATCCATTCGGCGTCGCGCTTGGCCAGATAGTCGTTGACGGTGACGATATGCACGCCGCGTCCGGTCAGCGCGTTGAGGTAAGCAGGCAGGGTCGCGACCAGGGTCTTGCCTTCGCCGGTTTTCATTTCCGCGATATTGCCTTCGTGCAGGAATATCGCGCCCATCAGCTGAACATCGAATGCGCGCAGTCCCAGCGCCCGGCGCGCCGCCTCGCGCACATTGGCGAAGGCTTCGGGCAGCAGGTCTTCCAGCGTCTCGCCCTTTTCCAAGCGGCCTTTCAGTTCGGTGGTTTTGGCGATGATGTCGTCGTCGGTCAGCGCCACGAACTCGGGTTCCAGCACGTTGATCGCGGCCACGGTCGGGGCGGTTGATTTGATCTTGCGGTCGTTCGGCGTGCCGAAGACCTTTCGCCCGATGGTTCCAATGCCCAGCAATTTTTTCTCCGGCCCTGCCCGATGACACGATCCTGATCCAAGGGCGCTTGCCCCTTCGCCACCGCGCCCCTAGAAGGGGACGGCGCATTTACCTCAGCAATCTAAGGCGATGTAAGGGCCGCGCCCCACACTGTCAACGCCAGCACGGTACCCATCCCGGTAAAGGAGCCGAAAGATGTCCAAGCTTGCAATAATCCTGCTGGGGTTGTGCGTGGCGTCGGGTGGCGCCGGCGCGTCACTCGCACAAGGCGCGGTGACTGCGGATACGGTGGTTGCTACGGTCAACGGCACCGAGATTACCCTTGGCCACCTGATCCAGGCACGCGAAGATTTGCCGGCCCAATACCGGGATCTGCCGCCCGAGGTGTTGTTTGACGGGCTGCGCGACCAGCTGGTCCAACAGACGGTTCTGGTGCAGTCGCTGGCGCACCGCAGCAAGCGGCTGGAAATTGTCCTGGCCAACGAAGAACGCGCGCTGATCGCGGGCGAGGCGCTGGACCAGGTGGCAACGATGGCGGTGACCGACGCAGCGCTGCAAGCGGCTTATGGCGCGCGGTTCGCCAGCGTTTCGGCAGGGCAGGAGTTCAACGCCTCGCACATTCTGGTCGAGGACGAGGCCGAAGCGCTGCGGCTGATCGGTCTGATCGAAGACGGCGAAGAATTCGCCGATCTGGCGCGCGAACATTCGACCGGGCCTTCAGGCCAAAATGGTGGTCAGTTGGGGTGGTTCGGGCCCGGTGCGATGGTCAAACCCTTTGAAGACGCGGTCATGGAACTCGAGGTTGGCGCAGTGTCGGTGCCGGTCGAGACCCAGTTCGGGTTTCATGTCATCCGCCTGAACGAGGTGCGCGCGCAACCGGTGCCGGCGCTTGACGACGTGCGGGCCGAGCTGGTGGCCCAGATCGAACGCGCGGCAGCCGAGGCAAACGTGGCCGGGTTGATGGACGCGGCCGAGATCGAGATGGTTGATGGCATCGACCCCGCTCTGGTTCTGGACGCCACCCTTTTGGAAGACTGACACCAGCCATGACCGAGACGCCAATTTCACCGCTTGCGCCCGCGGGCGGCTTTCCCGATCTGCCGGTTGTCGATGGCGTGCGGTTTGCCGCGGCCCAGGCCGGTGTAAAATACAGCGGCCGTAGCGATGTTATGCTCGCCGAACTTGCGCCGGGCAGCCGTCTGGCCGGCGTGTTCACCAAGTCGGCGACACGCTCGGCGCCGGTGCTGGATTGCCAGGCCAAACTGGCGGGCCAGTTCGATGCAGGCGCCGGTGCTGCGATCATCGTAAATTCGGGCAACGCCAATGCGTTTACGGGGGGCCATGGACAGGGCGCCGTCACCGCCGTCTGCGGCGCCGTCGCGTCGGCGCTGAAATTACCTGAAAACAGGGTCTATTCCGCCTCAACCGGCGTAATCGGCGAGCCTCTGTCGTTTGAGCGGATCACCGAAAAAATCGCTGAGCTCAGGGATGGGCTCATCGCGTCGGGCATCGAAGACGCGGCGCGCGCGATCATGACGACTGACACATTCCCCAAAGGATCGGCGCGCAGCGTGATGATCGGCGGGCGAAACGTGTCAATTGCCGGGTTCGCCAAGGGTTCGGGCATGATCGCCCCGGATATGGCGACGATGCTGGTCTACATTTTCACCGACGCCATGATTGCAGCGCCCGAGTTGCAGGATTTGCTGGCGCGGCTGAACGAGAAAACCTTCAATTGCATCACCGTCGACAGCGATACTTCGACTTCGGACAGCCTGATGATCGCCGCGACGGGTGCGTCGGGCGTTGATGTCACCGACAATACAGATTTTGCCGCCGCGCTGTACGACGTCATGCGGGATCTGGCCCATCAGGTGGTGCGCGACGGCGAAGGAGCGACCAAGTTTGTCGAAGTTCGCGTCACCGGAGCGGCCGATGACGCCGATGCCCGGCGGGTAGCGATGGCTATCGCCAATTCACCGCTGGTCAAAACCGCGATTGCCGGCGAAGACCCAAACTGGGGCCGGGTGGTAATGGCCGTGGGAAAATCGGGCGCGCGGGCCGACCGCGACCTTCTGTCGATCCGGTTCGGCGACATTCTGGTGGCCGAGAACGGCTGGGTCTCGCCGGATTATACCGAAGAGGCGGGCGCGGCCTATATGAAGCGCAGCGAGATTGTGATCACAACCGACCTTGGCCTCGGATCGGGCCAAAGCACGGTCTGGACCTGCGATCTGACCCATGGGTACATTTCGATCAATGCGGACTACCGGTCGTGAAGAATGAACAATCCTCGCAGTGGTGCTCACGAAGGTATTTCTGGGAAATCAACGGGTTAGCCGAATGCTCAACGTGAGCACGCGCTCGTGAGAACCCTCCTCGTCTCAGCCGTCGCCCTGATCGACGTCGACGGCCGCGTCCTCCTCGCCCAACGCCCCGAAGGAAAATCGATGGCCGGTCTGTGGGAGTTTCCCGGCGGTAAGGTCAAGCCCGGTGAGACCCCCGAGTCAGCACTGATCCGCGAACTCAGCGAAGAACTGGGCATCAATACCTGGAAAAGCTGCCTGGCGCCGCTGACATTCGCCAGCCACACTTACGATGATTTTCACCTACTGATGCCGCTTTTCGTCTGCCGCAAATGGGAAGGCCAGCCAGTGGCCCGCGAAGGTCAGGCCCTGAAATGGGTGCGGCCCGCGGATATGCGGGCCTACCCCATGCCCCCCGCCGACCTGCCGCTGATCCCGATCTTGCGCGACTGGCTTTAGGACCCGCCGAACTCGCGCCCAAAAACGGCATTTGCTACTGCAGAAATGTTCAGGTCATTTCCTGCGAATACCCAAAACACGATGGCTGCGTTACCTCTGGTCAATACATTTCAAGAAAAGGACCGGTTCAACATGACCAATGCGCCAGCCATGCGGGGCATTTGCACCGTCCGGGTCAGCCCGGCGATATTTGTCCAAGGGGTTTTCGTCGCAGCACGGCCCGATGGCAGGGTCGTGGTTCGTGTCGGCGACCGGGACTTTCTGGGTCAGCCGATTTCGACCGCGCAAAGCACGATCGCCCCGCTTACTGCAAAGGTCGGTGCCCGGACGAACAGGTGCCGAACTTCCCCGGCCTGATCAGGTCAGCGTCCGCTCGACCTCTTCGCGCTCGAAGATCTCGATCACATCGCCCTGGCGGATATCGTCGTACTTCTCGAACGCCATGCCGCATTCCTGACCCGACTGAACGTCGGAAACTTCGTCCTTGAAGCGCCTGAGCGTCTTCAGCGTGCCTTCGTGGATCACCACGTTGTCGCGCAACAGCCGCACACCCGCGGACCGGCGCGCCACGCCTTCGGTGACCAGACAACCCGCCACCTTGCCGACGCCGGTAACCTTGAAGACCTCTTTGATCTCGGCGTAGCCGATGAAGTTCTCGCGAATCTCAGCGCTCAGCAAGCCGGATGCCGCCGCTTTCACATCGTCAACCAGATCGTAAATCACCGAATAATAGCGTATTTCGACGCCCTTCTGGTTGGCAGTGTTGCGGGCCGAGGCATTGGCCCGCACGTTGAACCCGAAGACCGGTGCGCCCGAAGCCTCGGCCAGGCCGATGTCGGTCTCGGTGATCGCACCAACGCCCGAATGCAGGACGCGCACGCGCACCTCGTCGTTGCCGATCTTTTCCATGGCCTGAACGATGGCCTCGGCCGAGCCCTGCACATCGGTTTTCACCAGAATCGGCAGTTCGGCGACGCTTTCGTCATCCTTGGCCTTGGCCATAAGCTGTTCCAGCGTCGTCGCGGCCCCGGCTGCGGCGCGCTTTTCCCTGGCCAGATCGGCGCGGTACTCGGCAATTTCGCGGGCTTGCGCCTCGGTCTCGACCACGTTCAGCACATCGCCCGCCTCGGGGGTTCCATTAAGGCCCAGAACCTCGACCGGCACCGACGGGCCGGCGTTCTTGATCCGCTCGCCCTGGTCGTTGACCAGCGCCCGGACCTTGCCCCATTGTTCGCCGACGACGAAAATATCGCCCTGGTGCAGCGTGCCGTTATGAACCAATACGGTGGCAACAGGTCCGCGGCCAACGTCAAGCTGGGCTTCTATGACCGCACCGCTGGCGGCGCGGGCCGGGTTGGCTTTGAGTTCAAGAATTTCCGCCTGCAACGACACCGCCTCGAGCAGTTCTTCAAGGCCGGTTCCCTTGATCGCCGACACCTCGACATCCTGCACTTCACCCGAAAGCTGTTCGACGATCACCTCGTGCTGCAAGAGATCGGTGCGCACTTTCTGCGCGTCCGCACTGGGCCGGTCGACTTTGTTGATCGCCACAATCATCGGCACTTTGGCCGCCTTGGCGTGGTTTATCGCCTCGACGGTCTGCGGCATGACCGCGTCGTCTGCCGCCACCACCAGAATGACGATGTCGGTCACATGAGCACCGCGCGCCCGCATCGAGGTAAAGGCCGCGTGGCCGGGCGTGTCGAGGAAGGTCAGCAGATCACCGCCGTCGGTTTTCACCTGATAGGCGCCGATGTGCTGGGTAATCCCGCCGGCCTCACCGGCCACGACCTTGGTTTTGCGGATGGCATCCAAAAGCGAAGTCTTGCCATGATCGACGTGGCCCATGACTGTAATCACAGGCGGGCGGGGCGTCAGATCCTTCGGATCATCGTCATCGACGGCTGTGATCACATCTTCGACGTCAGCGTCCGAGACGCGTACAACCTTATGGCCGAATTCTTCGATAATCAGCTCCGCCGTATCTGCATCGATGGTTTCGTTCTGCGTCGCCATGATATCGTTCTGCATCAATGCCTTGACCACATCGGAAACGCGTTCCGCCATACGGTTGGCAAGCTCTTGCACGGTAATCGCTTCGGGCAATTGCACATCGCGCACAACTTTTTCGCGCTGCTCGCTGCCGCCCATGGCTTTTTGCCGCGCCCGTTCCTGTTTGCGCTTCATCGCGGCCAGCGACCGTTGCCGCCCGCCTTCGCCACCGGCAAGCGCTTGGTTCAAGGTCAGCTTGCCCGACCGCCGCCCGTCATCGCGGCCCTTGTTGCGCGTATCGCGCCGGTCATCGCCGCGGTCGCGTTCTGACTTCCGCGCCGGGCCCTGCTGGCTTTTGGGTGCCGGTTTGTCCGGGGCCGGAGCTTCGGCTGGCGCGGACGCAGCTTCGGCCGCAGGTTTTCTTTCCTCGGCGCGTTTTTTCGCTTCTTCCTCAGTCTTTTGGCGGGCCCGTTCTTCGCGCTCGCGGTCTTCGCGTTCTTTTGTCTCGATCTCGGAACGCCGCCGTTCGCGGTCTTCGGCGCGCGTTTTTTCTTCGGCCTGGCGTTTTTCGGCTTCTTCGCCCTCGCGTTCTTTGGCGGCCCTAAGGGCCTTCAGACGACGCTCCATCTCGGCGTCGGTTATTCCGGCGGGGCGCTTTGAAGGGTCGCTTTTTGCCGCCGGCGGTGCGGGCGACGCCACAGCCAGGCCGGCACCCGGTTTGGGGACCACAACGCGCTTGCGCTTTGTCTCAACAACGACATTCTTGGTCCGGCCATGGCTGAAGCTTTGCTTCACCTGACCCGCCCGGGACCCGCCGCGCAGGCCCAATGTCTTTTTGCCGTCCGTTTCGCTCATTTAGGTCTTTTTACCCTTCCCGGAGGATTTCCCGCCGACAGTTCCGCGCAGGCCACCAAGCCGCGCGGCTTCCTCTACAACACGACCCGTAAGACCGCCAGTGGCGAGCGCGCCATGTATCACATTTTCCCGTCCGAATGCCAAACCCAATTCGCGGGCCGTCAAAACGCCGATAAAACTGGCTTTTCCGGGCGGCGAGCGCAGCTTTCCCTTGCCCCGTTCCGACCCATCCGAGGATTGGATTAGGGCTGCCGCGCGACCACTTTCAAGCCAGGATTTGACCTTCTCGAACCCCGCTACCGCATCGCCCGCCTTGCGCGCCAACGATATGAATTCTATCACCCGCGCGGCCAGCGCCGCCTCGACATCCCGGACCAGCGTCGCGGGCACCGTGACCTGGGCCTTGGCGGCCCGCGCAAAAAGACCCTTCACTGCGGCCTTTTCCAACGCGTCGCTGCGCGCCAAAACCCAAATTCCGCGTCCGGGCAGTTTGCCGCGCACGTCGGGTGTGATCACACCCTTAGGGCCGACGACAAAACGTACCATTTCGTCCTTGGGCCGAACCTGACCGGTGGCCACGCATTTTCGCGTGGGCCCGCCTGCCCTGTCGGTAACTTTAACTTTGCCGCCGCGTGTCACTCAGGCATCCGGGCCCGAAATCAGGCCTCGGCCCCTTCGTCTGCGGCCTCGGTGGTTTCGCCTTCTTCCTCTTCATCGGCGATCAGGTCGTTCGGATCTACCCAGCCAAGCTGGATACGCGCGGTCATGACCAGAACCTGCGCCTCTTCCAGGCTGATCTCGAATTTCTCCAGAACTCCGTCATCCTTGACCCGCTCGTCACCGACAGTGGTCCAGCCGCCTGCCAGCTCCCAGTCAGCACATGTTGCGAAATCTTCCAGCGTCTTGACGTCGTCCTCGGCCAACGCCACCAGCATCTGCGGGGTCAGACCCTCGTAGTTCACAAGGCTGTCTTCGACGCCCAGTTCGCGGGCGCGGTCCATGGCGGCCTTGTTAATCGCCTCGATGTGATCGCGGGCCCGGGCCTGAAGCTCGTTGGCGGTATCTTCATCGACACCGTCGATCACCAAAAGCTCGTCTTTCTCGACATAGGCGACTTCTTCGAGGTTGCTGAACCCCTCGGCGACCAGCAGCTGCGCGAAAAACTCGTCCAGATCGAGCGTGTCCATGAACAGTTTGGTGCGCTCCTCGAATTCGGCCTGACGGCGCGCGCTCTCTTCGGCTTCGGTCATGATGTCGATGTCCAGACCGGTCAGTTGGGACGCAAGCCGCACGTTCTGTCCGCGTCGGCCGATGGCCAGCGAAAGCTGTTCTTCGGGCACCACCACTTCGATCCGCTCGGCCTCTTCATCCAGAACCACCTTGCTGACCTCGGCGGGCTGCAGCGCGTTGACCAGGAACGTCGGGGCGTCGTCATTCCATGGAATGATGTCGATCTTTTCGCCCTGAAGTTCGTTGACCACCGCCTGAACCCGGCTGCCGCGCATGCCCACACAAGCGCCAACCGGGTCGATCGAGCTGTCATAGCTGATCACCGCGATCTTGGCGCGGCTGCCCGGGTCGCGGGCCACGGCCTTGATCTCGATGATGTTGTCGTAAATTTCCGGCACCTCCATTTTGAACAGCTCGGCCATGAATTCGGGCGCGGTGCGCGAGAGGAATATCTGCGGCCCGCGCACTTCGCGGCGCACCTCTTTGATATAGCACCGGATGCGGTCGTTCGGGCGATAGCTTTCGCGGCCGATCTTTTCGTTGCGCCTGAGCACCGCCTCGCCGCGGCCCACGTCGACAATGACGTTGCCGTATTCTTCGCGCTTGACCAGGCCATTGATGATCGTCCCGGCGCGGTCCTCGAACTCTTCGAACTGCTTGTCGCGCTCGGCCTCGCGGACCCGTTGCAGGATCACCTGCTTGGCCGATTGCGCGGCAATCCGGCCCATTTCGACCGGCGGCACTTCTTCGATGAACTGATCGCCGATCTTGGGATCGTCCAGATATTCTTTCGCCTGATCGACGGTAAATTCGGCCTGATAATTCTCAAGCTCTTCTTCCACGACCACTGTGCGCACCCGGGTAAAGGTCGCCTTGCCGGTCTTGCGGTCTATCGCCACGCGGATGTCCATTTCGGCCCCATAGCGCGACTTGGCGGCGCGGGCGAGGCTTTCTTCCATCGCCTCCACGACCAGTGCCGGGTCGATCATTTTTTCCCGCGCCACCGCGTCGGCGGTTTGCAACAGTTCCAGCTGGTTTGCGGAAGTAATGGCCATTTTTCAGGTCTCCTCGCCTTCGATGATTGTCTCGATGTCGTCGAATTGGGTTTCGTCGATGTCGCCCTTCAATTTGCGGGCGCGCAGCATGTCGCGGATCAGGTCTTCGGTCAGCACCAGCTTGGCTTCTGCCAGCCAATTGAATTTCAGGCCGACGGTGCCCTCTGCGATCTCGATCAGAACTTCGTCGCCCGCGGTGCCTGCCAGGGGTCCTTTGAACCGTTTGCGCCCATCGATCAGCTCGGTCGTCTCGATCTTGGCGATATAGCCCGCCCAGGCGTCGAAATCCTTCAGCCGGGTCAGGGGCCGGTCGATGCCGGGGCTGGACACTTCGAGTGTGTAATTGTCTTCAATCGGGTCCTCGACATCCAGCGTCGCTGAAACCGCCGTCGAAATATTCGCGCAGTCGTCAACCTCGATGCCGCCGTCCGGTTTGTCGGCCATGATCTGCAAAGTGGGCGTGTTGCCGCCCATCAGGCGCAGGCGCACCAGCTCAAAGCCCAGGTCTTTGATCACAGGCGTCACGATGGCGGCCAGCCACTGGTCGATCGTGGTCTTGGCGATCAGGTCGTTCATTTTTCCAGACACAAAAAAACGGGCGCGCGGCCCGTGAGAATTTCCGGTGGAGCTTCGGGGGTGGAAGCCGAAGCGCCGCTGTTGAGGGGGATATATGACAGTCAAACGGGGGACGCAAGGGCAAGAAATGCTCAAGGTTGAGCACAGCGGTAACTATCTGTAATTATGCAGTAACTCCAACGAAGGCCTCGGGTAGCATTGGATCGCCGCAGCTAAAGTCTCTGTCTTGCCCGCCACCCGGCGCCGCGATGCGAGCCGTCACAATAGTGATTGCCTCCAAAAGTGAGTCTTTCGAGTCACACTTTCTAGGTTTGTTCAAGAAATATTGCCCATGGATTAGTCAGTTATTTGCGTTTGTTGCGATTAATGCACATATTTCGCTTGAAGAAGAGGCTTGAAAATGACCACGCTTAGAGCATTTGACGAAAAACTTCCCGGCGAGATCGACACAAGAAGTGCGGCTCGCCTGCGGGAAATTTTGGTAGGCGTCATCGACGAGAACGCCGAGCAAACTAACATTCAACTTGGTTTGGAAAACGGAGAGGTGGCAACAGTCGCGTTAACACACGGAATCGCGCAGACGTTCCTGGATGTCCTGAGATTGATCTCAAGTGGTCGTGGATTCCAAATCATACCGTATTCAGCAGAGTTGACGACACAACAAGCCGCTGATTTCCTAAACGTTTCCCGGCCACATCTGATCGGTCTTCTTGAGCAAAACAAAATTCCGTTCGGACTTGTTGGTACGCATCGAAGAATTCGGGCTGACGACCTGTTTGAACACAAAGCGAAGCGGGAAGCCGCCCGAACTAGGGCGCTTGACGAGATTGCCGCGATAGACCGGGACGCAGGGCTATTGTGAAGTGCTGGCAAATCGATTCACCGTAATTTTGGACACAAATGTCATGTTCGGAGCGCTGCCCAATAATATCGCGCTGAGCCTCGCTGATGCGGGTATGTTTCGCCCGAGATGGTCGGCTGAATCTTTGAACGAGTTAGAAAAAAACCTTGCAGCAAAAATTTGCGCCGAGCGCGCGGTTAGAAACGCCAGCAAATTGAACCGGCTTTTCCGGAGGGAGAGGTGTCAGTTCCCGCAAAACTGTGCGCAGTATTAAACCTGCCCGACCCAGACGACAGGCATGTTCTGGGTGCCGCCATCAAAGCTCGAGCGGCGCTTATAGTTTCAAGCAACAAAAAAGATTTTCCGCAAGTTGCCCTCGACGAATTCGAAATCGAGTGCGTATTGCCCGACGATTTTTTCGCCAGCACAATTGACCTTTCACCGTCTGTTGCAATTAAGGCCTTGGCCCGAATGCGTCATAGAATTCAATTTGGCCGCGAGCAACTTTTACGGCGAACAGAGCAAATCGGATTGCTTCTAACCGCTGATAAGATGAACGAATACAAAGAGTTCCTTTAATCTACATCCCGCCACCCCGCGTCCCGGTGCGAGCCGTCGCAGTAGGGTTTGTTGCCCGACAAACCGCAGCGGCAGAGCACATATTTCTGGTCGGACATTGCTTCGCCCTGAAGACCTGTCGGCAGCGCGATGCCAGTGACCCAGTAGGGGCCGTTTTTCTGCACTTCGATCTGGGCACGGTCGCCCACGCGGTGTTGCGGCACGCCGGAGGTCTCGGACATCGTCAAAGCGCCGGACGGGCAGGCGGTGATCACGGCCTCGACCTGGTCAACGGTGCCTTCATCGGGCTGAACCCAGGGGCGCTTCTTGTCGTCGAAAATATGCACCGCCAGACGCCCGCATTCGGCGGCGTGCGAGCAGACCCGCGGGTTGAAATAAACCGTCACATCCGCGCCTTCATAGGCAATCAGCCGGTCGCGGCCGGCGGGCTTGCCGCCGCGGCTCTGGAAACCGGCCTCGACGTGAGAATTGTCGCAAAAGGGTTTGTTTTTCGAATGCCCGCAACGGCAGAGCGCCCGCACCGGCTTGATCTCGACCGGCGCGCCATCGGTGCCAGTCATCGGGGCCAGCCCCTTGACGATCAGCGGCCCGTTTTCGCGTTCGATGATTTCAGCCATCGCGTCTTCCTCTCTGGCCTCATGCTGCCAGAAAAGGAAACGCCCCGCCAAGGGGGCGGGGCGTTCCGATTTTCACGAAGTTGTGCGCTTATACGAACCACCAGCGTTCGGCGATCCGGGCGTTGTCCATCCGGTAGACGTTGCCGAAGGGGTCGCCGCCGTTGGTGATCTTGGTCGAGTTCGCATCGACCCAGTTGGCGTACATCGGCACCACGACACCACCTTCGACCCGCAGGATGTCCTGCATGTCGCGGTAGATCGCGCCGCGCTTTACAGGGTCGGCCTCGGTGCGGCCCATGACCAGAAGCTCCTGGAAGTGCGCGTGATCCCATTGGGTATCGTTCCAGGGGCCGCCAGCTTCGTAAGCGACCGAGAACATCAGGTCTTCGGTCGCGCGGCCCGACCAATAGCACGAACACCAGGGCTTTTTCAGCCAGACATTCGACCAATAGCCATCTGCCGGTTCCTGAAGCAGGTTGATGGAGATTCCGGCCGATTTCGCCGACGCCTGATAGAGCTGCGAGGCGTCGTTGGCACCAGCAAAGGCCGCGTCCGAGGTCGAGAGATCAATCGTCAGATTGTCGATTCCGGCTTCCGCAAGAAGGAACTTGGCCTTGTCGGGATCGAATTCGTTCTGCGGCAGGTCAGCAGCATAATAGGCGTTCGCCGGACCAATCGGGTGGTCGTTGGCGACCGCACCGTGACCTTGCAGAATCTTTTCGACCATTTCTTCGCGGTTCACCGCATGCTTCAGGGCCTGGCGCACCTTCAGATTGGTGAAGGGATCGACCTTGGTCAGCATCGGGAACGTGAAGTGCTGGTTGCCCGTGGTCTCGAAGATCTCGACGTTCGGATTGGCGCGCAGCAGCGGCTCGGTCTTGAAGTCGATCCGGTCAACGGTATCGACCTGACCCGTCATCAGCGCGTTCATCCGTGCCGAGGCGTCGTTGATCGCAACCGCTTCGAGCGAATCAAAGTGCCCGGCAGCGTCACCCTTGTAGTGATCGCCGTAGCGGCTGCCGACAAAGCGGACGCCCGGATTGAAGTTCTCGTTCGAGTACAGGCCGGTCCCGATCCCGTTGGCGATCGCCTCGGTGATCATCCCGGCGGGATAAATCAGCATGTGATAATCGGCCAACAGGAACGGCAGGTCGGCATTGCCGGCGGCAAGCGTGAACTGCACCTGATGGTCGTTCATCTTCTTCATCTCGGCGATATTAGCGACAATCGGCTTCATCGCTGATTTCGACTCTTCGGTCACATGCATCTGCAACGATTCGATCACGTCATCGGCACCGAAGTCTTTGCCGTTATGAAAGGTTACGCCTTTGCGCAGATCGAACACCCACACTTTGGAATCGGCGCTGCTTTCCCAGGATTCGGCCAGTTCGCCGACAAGATCACCGTTGGCCTTGATCTCGGTTAGGCAGTCGTACACGGCGCCCTGTGCAATGGTTTGCATGAAAATGTCGGACTGCGTCCGGCCATCCCAGCTGTCAGATGTATTGGCGCCCGACAGACCAAGCCGAAGCGTGCCGCCGCGATTGGGCGCAGCGGTTGCCGGCATACCCGCCGCCGCCAGAACACCAACGGCGGCACCGCTTTTTAATAGTCCGCGTCTGTTCAGATTTTTCATTGTCATCTCCCTGTTAGACAATTTCAGGCGGGTTTGCCGCGCTGATTTCTTGGGCCGATTCGGCCTGATTCGCACTACATCTTATCAACTGCAGCGTCGCCTATGTTGTCAACTCCGCGTTCGCTGAGAAGTTTTGTCAGCCAGTCCGAGTCCATCTCGGGCACCGAGCTGAGCAAAAGGTCGGTGTAGGGATGGTGCGGCGGCCGGAACATTTCATCTTTGGGACCAGCTTCGACGACGCGCCCGTCTTTCATCACCACCACCTCGTCGGCGATCGATTTGACCGTAGCCAGGTCGTGGGTGATGAACATATAGCACAGACCCAGATCGTCTTGCAGATTGGCCAGAAGCCGCAGAATACCCTCGGCCACCAGTTGGTCGAGCGCTGATGTGACTTCGTCGCAGATGATGAACTTCGGCTCGGCGGCCAGCGCCCGGGCGATACCGATCCGCTGTTTCTGACCGCCGCTCAGTTCGCCCGGCAGCCGGTCGATATATAGCGACGGCTCCATCTCGATCTGGTCCAGGAGGGCCTCGACGCGCTTGCGTTTGTCGAGCCCGGTCAGGCCGGTATAAAATTCGACCGGACGTCCGATGATCTCGCCGATGCGCTTGCGCGGGTTCAGCGCCGTATCGGCCATCTGGTAAATCATCTGGCACTGCCGCAACTGGTTCTTGTCGCGTTTGCGGTAATCGCCCGGCATCGGGTCACCGTCGAACCAGATCTGCCCCGAGGTCGGCGGCAACAGCCCGGTGATACAGCGCGCGACGGTGGATTTGCCCGAACCGCTTTCGCCCACAACGGCCACGGTGCGACCGGCGTGAATGTCGAAACTCACGTCAAAAAGCACCGGCGCCGTGCCGTAAGACGCATCGATCGCCTCGACCGAAATCACCGGGGTCGCGCCAGCACTGGCAAGCGATTGCTGGGTGCGCTGGAAGCTGCGTACCGCCCAGAGCGACTTGGTGTAGTCCTGGGTCGGCGCCGACAGCATGGTGCGGGTGTCGGCCTCTTCGACCTCGTCGCCCTTGAGCAGCACTTTGATCTTGTCAGCCATCTGCGCCACCACCGCCAGATCGTGGGTGATATAAATCGCCGCCGTGTCGAACTGTTCGACAATGTCACGAATTGCGGCCAGAACTTCGATCTGGGTGGTGACATCAAGCGCGGTGGTCGGTTCGTCGAAAATGATCAGGTCGGGACGGCACGACATCGCCATGGCGGTCATCGCGCGCTGCAACTGGCCGCCCGACACCTGGTGCGGATAGCGGAACCCGATCTGGTCGGGGTCCGGCAGGCGCAGGCGGCGATAAAGTTCAACTCCGTCGGCCTCGCTTTCCGTCTTGGGGGAAACCTTGTGCTGAACCGGGCCTTCGGTGTGTTGGTCCATCAGCCGGTGCGCCGGGTTGAAAGACGCCGCTGCAGACTGAGCGACATAGGCAATGCGCTTGCCCAGCAGATCGCGTTTTACCGCAGCGCTGGCCTCCAAGAGGTCAATGCCGTCAAACTCGACCGTTCCGCCAGAAATCCGGCATCCGTCGCGGGTGAACCCCATGGCCGCCAAACCGATGGTCGACTTGCCCGCACCCGATTCGCCGATCAGCCCCAGAACCTCGCCTTTGTTCAGGTCCATATCGACGCCGTTGACGATCGGGATCCAGGTCTCGTCGGACTGGCCTTCGATTTTTAGTCCGCGGACTTTGAGAATCGCTTCGGTCATTCTTTCAGCCCCGACGTTTTATGCAGCATCCAGTCGACCACAAAGTTGACCGCAACAGTCAGCAGGGCAATCGCACTTGCCGCCAACAGCGGTGCGGTGGCCACTTGCGGCGCGAAAGCGGCAAAGTTGATGAACTGCGCCAGATCGCGGACCATGGTGCCCCAGTCAGCCAGCGGCGGCTGGATGCCAACGCCCAGAAACGAAAGCGAGGCGATGGTCAGGAACACAAAGCAGAACCGCAGGCCAAATTCGGCCAGCAGCGGGGCGGTGGCGTTGGGCAGGATCTCGCGGAAGATCAGATAACCCAGCCCCTCGCCCCTGAGCTTGGCGGCTTCGATGTAATCCATGACCACAATCGACGTACCCACGGCGCGCGCCAGGCGGAACACGCGGGTGCTGTCGATCACCGCGATAATGACCACCATGAAGACCGTCAGCGGGATGCCCAGGGTCGGCGCCCAAACGCTGGCAATGGTCATCAGCAACAGCGCAAAGATCAAAGCAGGGATCGCCATCAGCACATCAACCGCGCGGCTGAGAAGCTGGTCCAGCCATCCGCCCAGTGTCGCGGCCAGAAACCCGAGCGTCCCGCCAAGGAAAAATGCCAGACAGGTCGTCGCGAAAGCGATGCCCACGGTGTTCTGCGCGCCATAGATCAGGCGGCTGAGAATATCACGCCCGATCTGATCGGTGCCCAGCGGAAATGCCGGATCGCCGCCCATCGCCGGATTTCCGCCCGGCACCAGATTGGCTTTGGCAAAAATTTCCTCCTGCCCGTGCGGCGCAAGCGGGCCGACGAAATACATCAGGACGAAAATCGCGAGCACGGAAAAAACGATCCAGATGATCGACTTGGCTGCATCGGGCACAAGATTAGTGCGTACATAAATGCACAGCGGCGCCCCGATCACTGCCAGCCCGATAATTGTCGTGGCCGATACTTGCCCCGCAAAAATCGCGAGAAAAGCGTAAAACACAATCACGATGATCCCGAATGCCGCCGTCAGCGGCATGGATCGGAACAGCTTTTTGCTGCCGTTCGAGCCGACGTACATTCCAAACAACCGTGTGTAATAGGCAAGGATCGAGAATCCGACGAACCCTTCCAGCGCAACGCGGAAGAAAAAGAACTTTTTGGCGATGTCCGGGTCAGAAGTGCGGGCAACGTAATAGGTCCAGACGACCCAGATCAAAAGCGCGGCGCCCAGCACATAGCCAAAGGCGATGCCAAAAGACATGTCGCGATATTTGGGCGCGTTTCCGGTCACCCTCTGGCCTGCCAGACGGAACACCCAGGCAAGGCCAGACAGCACAACCAGCCAGATGATAATCTGAAAAATCATGCTCATTTCGGGTGCCTCAGACGTGGGTTCGAGATGATCGACAGAATATCCGCCGTCAGGTTCAGCAGGATAAAGGCCGCGGCGAAGATCAAACAGCAGGCCTGGACCACCGGAATGTCCCTGATCTTGACGCTATCGACGAAAAGCTGACCGATGCCCGGATAGACAAAGACAACTTCGACCACGACAACGCCGGTGATCAGATAGGCCAGATTCAGCGCGATCACATTGATAATCGGCGCCAGCGCATTGGGCAACGCGTGAACAACGATCACCCGCATCGGGTTCAGCCCCTTCAGCCGCGCCATCTCGATGTAGGCCGAGGCCAGCAGATTGATAATCGCGGCGCGGGTCATGCGCATCATGTGCGCCATCACGACCAGCGTCAGGGTCAACGCCGGCAACAGCGTTTTCTCCAGACGCGCCGAAAAACTCATCCCCTCGAATATGTTCGAAAGGCTGGGCAGAATGGGATTCAGAACCGCCAGGAACAGGATCAGGATATAGGCCAGAAAAAATTCGGGGCTCGAGATCGAACTGAGCGTGAAAATGTTGGTGGCGCGGTCAAAAACCGAATTCCGGTAGAGCGCCGCCAGGATACCAAGTATCAGGGACACCGGCACCGCGATCGACGCCGTTACGGTTGCCAGGAACATTGTATTTGCGAAACGCGGCGCGATCTGCTCGGCTACAGTTTTCAACTGATCGCCGCCCAGGTTCGATTGGAAATTCAACTGCGCAAAGCTGATGCCCAGATCACCCGTCACCATGCCACCAAGCCAGGTGAAATAGCGCGTGAAAATTGGCTGGTCCAAGCCCAGATCGCGCCGAATCGACTCGATCGCTTCGGGCGTCGCCCCCTGACCGAGAATCGCTTGCGCAAAATCTCCGGGCAATGCGTTGACGGCGATAAATATGACAATCGACACGACTAAAAGGGTGATCGCGCCTAAAACAAGACGCTGCCCGATGATCCTTAGAATTGAATCCAATGTCCCGCGCGCCCCCAGCTTCCCCTGTCCAGTGCAGGTTAGCGGCGAAATTCATTGTGTAAACCCCTGATGAAGTTCGCTAACGCGGCGTTCGGTTCTATCAGGCGGGGCGCAAGACGTCCGTGATCGCCAGCAGCTGCGCCGAAATTCCCGGCTCGCTCAACGCATGTCCGGCGCCCGGAATGATTTTCAGATCGGCCTTTTCCCAGGCGCCCGCCAGCCTCCAGGCTGATGACGGCGGGCAGATGATGTCTTCTCGGCCCTGCACAATATGGCCGGGAATATCGCGCAATGCGTCCGCGTTGCGGATGATCCAGTCGTCGCCGTCAAGCCACCCGAGATGGGTAAAAAAATGGTTCTCGAGCCGCGCAAACGCGCGCGCGTAATCGGCCGGGGCCGAAACCGCGCGACCCGCCGTGGCCGCCGAGGCCAGAGCGTTTTCCCACCCAGCCCAGGCGCGGGCAAAGCAGACCTCGACCGGCTGGTCGCCCGAGAACAACCGCCGCGCGTAGGCCGCGATCAGATCGTGGCGTTCGTCTGCGGGGATCGGGCCGGTGAACCGTGCCCAGACCTGCGGCCAAAACGCCCCGGCGCCGCCGCCGTAAAACCACCGAAGCTCGGCCCGTGTCATCAAGAAAACGCCGCGCAGCACCAGGCGCACGGCCCGGTCCGGGTGGGTGATGGCATAGATCAGCGCCAGCGTCGCGCCCCAGCTGCCGCCGAAAATGATCCAGCGCTCGATGCCAAGCGCGCAGCGAATGGCCTCGATATCGCGGACCAGATGCCAGGTCGTGTTATCGTCCACGCTGGCGTGCGGCCGCGACCGGCCACAGCCGCGCTGATCGAACAGCACCACCCGGTAGACCTTGGGGTCGAAATAGCGCCGCATCGCCGGCGACATGCCGCCGCCTGGTCCGCCGTGCAGCACCAGAATTGGAACGCCGCCCCGCGCGCCGCACTCTTCGACATAAATCCGGTGGCCGTCGCCCACGTCCATCATGCGCCGGTCGAAGGGTTCGATAGGGGGATAAAGGCGGGTCCCCGAGGTTTGGCCTGCTGACTTGTCCATCCGCCTGCTTATATAGAAAAGCGTAAGCGAGACAATTACCGGGGCCGGTGTGCCGATGATCCGAAAGTCCACAATCGATCCCGTCGAAGTCGCCAAGTTTCAGGCGATGGCCGCCGAATGGTGGGACCCAATGGGCAAATTCCGGGCGCTGCATATGCTCAACCCCACCCGGCTGGATTATATCACCGCCCAGATCGCCGGAGAATTTGGCCGTGACCTGGCTGCGAGCCTTCCCTTTGACGGGTTGCGCATTCTCGACATCGGCTGCGGCGGCGGGCTTTTGAGCGAACCGATGGCGCGGCTGGGGGCCGATGTGGTCGGAGCCGATGCGGCGGCGGCGACCATTCCGGTTGCGCAAGCCCACGCCGAACAATCGGGCCTGACCATCGACTATCGCCACACCAGCGCCGAAGCGCTGGCCGAGGCGGGCGAAGATTTCGACGCCATTCTGAACATGGAGGTTATCGAACATGTGGCCGCGCCGCCGGTGTTCCTGGCAGCCTGCCAGCGCCTTTTGCGCCCCGGCGGGCTGATGATCGCCTCGACGATCAACCGCAGCGCCAAAAGCTTTGCGGCCGCGATTGTCGGCGCTGAATATATCATGCGCTGGCTGCCCAGGGGCACCCACGACTGGTCGAAGTTCATCACGCCCGAGGAATTTTACGCGCTGCTCTGCGATGCGGGTCTGACCCCGGTCGACCGCAAGGGCCTGGTCTTCAAGCCGCTCCTCGCGACTTGGGCGATCTCGGACCGCGATTTCACGGTCAATTACGTGACCGCCAGCCGCAGGACCGCCTGACCTCTATCACATTTCGACAAATACTTATCTGTCCGCGGTCTGCTATTTTGTTGGCGGGCGGGAGGCCGGCAAATACTTGACCCGCTTTGAGGTCGTCTGGGAGCCGGGTCCCCAGCCCCTTGGGTAACCACCCAAACCGAACTGTTGACTGGCCCGGCGCTGTTGTCGCCAAGGCCGCAGATAAGGATGGATAACGTGACCTTAACACCTTACTTCGCGGGATGCGACATTTCGCGGGACGGCCTGGACATTTGCCTGTTGCAGGGCGACAGCGAGCGTCATTTCAGTTTGCCGAACACGCCGCAGGGCCATGCGATGCTGCTTGAGAAGTTGGCCGGAACATCGCCTGAGCTCGTCGTTCTGGAGGCCAGTGGCGGCTATGAATCGGCGCTGTATGAGGCCCTTCAGGGCGCCGGAGTTCCGGTGGCGCGGCTGCTGCCCCAGCGGGTCCGGCAATTCGCCTATGCAGGCGGGCAACTGGCCAAGACCGACCGGATCGATGCCTATATTCTGGCGCTGTTCGGCCAGCGGATGCGCCCCGCACCAAGCCTCGATGAGCCAGCAGGTCAGCGCTACATCAAGGCTTTGACCACGCGACGGCGGGCGCTTCTGACCCGCCGCATTGCCGAAAAATGCCAGCTCAAACAAGCCGCGTTTGAAGATATCCGCGCCATGATCCGCCACGCACTGACCCGGTTGGAGGCCGATATCAGGGCGCTGGACGCGCAGATCAATGCCCTGATCGAAGCGGACACGGCCTGGCGCAATCGCGCCCGCCGCCTGACCAGCCTTCCCGGGATCGGGGCGGTCACCAGTGCGGCGATGATTGCCGGGCTTCCCGAGCTCGGCCGCGTCACACGCGGGGAAATCGCCGCTCTGGTCGGCGTGGCACCGTTCGCGCGGCAAAGCGGTCGCTGGCGTGGCAAACGGGTGTGCCGCGGCGGGCGAAAAGACCTGCGAAATACCCTCTACATGGCGGCGCTGTCGGCGACACGCGCCAAAAGAACCCCGTTCTCTGCCCTCTACCAGCGGCTCGTCGATGCAGGAAAACCACCCAAACTGGCCATCACCGCCGTCATGCGAAAAATGGTCGTTACCCTGAATGCAATGGAACGCGATCAGAAATTCTACGCAATATAAACACTGTTGCTCCTGGGGGGTGCGGGGGGGGTTGGCCCCCGCTCGGCGACGCGCACCAGCGCGGCGCAAATGCAGTATCTAGTCGCCCGCCATCTTCTCGCGCAACTGCCGCAACACCGGCACCGCCGCGCGGACTTTTTCGCGTCCGATCTTGTCCATCGCGCCCGCCAGATGCGGCATCACCGTCGCCAAAGCCGTGTCGCGGGCCGCGCGCCCGGCCGGGCTGATGACCACCAGCTTGCGCCGTGCATCGTCCCAGTCGGGGCGGATGTGAACATATCCCGCCGCCTCAAGCCGCCCAAGCGTGTTGGTCATCGCCCCGCGGGTCACGTGGAAGGTCTGGGCCAGCTGCGCCGGCGTCCGTTCGGCCATGAGATGCGCCAGGTGGTTCAGGACCACGAACTGCGACAGCTCCATGCCTTTCGGCAGCCCCCGGGCCAGCAGGGTCTTGGCCTGCTGATCCACGGCCAGAATTTCGGCGAAGAACGCCGTGGCCAGACTGTCCTCTTCCGTGGTCATCAGGGTCCTTCAAACGGTCGGTCGTGGGTCAGCGCCGGGATGCGGGCGCGCGCGGAGATGATCTGGTCTGCATCTATATCCACCATGACGACACCGGGCAACTCGGCCGCGTCGGCCAGAACCTCTCCCCACGGGCTGACCGCCAGCGAATGCCCATGGGTGCGCCGCGCATTTGCGTGCCGGGTCTTATGCGTGCCGCATTGCGCGGGGGCCAGAATATAGGCCCCGCATTCGATGGCGCGGGCGCGCAGCAGGGGCTCCCAATGGGTCGCACCAGTTACCGGCGAAAACGCCGACGGCACGGTGATCACCCCGGCGCCGGCCTTGGCCAGATGGCGGTAGAGCCCGGGAAAGCGAATATCATAGCAAATCGTCATGCCCAAAAGGCCGAACGGCATTTCGGCCACGATCGCCGTGTCCCCCGGGCGGTAGCCGGCGCTTTCGCGGTAGGTCTCGGACGCGCCGACCGCCACGTCAAACATGTGGATCTTGTCGTATCGCGCTCTGATATCGCCCGCGGGACCGATCAGGATTGACCGGTTGGCAAAGCGCCGGTCCGGGTCGTCGGTCTTCAAGGCCAGAGACCCCAACAATATCCAGATGCCGCGTTTCGCGGCCAGATCGCGCAGCCCCGCCAGCACCGGATCGGCGTCTTCGGTGGTCAGCACGCGGCGCTGGTGCGCCCGGTCCAGCGATACGCAGTTGGTCACCTCTGGGGTCAGCACAAATTCCGCACCGTCGCGCACCGCATCTTCGATCAGGAGTGCGACGGCACCCAGATTTTCGACCGGATCGTCGGAACTGCACAACTGAACCAGGGCGGCGCGCATGGTCAGTTGGCCAAAAGCGGGTCCAGCCGCCCGGCCCGTTCCAGCGCTGCAAGATCGTCAAAGCCGCCCAGGTGGCTGCGTCCGAAAAAGATCTGCGGCACCGAATGACGACCACCCGAACGTCCCATCATCTCGGACCAGCGGGCCGGTTGGTGGCTCAGGTCTATCCCGGAAAAACTCACGCCCTTCTGGGTCAAGCGCCGATTGGCCGCATGGCAATAGCCGCAAAAGCGCGTCGTATAAATCTCTACGGTCTGCATCGGTCCGGTGTTCTGTCTGGTGCCGGAACGATATAGGGCGCTTAGAAATCCTTGGCAACGCGCGCCAGCGTACCCGTGTCCACGCGCACAGCACCGGCCCGCGCCGCCGCCGCCGCCGCGGCCAGCGTCGCGCCTGAGGTCATCACATCATCGACGATCAGAACCCGGCGGCCCGACAGCCGCTGCCCGCGCCGGATGTGCGGGACGATTGCCCCGGCCAGGGTGGCGAAGCGGTCGACAAACCTCATCCCCTCCTGCGGCTTGGTCGCCCGCACCCGGATCAGCGCATCCGCGCAATAGCTGGCCCCGGTCAACTGCGCCACGGCGCGCGCCAGCAACGCGGCCTGATTGTACCTGCGCTTCAGCAGCCGGGACCAGTGCGCGGGCACCGGCACCACCATGTCGCCGGGACCGGTATCGACCCGGAGACGGTCGACCATCCACCGTGCCATCGGCGCGACCAGGTCGTGCCGATCACCGTGTTTCAGGGCCAGCACCAGCCGCCGTCCGGTCCGGTGATAAAGATACGCCGCCGCGCCGGTTTCCCAGGGCCGTGGGGTCAGAATGCAATCGTCACACAATGCGGTGTCGTCGCCCGGCGCCTCGCCCAACAGCGGACCGCCGCAAGTCAGGCAGGGGCCGCGCCGTCGATAAAGGTGATGTCGCCCCAACAGCCCGCGCACAGCCCGAATGCGCCTTCGACCAGCGCCTCGCAGGCCAGACATTGATTTGGGTAGATCATCCGCAGCGCGCTTTGCATTGCCTGTCCAGCCAGTTAGAAGCCCGATGATTGAGGAGCCGATGTCAGACCCGCCCCCCGAACTTTTTGACCGCCCCGCCCTAGCCCGGCACCGCGCCCGCGCTGCCCGCGCGCCAGCGCTGTTTCTGCACGAGGCGGCGGCGGCTGAGATCAAGGAGAGGCTGAAAGAGGTTAACAGACGCTTTACGGACGCCACCGTGGTCGCGCCGTTCTCGCAGATCTGGGGCGAATTTGGCCAGGTGGCCGCCGATGCCGAGGTTCTGGACCTGGCGCTTGGGCGATATGACTTAATCATCCACGCGCTGGCGCTGCATTGGTCGGGCGATCCGGTTGGCCAGTTGATCCAGTGTCGCCGCGCGCTGCGCTCCGATGGCCTGTGCATTGCGGTGCTTTTTGGCGGCCAGACCCTGCACGAGCTGCGCACCGCGCTGGCCGAGGCCGAAACCGGGCTAACCGGCGGGCTGTCGCCCCGTGTCGCACCAATGGGCGAAATTCGCGATCTGGGCGCGTTGTTGCAGCGCGCCGGTTTTGCCCTGCCGGTGGCCGACACGCTGACCACCACCGTCGAATACCGCGACTTGGCCCATCTGGCGCGTGACCTGCGGGCGATGGGCGAAACCAATGCGCTGACTGGTCGGCTGCGCCGGTTCGGCAATCGGGCGCTTTTTGAGAGGGCCCAGACGATTTACGCCCGGACATATCCAGGCCGCGGCGGGCGCATCACGGCGACGTTCGAGATGATATTCCTTACCGGCTGGGCCCCCGGCCCGGACCAACCCAAATCGCTGCGGCCCGGATCGGCGCAAGCGCGGCTTGCCGACGCACTGGGCACCGCAGAAATAGACCCTAATAAGGCTTGGCACTCATGATAATGCCGCCCAGCCACCCTGCCCTGCCCGGCCCCAAGATCGGTGTCTTGCTCGCCAATCTGGGCACGCCCGATGGCTATGATTACTGGTCGGTCCGCCGCTATCTGTCCGAGTTTCTGTCGGACCGGCGGGTGATCGATTATCCGGCCTGGAGGTGGCAGCCGATATTGCAGGCTATCGTTCTGTCGCGCCGCCCGTTCACATCCGGAAAGGCCTACAGGAAGATCTGGAACCACGCGGCGGGAGAAAGCCCGCTTATGACGATCACCAAGGCGCAAACCGCCAAGCTGCGCGCCGCACTTGTGGCAGAATTCGGCGACAGGATCATGGTCGATTTCGCCATGCGCTATGGCCACCCGCCGACCGCGTCGAAAGTGCGCGGGTTGGTGGCAGCGGGGTGCGACCGCATCCTGTTTTTCCCGCTTTACCCGCAATACGCCGGGGCCACCACCGCGACCGCCAATGATGCGTTTTTTGCGGCCCTGCGCGATTTGAAATGGTCCCCGGCGGTGCGCAGCGTTCCGCCTTATTTCGACCGGGCCGATTACATCGTGGCGCTGGCGGCTTCGGTCGAGCGCGCCTTTGACGCGGCTCCGGTCCGTCCCGACCTTCTGGTGTGTTCGTACCACGGGCTGCCCGAGCGTTATTTGACCCAAGGCGACCCCTACCACTGCCATTGCCAGAAAACCACGCGGCTTTTGCGCGAGACCCTGGGATGGGGCGCCGATCATGTGATCACAACGTTTCAATCGCGATTCGGCCCCGAGGAATGGCTGAAACCCTATACGATCGACGAGGTGGCGCGCCTGGCCCGCGACGAGGGCGCGCGAAACATCGCCGTCATCGCGCCCGCGTTTTCGGCCGATTGCCTCGAGACGCTGGAGGAGATCGACGGCGAAATTCGCGCGGCGTTTCTGGGCGCGGGCGGCGCGGCGTTTACCTATATCCCGTGTCTCAACGATGATAACGCGCATATCGGAGTGCTTGCCGCGGTCATTCGCGAAAATCTGGCTGGATGGGTCTGACCGGACGGGTCAAACCAACAGCACCTGCGTACAGACCTGGGCAAAGTCGAAAAGCTCGGCGATGTGGCGGTTGTAAAGCCCGATACAGCCGTTCGATGACCGGCGCCCGATCTTGCGCGTATCGTGGGTTCCGTGGATGCGGTAAAACTGCCACGACAGATAAAGCGCGTGCGTTCCCAAGGGGTTCTCTGGCCCCGCTTCGACAAAATCGGGCCAATCCGGGTTGCGCAGCTTCATCGCCGGTGTTGGCGCCCAGGTCGGGCCGAGCACCTTGCGCACGACCTTGGTCCGGCCGCGCCGGGTCAGATCATCGCTGACCGGCACCGAGCTGGGGTAAAGCCGATAGATGCTCTCGTCTTCCGACCAGTAATGCACCGCCCGCGAGGTCGTGTCGGCCAGGATCGCGCCGCGCCGCAGATTGTCGAAATAGGGCTGCCATTCAAGCGCGCGAAAGCTCGAGATATTGCGCGGCACCATCTGCCGCGGCTCGCCCTCGAACTCGGTCGTACCGTCGTTGGCCGCCCAAACCGGCGCGCCGAACATGGCGGCCCCCGCTGCCCCCAGAAACCTGCGTCTGTCCATTGATTTACCCGATTATTAACCTCGCGCGGTTCTTCTAGCCGCAAAGCGGCGCGTCAACAAATCACTAGAGCGTCAAATTGCTGATTGTTTGGGCCAATGGGTTTGCCACGACACAGCAATGCGTCTAGGAAAACGCAAACAAACGGTCCGGGCAGGCGGAATGTTATCTAAGATTGTCGGTTTTTTCGTTCTTTTGCTGGCGCTGGCCGCTTGCGACGCGCCCTTGGGCAATACCGACGCGCAGCGGGTTTACTGGATCGGCAAGGCCGACCTGGGCACGGTGCAGTTTCGGATGCTCGACAGCGTCAACGCCCTGCGCCAGGCGGTTCGCGCATCGCCGGTCGCGCTGAGTTCTGAACTGACCGCTTCGGCCGCCACCCACGCGCGCGACATGTCGGTGCAGAACCGGCCTTGGCATTTCGGGTCGGACGGGTCGTCGCCGATCGACCGGGCGGCGCGCGCCGGATTTGCAGGGGTGTTTCTGGGCGAAACCATTTCGGAAACCTACGAGACCGGGCTCGAGACGCTGGCCGCCTGGATGGACCGCAAGGACACCCGCGCGGTTATTCTGGACAAGCGCGTGACCCACATCGGGTTCGCCTGGTTTCAGGAACGCTCGGGCAAGCTCTGGTGGGTCATGACCCTTGGCAATCAGGCGTAAAGCGTGATCGGGGTACCGACCGGAACCATCCAGTAAATCTCGCGCATTTCGCGGTTGTCCACCGCGATGCACCCCGCTGTCCAGTCGCGCGACAGGGCCCTGCGCGCGAACGCAGGCAATTGACCGTGGATGAAAATATCCCCTCCGGGGTCGCGGCCCGCCACATGCGCCGCGGCAATGTCGGCGCGGTTGGGATAGGAAATGCCCAACGACAAAAAGAAGTCGCTCACGGGGTTGCGGCGGTCAATGTGATACCGGCCTTCGGGGGTCCGCCCGTCGCCTTCGAATTTCTTTCGGCCAGCAGGGGCGAAGCCCAGATCGACCTCGTAATATTTCAACAATTCGTCCTCGTGCAGCAACAATAGCTGGCGTTGGCCTTTGTGAACCTCGACCGAGGTCACCTGCGGCCCGGCATATAGGCGCGACATATCGGTCTGCGTGGCGCAGCCGCCCAGCGCCGTCGCCCCGGCCAATATCAAAAACTGCCTGCGGTTGGTCATGCCTGCCCGCCCCTCTGATGGGGTCTTTCGCGCAGACTATCGCGCCACACGGTTAATAGGCAATAATTTTTGCGCCAATGGGGGCTTTACCGCGAAAATGCGCCGACAGGTTCAATATGCGGCGACCAGCGAAACTGATCGACCACCTGCACCCAGTCGATGTCAATTCCGGCCTGTGTCGGCGCGCGCGCATCCCGCGAAGGTCACCGGACCTGCGACCGCACCATCACCGCGCGGACCAAGTCGTTCGATGCTCAGATGTGCCTCGCGATCAGTGTCTAAATCGGCCAAAACTAGCTATTCCGCTGCTTCGGTCAACCCGATGAAACCGCCCGACTGGCGATTCCAGAACCGCGCATAAAGCCCACTTTGGGCAATCAGCGCCGCATGAGTGCCTTCCTCGACGATGCGGCCCTGATCCAGCACCACGATCCGGTCCATACGCGCAATGGTTGACAGGCGATGCGCTATGGCCACCACTGTCTTGCCCTGCATCACCTCGGCCAGAGCGGCCTGAATTTCGGCCTCGACCTCGCTGTCCAGGGCGCTGGTGGCTTCGTCGAGAACCAGAATCGGCGCGTCTTTCAGTATCGCACGGGCCAGCGCGATGCGCTGGCGCTGGCCACCGCTGAGTTTGACGCCACGTTCGCCCAGATGCGCGTCGTAGCCGCTGCGCCCGCCCTGATCGGCCAGATCGAGAATGAACTCATGCGCCCGCGCCCGCCTGGCCGCCACGACAATTTCCGCCTCGCTGGCCCCGGGCCGCCCATAGGCCACATTATCGCGCGCCGACCTGTTGAACATCGCGGTTTCCTGGGTGACCATGCCGATCCGGCTGCGCAAAGAATTCTGTGTGACCGCGCGCACATCGCTGCCCGCCACCCGCACCACGCCCGCCTCGGCGTCGTAAAGGCGCAGCATCAGCGCCACCAGGGTCGACTTTCCGGCCCCCGAGGCCCCGACAATGGCCAGCTTTTCACCCGGCGCGACGGCAAGACTGATGTCAGTCACGCCCCCGGTCCTGCGCCCATAGGCGAATGTCACGCCCTCGAAGGCCACCGACGGCGGACCATCGGGCAGATCAGCAGCACCCGCCGCATCGGTCAGGTCATGGCTGGGGCTGAGGGTGCGAATGCCGTCCTCGATCTCGCCGATCGAGGCGTAAATGTTCATCAGCGTCCAACTGACCCAGCCGGTCATTTGCGCCAGACGGATCGACATCGCGCCCACCGCCGCCAGCTCGCCGGCGCTAACCGCGCCCGCCGACCAGCGCGTCAGCCCGAAACCGATCAGGCAAACGGGCAGGGCGCCGGCAAATAGGATCAGGGTAAAGCGAAACAGCACCGCCAGCCCGGCCAAATGGGTGGCGGCGGTGCGAAGATTGGCCACCGCATTCAGCGCGGCGCGGTCCTCGAAAGCGTCGTGGGCGAACAGTTTGACGGTTTTTATGTTGGTCAGCGCATCGACAATCTGCCCGGTGACTTGCGCTCGCGCACCGGCCCGCGCCCTGGCCCGCACCCGGATACGCGGCAGGAAATAGCGCAGGATCGACGCATAGGCCACGACCCAGGCCAGAAAGATCGCCATCATCCCGGGGTCAATCAGCCCGGCCATCGCAACCATGGCAAAAGTGGTGGTGGTGGCAAAGACCCCAGCGTTGACAACTTCGGCGGCAACATCGGTAACGCCGCGCGTGGTCTGCATCTGCTTTTGCGATATCCGGCCCGCGAAATCATTGTCAAAAAAGGTGACCGCCTGCCCCAATGTGTGTCTGTTCAAGCGGATTAGCACCTGATTGAACAGATTTGGCGCCAGCGCGACCGACTGGAGCGCCGAGGCAAGACCAAAGGCCAGTGGCCGCAGCATCAGCAACAGCGCCGCCGAGCCCAACAGCAGAACCGCATGTCCGGACCAAAAGCCCTGCGGCCCGCCGGATGTCGCATCGATCACCTGACCCAGAAGCAGGAAGATGAAGGCTTCGGTTATGCCCGCGATGGTATAGCCCAGCGTCGCAAGCCAGATCACCGGCCAAGTACCGGCCAGGCTCCACACGAAAAAAAGCCGCAGGGTTTTTGGCGGCGGGCCGCCGGCGGGCCGCTCGGGGTCGATCAATCCGGCAAATCGGCTGACCCAGCGTTCGAGAATCATTGCGCCGCCTCGTGGATCGGGTGGTCGGTGCGCAGAAAGCCGCCCGACTGACGCTCCCAGAAACGCGCGTAAAGCCCCTCATGGCGCAACAGGTCTTCGTGGCATCCCGCTTCCACAATCCGGCCCTGATCCAGCACCAGAATCCGGTCCATATGCGCAATAGTCGACAGGCGGTGGGCGATGGCGATCACCGTCTTGCCCGCCATCATGCCGTAGAGCGTGTCCTGGATCGCCGCCTCGACCTCGCTATCGAGCGCGCTTGTCGCCTCGTCCAGCACCAGGATCGGCGCGTCTTTCAGAATAACCCGCGCCAATGCGATGCGCTGGCGCTGGCCGCCGGAAAGTTTCACGCCGCGCTCGCCGACATTGGCGTCATACCCGATGCGGCCCTGGGGGTCTTGCAGATCGAGGATAAAATCATGCGCCTCGGCGCGCTGTGCCGCCGCGACGATCTCGGCCTCGGTGGCTTCGGGCCGTCCATAAAGGATGTTGTCGTGGATCGACCGGTGCAAAAGCGCGCTGTCCTGCTGGACCATGCCGATGACCGACCGCAGGCTATTTTGAGTCACCTGGGCAATGTCCTGGCCGTCGATGTCGATGCGCCCGCGCTCGGCGTCGTAAAAGCGCAACAAAAGCTTGACCAGTGTCGATTTTCCGGCCCCCGAGCGCCCAACCAGACCGACCTTTTCGCCCGGCAAAATAGTGGTGGTCACGTCTTCGAGCCCGCCGGACGGGCGGCCATAATGGTGGGTCAGCCCGACCAGTTCGATCCGCCCCTGATCCAGCCGCAGCGGTTTGGCGCCCGGCGCATCGACCAGCGTTATCGGCTGGGCGATGGTTTCCATGCCTTCCGCCACGATCCCCAGCGACCGGAAAAACGTCGTCAGCGCCCACATGATCCAACCGGTCATCGCCCCCAGCCGCAGCGTCAGCGCCGCCGCCGTGGCCACGACACCAACGGTGGCTGTGCCGCCCATCCACAGCCAGATCGCCCAGCCGACCACGCCGACCATCAGGATGCCGTTCAGAACCACCAGCGACACGTCCATGATCGTGTATATCCGCATCTCGGCGGCGAAAGTGCGCTTGGTGTTTTCGATGGCTACACGCGCGTAACCCAGCTCGGTGTCATGGTGGGCGAACAGCTTGACCGAATGGATGTTGGTATAGCTGTCGACCACGCGGCCCGTAACCTCGCTGCGGGCATCGCTGGCGGCCTTCGAGGCCGGACCGACACGGGCCACGGTCCAGCGGACAAGTCCCATGTAAAGCGCAAACCACACCAGCATGGGCAGCAAAAGCCTGGGGTCGGCATTGGTGAGAAGGATCGCGGCGCCGACGATGTAGGCCAGCGCATAGGTTACGGCGTCGAAGACGTGAAACACCGCCTCGCCTGCCGCTGGGGGCGTTTGCATGATCCGGTTGGCGATGCGCCCGGCAAAGTCATTCTCGAACCACCCTACCGACTGGCGCAAAACATGCCGGTGCGCCCGCCAGCGAAACAGCGCGCCATAGTTCGGCATCAGGGCGTTGTTGAGAAACAGCACGTCAAGCGCCTGGATCAACGGCCGAATGAGCAGGATAAAGACCGCCACCGCAATCAGCTCGGCCCCATGGGCTTGCCAAAACGCGGCCGGACCGGTTGATGACAGCAAGTCAACGATCCGGCCCAAGTACCACAAAAGCCCGATCTCGATGGCCGCGACAACAATCGAAAGTACGGTCGCAATTGCGAAAATTCGGAAAAACGGCCGCGAATAGTCCAGCATGAAGGGCCACAGCCGCCGGGGCGGTGCGTCAACCTCGTCGTATTCGACGAAGGGATCGACCATATCTTCAAAGCGCCGGAACATGTGCGTGTTCGTCATGAAAAAGCCGGGCAGTCCGCCCGGTATACGCCTGCTTTGGCCAAAGGAAAACCGCTTTGCCCGAAGCAATCAGCCGATAAACAGAACCGCGACGCTGAGCGCGATCAGCCCGGCCATGGCGATGTTGAAGCCGCGCCGCCAGATTTCCGAAGTCAGCCACCGGGTCAGCGCCTGACCGGCAAATGTCCACGACAGCGCCGATCCAGCCCCCGCCAGCGCAAAGGCAAGCGCACAGATCAGGGCCGTGCGAATGGGTGCATCGGGCGACACGAACTGTGCCGTGACCCCGATGGCAAAGGCCCAGCCCTTGGGGTTGACCCATTGAAAGGCGGCCGATTGCACAAAGGCAAAAGGCTGCCGGTTCTCGGCCTTGCCGGACGCGCCCGCGGTCGCCGTTCGCCAAGCCATCCACAACAGCACCCCGGCGCCCAGATAGCGCAGGGTTTCGCGCAAAACCGGGCTTTGCTGGAATATCTCGCCCAGAAACAGGCCGATCAGAAAAATCATCACCGGAAAGCCGATCACAATACCCATGATGTGCGGCATGGTGCGCATCATGCCATAGTTCGCCCCGGAACTGGCGACCAGAGCGTTGTTGGGCCCGGGCGTGAAGGCCGCTGTTGCGGCGATTGTGAAGAGGGCGATCAGGGTCTCAGTCGGCATCCGGTGGGTGTGCCGCGCGACCGCCGATGCGTCAAGCCAGAAGAGCCGCGCGCGAAAGCCTGAAATCCGAAGCGGTCCAGCGGCGCTCGAGCGTTTTCAGCCGCCGGCCCAGCGCTGGCCCTTCAAGCGGGGCCAGATCGCGCGCCTTGACGGGAAATTTCGCCTCTGCCCCGCGCCCGATGTCCGCTTGCGCGGTGTCAGGTGGCGCGGTCCCGGTCAGCGCCGCGCGCGCCAGGACCGCGTCCAGCGCACATTCGGCCCCCAAACCATAGCCCAGCGCCGATGGCGGCACGGCTTCGGCTGCAGCGGCGTGGATCCTGTCCAGTTTCGCCGCCTCGGCGCGGCTCAGCCGCAGCGCCTGAGCGACTTTCGCGCCACCCAGAACGGCCAGTCGCCGAACAGGCGCAGCGGCCGCCCCGATCTGCCGTTCAAAATGTACCAGCGAGCCAAGCCAGCGCGGGTCAGCCCCCGGCAATATCAGCGCCAGAACGCCGGTCTGCGCCATCGCCGCAGTGGCTGGCGCGGGGTCGGATGCGGACAGAAGTTTCTTGAGTTCTGCGCCGATCCGTTCGCGCGAAACGCTCTCTATTCCGGCCAGATTTGCTGAAATTGCGGCCAGCGCCTCAGGGTCCGGCCCCTGAGATGCGTCCCCATACCAGGCATAGAACCGGAAAAACCTAAGGCTGCGCAGATAATCTTCGCGGATGCGGTGACTTGCGTTGCCGATAAAGCGGATGTGGCGCGCCATCAGATCGTCGTAGCCGCCCAGCGGGTCGTGAACCACGCCGTCAGGATAGGCATAAAGCGCGTTGATGGTCAGGTCGCGCCGCGCCGCATCTTCGTCCATGTCGCTGGAATATTCGACCACCGCGCGGCGCCCGTCGGTGGCGACATCGCGGCGCAGCGTCGTGACCTCGACCACCCGGCCCGCAACCAGCGTCACAGTGCCATGCGCGAGGCCGGTCGGGACCGCCTTGACGCCCTGCGCGGTCGCCAGCGCCAGAACCTGATCGGGGCGCGCGTCGGTGGCGACATCAATGTCGCCAACCGGAAGACCAAGAATGGCGTCGCGCACACAACCGCCCACGAACCAGGCATGATAACCGGCGCGGTTCAGCATCGCCATAATCCCGGCCACGCCGGGGTCGTTCAGCCATTCACCTGTTATCGTTCGGGTCATGCCAATCGGTCGGCCAATCCGCGCAGAATGCGGGCGGTCGCGCCCCAGATATAGTGGGGCCCGTAGGGTACCGTGTAATAATATCGCCGTCGACCCTGCCACATGCGGCCCTGAACCGAAAACCGCGCCGGATCTGTGACATCGGCCAGCGGCACCTCGAATATTTCGGCCACTTCGCCAGCTTCGGCAATCGGCGCAAAGGCGCGCGTGATGCGGCCCACCACCGGTGTGACGGTAAAGCTGGTGACGGTCTCGTGCGGGGCAAGCTGGCCCATCACCTCAACCGCGTCAGGCGACAGGGCAATCTCTTCGTGCGCTTCGCGCAGCGCCGCCGTGATAGCGTCCGCGTCCTTGGCGTCGACCTTGCCACCCGGAAATGAAATCTGGCCCGGATGGTGTTTCAGGCGCGACGACCGTTTGGTCAGCACCAGATGCACGCCGCCGGGCCGTTCGATCAGCGGCAAAAGCACCGCTGCCGCCCGCAGCTGGCGGCCGGGGCCGGGGGCAGCGCCGGGGTTGAGATCGAAGTCCGACGACCCCGCGCCGCCCGCCTGCAGCGCCGCCTGAACCCGGTCAAACACGCGGCTCGGCCTTCGCCTCGAACCCCAGGCTCGCCGGGTCAAATTCGTAATGCGCACCGCAGAACTGACAATCGGCGGTGACGATGCCACCATCGGTGGTCATCGTGGTGATGTCTTTGGCCGAACAGGCCGCCAGGCTTTGCCGCACCTTTTCGTCCGAACAGGTGCAGCCGAACCGCACCGGTTGGGCCATGAACACGCGCGGCGTTTCCTCATGAAAAAGCCGGGTCAAAAGTTCGGTCGGCTGCACGGTCGGCCCGATCAGTTCAAGATCGTCGACCGTGTCCAGCAGGATGTTGGCGCGCGACCAATTCTCGCTCTCAACATCGTCCAAAATATCTGCCGCGGCCAGCAGCCCACCATCACCACTACCGCCTTCGCCGGTTACACGCGGCGACACCGCAGGCATCATCTGCAACATCACCCCACCGGCGCGCCAGTGTTCGGCCTCGCCGGGCAGGGTTGAGCCGCCAAAGCTCAGCTGGAACCGGGTCGGCAATTGTTCGGATTGGGCGAAATAAGTCTCGGCACAGGCCGCAAGCGACCCTCCGGCAAGCGGCGTAATGCCTTGATACGGCTTCATATCAACGCCCTGATCGATGAGAATCGCGAAATAACCCGCCCCGATCAGCGAGAACGGCGGTGCCCCGGTCGCCTGACCCCCGTCAAAGCTGGCATAGGCGCGGATGCGCGCCGGTTCGCCCTCGTCAGTGGGGGCAAAATAGTCGGTCGAAATCAGCCGCACCGGCCCGTCGCCGCGCACCTGCAATGACAGTTTCCACCGCAGCTTGATCGTCTGGCCGATCAGGGCGGTCAAAAGACACATCTCGGCCACCAGCGCTTCGATGGCGGGCGGATAGGCGTGTTGCGCCAGAACCGCATCGAGCACGCCGTCCAAACGCGCCACCCGCCCGCGCACGTTGGACTGATCCAACTGAAACGGCAGAACCGTATCGCCCCAAGCGATCTGACTGCTTTTCGACATCTGCGGCGCCTCGGGGGGTTTTCTTAGCACGTTCGGGTTGGCATACCGCGCCTAGATAAGCACTACAACGGCAGCGCCAAGGGGCAGGGCGGGCATGCGCAGATACGGCGAGACACGGGATTTTCAGCGGCGTTATTCCTTTCGCCCCGGTGTCTATGCGATCCTGCCGCGCGACGGCCAGCTTCTGCTGACCCACCAGGCCGAACCCGCGCCCGAAATTCAGCTTCCCGGCGGCGGCATCGATCCGGGCGAACCGGCATTGCCGGCGCTATATCGTGAGATTATCGAGGAAACCGGCTGGCGCGTGATCCGCGCGCGGCGGCTGGGAGCCTACCGGCGGTTTGCCTATATGCCGGAATACGACCTTTGGGCCGAGAAGGTCTGCCATGTCTATCTTGCCACACCGGCGCGCCCCGCGGGACCTCCGACCGAAGCCGGGCACACGGCAATCTGGGCTGCGCCCGAGTTTGCGCTGAACACGCTGGCCTGCCCCGGCAATGTCGGATTTCTGGAACGTTGGCTGGCCGGAGAGTTCGGGCCGCCTAGGCTTTGAATTCGAACATTGCCGCCGAGATGTCATCGCCAAAGTCCGCGCCTTCGGCATATTCGGTCAGGCGCGCCATCATCGAATCGAAAAACGCCGGCCCGTGCTTTACCGCGGCCTGCGTCAGCAGGGCTTCCAACCCGGCTTCGTCGAACAAGTCATCCCTGGGGTTCGCGCATTCGGTCACCCCGTCCGAATAGAGCAACAGGCGGTCGCCCGGGGTCAGACGCAGCGTGGTTTCTTCATAGGTCGCCTCAGCGAACAACCCGACCGGCAGCCCGCCGTCGCCCGCGAATTCGACCGATCCATCGGCGCGCTGCACCGCCGGATGCGGGTGCCCGGCCTGACACAAGGTGACGGCGCCAGAGGTCAGATCAATCTCGGCCAGATTGATGGTAAAATAGTGCTCGGTCTCGATCTCGTCCAGCACCAGCCGGTTCAGCTTGGCCACAACCTCGGCTGGGGGCAGACCGATATAGCCAGTTTTGGTCCGCTTTAGACCCACATTTTGCGCCGGCGTCGATGACGACAGAAATCCCGCCAGCCGCGCGGTCATCCGCGCCGAGGCGATGCCGTGGCCCGAGACGTCAATCGAATAGAGCCCCAGCCGCCGGTCGCCAATCGGATAACTGCCGACCAGATCGCCGCCAACCCGGCCGCTGGACCGCAGGAAAAGCGAAACGTTACCCGCCGCAAGCGCCTGAAACGGCTCGCGGATCAGCGAATGCTGCAGCTTGCGCGCTTCGATCAGATCGCGGTCGATCGCGTCGTAAAGTGCTTGAAGCTCGGTCAGGGTCGACCGCACCAGTTGGTTTTGCTTCTGCAACTCGGCCTGCATGTCCAATATACGCTGGCCAGCCGTGATCCGGGCCCGCAGTTCATCGGCATTCACCGGCTTGGTCAGGAAATCATCCGCGCCCGCATCCAGTCCCTGGGCAATCTCGCCCTTTTCGCTCTTCGAGGTGAGCAGGATGAAATACGAATAATCCTCGCGCTCCAGGCCGCGAAAGGCCCGGCACAATTCCAACCCGGTCATGCCCGGCATCATCCAGTCCGAGAGCACAATTTCGACGCTCTCGGTTTCAAGCACCGCCAGGGCTTCGGTGCCCGATTCCGCTTCGATAACCCGGTGACCGCCGCGCTTTAGAAGCGACGACAGGATGCGCCGTTGCAACCGGCTGTCGTCAACAACCAGCACCGTACCGGCGCTGGCCGCGATCTTTGGGTCATCCGCCCCAGCTGCAACGATTTCCCGGTCGATCTGCATGATGGGCCCTTTGCGTGAGGTCTATGAGGTGCCAGCTAAGTCTTAAACGCCGGTGAAGGGTAAAATTGGACGAGTCAGCGCCGGAAAATTTCGGGTTCGTTAACTCTCCGCCGCATAATTTCCCCGCAGAGCACGGTGGAGCAGGCAGATGATTGATTGGGATCGCGTGATGGAGCTGCGCGAAGAGGTTGGCGCAGAAGACTTTGACGAGGTGGTCGGGCCTTTCATGGACGAGGTCGAAGGCGTGCTGAAGCGATTGCGCGATGCACCCGACCCCGCCGCCTTCGAAGACGATTTCCACTTTCTGAAAGGCAGCGCCCTGAACCTTGGGTTCCGGGACTTTGGCGCAAATTGTTTGGCTGCCGAGGCTGCGTCAGCGGCTGGAAACTCAAGCTCGGTCAACGTCGCGGCGGCGCTCGATTGCTACGATTCCTCAATGAAGACATTTTTTGCCGCCGCTGCGGATCATGGATTGGAAACAACGCCAGGGACAATTCCGCTCGCTGGACTGGCTTAGTAAACAATCGGTCGAAATTATCTGCTCAATTCAATTCTGTACCGCAGATCGGACAGTTATCCGCCGCCTGGCGCGATTAATCTTTCCCTGTGCGGCCAGCAAACCGGCGGGCAGAAGCGGTATCAACGTCCGCCGTTGTGACACTTGCGACGACGGGCCTGGCAATCGCAAATGGACACCGACATCGCGGTGTCGGCAGCGCCCAATGAGCCGCCTAGCGGCGAGGCGCTGGTCTATTTCGACACGCTTCTGCGGCCGGGCGAAGGGTCGCTTTTCGAAGAGTAATCAGGTGGCGCTGCGCGACGCTGGCTTGCCCGCCCCCTGAAAACCACATAAACGCCCCCCGACCAATCAAGTCCGGGGGTGTTTTCCATGTCCAAACCGAAAAAAGTCGTGCTTGCCTATTCGGGCGGTCTGGACACCTCGATCATCTTGAAGTGGTTGCAGGCCGAATATGGCTGCGAGGTCGTCACTTTCACCGCCGATCTGGGCCAGGGCGACGAGCTGGAACAGGCGCGCGCCAAGGCCGAGCTTTTGGGCATCAAGCCGGGAAACATCTTTATCGAAGATCTGCGCGAAGAGTTCGTGCGCGATTTCGTCTTCCCGATGTTCCGCGCCAACGCGGTTTACGAAGGGCTCTATCTGCTGGGCACGGCGATCGCGCGACCGCTGATTTCAAAGCGTCTGGTCGAGATCGCCGACGCCACGGGCGCTGACGCAGTAGCCCATGGCGCGACGGGCAAAGGCAACGATCAGGTGCGGTTCGAGCTTTCCGCCTATGCGCTGAACCCTGACATAAAGGTCATCGCGCCCTGGCGGATATGGGATCTGACCAGCCGGACCAAGTTGTTGGAATTCGCCGAAGCCAACCAGATCCCCATCGCCAGGGACAAGCGCGGCGAAGCGCCGTTTTCGGTCGATGCCAACATTTTGCACACGTCGTCTGAGGGCAAGGTTCTGGAAAACCCCGCCGACGAGGCCCCCGATTACGTCTATCAGCGCACCGTGCATCCCGAAGGTGCGCCCGATACGCCGGAATATGTCGAGGTGGGTTTTGAGCGCGGCGACGCTGTTTCGATTGACGGCGCAGCCCTGTCACGCGCCGAGCTTCTAACCCGCCTGAACGAGCTGGGTGGGCAGCACGGCATCGGGCGGCTGGACCTGGTCGAGGGCCGGTTTGTCGGCATGAAATCGCGCGGCATTTACGAGACCCCCGGCGGCACGATCTTGCTGGAAGCGCACCGGGGCATCGAGGCGATCACGCTCGACCGGGGGGCGGCGCATTTGAAAGACGAGCTGATGCCGAAATATGCCGAATTGATCTATAACGGGTTCTGGTTCAGTCCCGAACGCGAGATGCTGCAAGCCCTGATCGACCAAAGCCAGGACCATGTGACCGGCACCGTGCGGCTGAAGCTTTACAAGGGCCTCGCGCGCACCGTGGGCCGCTGGTCGGACCACAGCCTTTATTCGCAGGCGCATGTGACCTTCGAGGACGACGCCGGCGCTTATGACCAGAAGGACGCGGCGGGCTTTATCCAGCTTAACGCGCTGCGGCTGAAACTTCTGGCGGCGCGCAACCGGCGCCTAGATCGTTAGCCGCTGCTCAGCAAGCTTTTCGTAGGCAGGTATGGTTTGCTCGTAAAGTCCGGCCAGGTCGCGCGGGACAGCAGGCAGCGGCCCTTTGGCCCCGGCAAAGCCGGTGCTGGCATGCGCCGCGGCGTACCAGTGCCGCGCCCAAACCCCATCATCGGCGTGGCCGCCACTGGGCCACGACAGCATGTTTTCGGTAAACGGCAGATCGATCGCGTTGCAAAGCGCGCGCAGCGCGACGGCCGGGTTGGCGTGAATGTCGGCGGCGTCCAACACCGGCGGCGCGCCCGTCAGGCGGGTAATCTCGTCATAAAGTTCGGCCTGCCGCCGAAACCCCAGATCGGCCTCGGTCGGGCGTTCGCGCTTGGCATAGTAGCTGGCGATCACCCGCGCCGGGTGGCGGATCAGAAAAACATTTGCGCAGTCGGCGGCAAAGGACAGGTCCCTCCCCGGCAGCATGTGCTGGGTCATGTGTTTGTGATAAAAATTAGTCTTTCCGCCCGGGATTGGCCCCAGCAGCCGTGCCTTGACCACGGCGGCGTCGGTCTCGCAGGTCGCCAGTATTTCGTCGCGCAGCGGGTGGTCCAGACCGGTTCTGGCCAGATAAACCCCGTAAAACGGCTCGTCCCACACCGCCCAATCGCCGCGCGCCGCAAACGAATACATCATCGCTGTCGACAGGGTCCTGGGCCCCGACCACATTGCAATCCGCATTTAACCCGGCCCCATATCATTTCGCTCAAAACTGCTCATCTTTGCGTGAATGTCCATGACAATCCTTGCGCGACGCCACGGTTCGCGACCACATCACCCTGAGAAAAGGGGACACCAATGCGCCACATAACGATTCTTGCGGTCCTGACCACCGTATTTGCCGCGCCCACCCTGGCTGAAACCAAAACCGCGATCTTCGCGGGTGGCTGTTTCTGGTGTGTCGAATCCGACTTTGAGAGCGTCGACGGCGTCGCCGAGTCCATTTCCGGCTATACCGGAGGAGCGCTGGAGAACCCAAGCTATAAACAGGTGTCAAAAGGCGGAACCGGGCATTTTGAGGCGGTTCGCATCACCTATGACGACGCGGTTGTGTCCTATGACCAACTGCTTCACCTGTTTTTCCGCTCGATCGACCCGACCGACCCCGGCGGTCAGTTCTGCGATCGCGGCCAAAGCTATGCCACTGCGGTCTTTTACGATGGCGACGACGAAAAGCGCGCCGCGCGGCGCGCCAAGGGCGACGCTGGTCGGACGCTCAGAAAACGGATCGTCACGGAAATTCTGCCTGCGGGCGAATTTTACGAGGCCGAGGATTATCACCAGGACTATTACCTGGGCGAAAACCGGGTGCTGACTCGGTTCGGCTGGATCAAGCAAAGCGACGCCTACAAACGCTATCGCAAGGGCTGCCGGCGCGACGAAAAAATACTGGCGCTGTGGGGCGACGAAGCCCCATTTGTGCAGCATTAACCGCGCGAAATCGCTTTTGTTTGTTACCCGAAACGGGTAAACTGACCCCACATATGGGGGTCAGGCATGTGAACGTCGCTAATGCTGCTGTCACGCCAATGATGGCGCAGTTTCTTCAGATCAAGGCCGATAATCCGGAAGCGTTGCTGTTTTACCGGATGGGCGATTTTTACGAGATGTTCTTTGACGATGCCCGCGCCGCTTCGGCAGCGCTGGACATTGCCCTGACCAAGCGCGGCAAACACCTGGGCCAAGACATTCCCATGTGCGGCGTGCCGGTCCATGCCGCCGAGCGCTATCTGCAGACGCTGATCCGCAAAGGGTTTCGGGTCGCGGTCTGCGAACAGATGGAAGACCCGGCGCAGGCGAAGAAGCGCGGCCCGAAATCGGTGGTGCGCCGCGAGGTTGTCCGGCTGGTGACGCCCGGAACCCTGACCGAAGACGCACTTTTGGAGCCGCGCCGCCACAATTATTTGGCCGCTTGGGCACAAGTGCGCGGCCAGGGCGCGCTGGCTTGGGTCGATATATCGACCGGGGTTTTTCGGGTGGCCGATTGCGCAAGGGGTCGGCTTGGGTTTGAACTGGCACGGCTGGCCCCGCGCGAACTGCTGATCTCGCAGCAAGCCGAGGATGATTTGGCTAAATTAGGCTCTGAATTTGACCTGGCGCTGACGCCACTTGCGCCGTCAAGTTTTGATAGCGCGCGCGGCGAAGCGCGGCTGAAGTCCCTCTTTTCCGTGGCGGCGCTGGACGCCTTTGGGACCTTCACCCGGTCCGAACTTGGCGCCATGGGCGGCCTTGTCGATTACCTGGAGCTGACCCAAAAAGGCAACCTGCCGCTCTTGCGGCCGCCGCGGCGCGAATACGCGGGCGCGGTGGTGCAAATCGACGCGGCCACCCGGCGCAACCTGGAATTGACCCAAGCCCTGTCGGGCGGGCGCGGCGGCACATTGATCTCGGTCATCGACCGCACCGTGACCGCCGGTGGCGCGCGCCTTTTGGACCGGCGGCTTTCCGCACCGCTGCGTGATCCGGAAAAAATTGCGGCCCGCCACGACGCGATCGCCTACTGGATGGAAAACCGCGCGCTGGCCGAAGGGGCGCGCCAAATTCTGCGCCGCATCCCGGATATGGACCGCGCCATGGCGCGCATTTCGCTGGGCCGCGCCGGACCCCGCGATCTGGCAGCGGTGCGTGACGGCATGACCCTGGCCGCGGCGCTGGATGCAGGTCTGACGCGCGCAGATCCGCCGGCCGAGCTGGCCGGCCACCGCCCGGCCTTGACCGGATCGGACGATCTTATCGCCCGGCTTGACGCGGCATTGGTGGCCGAACCGCCGCTTTTGACCCGCGACGGCGGCTTCATCGCGCCAAGGCATGACGCCGATCTGGACGCCGCGCGTGACCTGCGCGATCATGGCCGCTCGGTGATCGCGGCCATGCAGGCGGACTACGGCAAGCAAAGCGTCATCAACGCGCTGAAAATCAGACACAACAACGTTCTGGGCTATTTCATCGAGACCCCGGCAAAACACGCTGACAAAATGCTGTCGTCGCCCTTGTCCGAGACCTTCATTCACCGCCAGACCACCGCCAATTCGGTGCGCTTTACCACGGTCGAGCTAAGCGCGATGGAGACTAGGATACTGAACGCGGGCGCGCGCGCCCTGTCGATCGAGCTAGATCACTATCAGGCTCTAACACTAGCGATTTTGGACGATTCCGAGGATATTGGGGCCACGTCGCAGGCGCTGGCGGCGATCGACGTGTCCTCGGCTTTGGCCGATCTTGCGCGCGGCGAAGGCTGGTCACGGCCACAGGTGGACGACAGCCGCGCGCTTGCTATCACCGCGGGGCGGCACCCGGTGGTCGAGGCCGCGCTGCGCAGCGAGGGTGGCACCGGGTTCGTCGCCAACGATTGCGCTTTGGGGCGTGACGCCGGTGACATCTGGCTTTTGACCGGGCCCAATATGGCCGGCAAATCGACCTTTCTGCGCCAGAACGCCCTGATCGCGATTCTGGCGCAGATGGGGTCTTACGTTCCTGCCGACGCGGCGCGTATCGGTGCGGTCAGCCAGATATTCAGCCGCGTCGGGGCGGCGGACGACCTGGCGCGTGGGCGCTCGACCTTCATGGTCGAAATGGTCGAGACCGCGGCGATCCTGAACCAGGCCGACGACCGCGCCCTGGTGATCCTCGACGAGATCGGCCGTGGCACCGCGACCTATGACGGGCTGTCGATTGCCTGGGCGACATTTGAGCATCTGCACGAGGTCAATCGGTGCCGCGCGCTTTTCGCGACCCATTATCACGAGATGACGGCGCTGGCCGACACGCTGGAACGGGCCGATTGTGCGACGGTCGCGGTCAAGGAATGGCAGGGCGAGGTGGTGTTTCTGCACCAGGTCCGCAAGGGGGCGGCGGACCGGTCCTATGGCGTTCAGGTGGCACAGCTGGCGGGCCTGCCCGAGGCCGTTGTGGCGCGCGCGCGCGATGTTCTGGCCCAGCTCGAAGCCAGCGAGCGCGGCGCCCGAAGCGCGGCGCTGATCGACGATCTGCCGCTTTTTTCGGCGCGCGCCGCTACAACGCCCACGCGCCAAAGCGCCCTGGAGGATCGCATGGCGGATGTTCTTCCCGACAGCCTGAGCCCGCGCGCAGCGCTCGAACTGATCTACGAGCTCAAATCGCTCGCCGAAGCGCGAAATACCTGATCTGCTACTTATTCGGGGTCGACGACACCCCGACCTGCGCCGGCCTGAGCAGCCGTTCGTGCAACAAGAACCCCTGGGCCGTCACCTGAATAATCTCACCCGCTTTGGTGTCGGGCAGGGGGGCTTCGAACATGGCCTGGTGCATCTGCGGGTCAAACTTGTCGCCAATTTGGGGTTCGATAATTTCGATCCCGTGCTTGCCAAAGACGTTCTGCAGCTCGCGCAAAGTCAGCTCGACGCCTTGCAGAAACGCGCCGTGCTTGGCTTTTTGTTCATCGGTGGCCAGATCGAGCGCCCGGGTCAGGGCGTCGTAGACCGGCAAAAGATCGCGGGCCAGACGCGACCCGCCGTACTTTTCGGCCTCGCGCCGGTCGCGCTCGCCGCGTTTGCGGGTGTTTTCGGCATCGGCCAGGGCGCGCATGAAGCGGTCGCGCATTTCGTCGCGCTGCGCCGTCAGAACCTCGATCTGCTCTTCGGGCGAATTCAGTTCGACCTCGTCCTCCATGACCGACAGGTCGTCCGGGGCTACTTCGGCCTCGATGTCGTCAAGAAATTCTTCGTTTTTCGGTTCTGCCATTGCTGCGGCCTTTATGTTCGCTCCGACAATATCCGGCCGACAAGCTGGGCGGTGTAATCAACGATCGGCACGATCCGCCCGTAATTCAGACGGGTCGGGCCGATCACCCCGACAGCTCCGACAATCTTTCGGTCAGCGTTCATATATGGAGACACCACCAAAGAGGAACCCGAAAGTGAAAAAAGCTTGTTCTCGGAGCCGATAAAAATGCGCACGCCGTCGCCGGCTTCGGTCAGTTCCAGGAAATCGGCGATATCGCGCTTGCGTTCGAGGTCGTCAAACAGCGTCCGGATGCGGTCGAGGTCGTCCGCATCGGCCCCGTCGTCCAGAAGATTGGCGCGCCCGCGAACAATCAGCCGCTCGGTCCGCTCGCCGTGATTTTCCCATACCGCGATACCGCTTTTAACAAGGTCGCTGGCCAGCACATCGAGCTCGTTGCGGCGCTGGGAAATTTCCGCCCGAATCGTCCGGCTGAGCGCGCTGAGCGTCTTGCCTTCGGCAAAAGCGTTGATGAAATTCGCCGCCTCGCGCAGGGACGAGCGCGTGAGCCCGGGCGGTGGCCGAAAGATGCGGTTCTCAACCTCACCATCGGCAAAGACCAGCACCACCAGCGCCCGGTCGGCGTCGAGGCCGACAAATTCGATGTGCCTGAGCGGTGCTTCGTGCTTGGGGGCCAGCACTAGGCTCGCCCCGCGCGTAGCGCTGGAAAGCGCCGATCCGACCCGGTCGAGCAACGCACCCACGTCGCCGGAATTGTCGCCCAGGGTCTCGTCAATTTTCTCGCGGTCCTCGTCGGTAAGCTCACCCACCTCCAAAATCCCATCGACGAACATCCGCAGCCCGCTCTGGGTCGGCACCCGGCCCGCCGAGGCATGCGGGCTGCCCAGCACCCCGAGGTATTCGAGGTCCTGCATCACTTTGCGGATGGTGGCGGCGGAAATGTTTTCGCTCATCATCCGGGTCAGCGACCGCGAACCGACCGGTTCGCCGGACGACAAATAGGTCTCGACCACGCGGCGGAACACTTCGCGCGAGCGGTCGTTCATCTCGGTCAGGATGTCTTGGGAATCGCTCATCGGTCACTTTTCCAGGCAGCCTCATTAACGTGTCCTTCGGGCCGGGGTCAATCGGGGTTGCCTTCCGAAAGTCGCCATGGGAATTGGAAAGCCACTTTGCAAAAGGATTTATTCATGCGGCCTTCGGGACGGGAAACCGATGAAATGCGGTCGGTGGTGATTGAGACCGGCGCAA